>REAW01000002.1 GCA_004293725.1 Curvibacter sp.
TACGATCGGCAGATAGGCACTCAAAAACGCATCACCGACGGACTGCAGCATTCCAAAGCTGCGGTCTTGACCCAACTCAGAAAAATCGTCAAAAAACACCCCACCCACGCCGCGCGGCTCGTTACGGTGTTTCAAAAAGAAATACTCGTCACACCACTTCTTGAAGCGCGGGTACTTGTCTTCACCAAAGGGCAGCAGTGCGATTTTGCAGGTCTGGTGAAAGTGGATGGCGTCTTCCTCGAAGCCGTAATACGGTGTCAGGTCCATTCCACCGCCAAACCAGCAGACCTCTTGTCCCTGCGGATTCTTGGCAGTCAGCATGCGCACATTCATATGCACGGTAGGCACATAGGGATTGCGTGGATGAAACACCAGCGAAACCCCCATAGCCTCAAATGGCGCACCCGAAAGCTCTGGTCGGTGCTGGGTGGCACTTGGCGGCAACCGAGGGCCGCGCACATGTGAAAAACCGCATCCCGCGCGCTCAAACACCGCACCGCCCTCCAGAATTTGCGTAATGCCGCTGCCCTGCAAGGGTTCGTGCGGCGCTTTTTCCCACGCGTCAGCGAGAAAAACACCGCCATCCAGCGTTGCAATCGCACCGACGATGCGACTTTGCAAATCCATCAGGTACTGGCGCACCAGCGAGGGGGTCACGTGCATATCAGACATGGGGGATCCTTGTGCGTTCAGCCCCTGATGGCCCGGTATCCAATGTCAGTGCGGTACTGCATGCCATTGAACTTGATGTCGCTTATGGCCAGGTAGGCGCGCTGCTGGGCCTGCTTCACGCTGTCGGCCAACGCCGTCACGCACAGCACGCGCCCGCCAGAGGTTTGCAGCACACCGTCTTTCAGCGTTGTACCTGCGTGAAAAACGGCCGCATCCTCAGTGTCTTTCGGTATACCGGTGATGGCATCACCCTTGCGTGGGCTCAACGGGTAGCCATGCGCTGCCAACACCACGCCCAGGGCGGTACGTCGGTCCCATTGCAGCTCCACTTCGTCTAACTTGCCGTGGGGGCCAGGTTCGGTCGCAGCCATCAGCACATCCACCAAATCGGACTTCAATCGCATCATGATGGGCTGTGTCTCGGGGTCACCCATGCGGCAGTTGAATTCCAGCGTTTTGGGCTGGCCGTTTTTGTCGATCATCAGGCCGGCATACAAAAATCCGCTGAAAGGAATTCCATCCGCTTCCATGCCCTTGACTGTAGGCAAAATGATCTCGCGCATGGCTTTGGCGTGGATGTCGGGCGTGACCACGGGAGCGGGCGAATAGGCGCCCATGCCACCAGTATTGGGCCCTTGGTCGCCATCCAACAGACGTTTGTGGTCTTGGCTCGTGGCCAAGGGCAGCACATTTTTTCCGTCCACCATGACGATGAAGCTGGCCTCTTCGCCTTCCAGAAACTCTTCGATCACCACCCGCGCGCCACCGTCGTTGTGTGCCACGCCGAGGGTGTTGTCTACCAGCATGAAGTCAATCGCTTCGTGGGCTTCCGCCACGGTCATCGCCACCACCACACCTTTACCAGCAGCCAGGCCATCGGCCTTGACCACGGTGGGGGCGCCCATCTTGTCGACATAGGCGTGGGCGGCGGCCGGGTCCGAAAAGGTGGCGTACTCGGCCGTGGGGATGCTGTGGCGCCGCATAAACGCCTTGCTGAACGCCTTGGAGCTTTCCAATTGGGCGGCGGCCTTGGTGGGACCAAAAATACGCAGACCGTGTGCGCGAAACTCATCCACCACACCCGCAGCCAACGGCACCTCAGGGCCAACCAGGGTGAGCGTCATTTTGTTGCTCTGGGCCCACTCGCGCAGGGCCACCACATCCGAGAGGGCAATGTTTTCCAAGTGGGGGTCGGTGGCGGTGCCGCCGTTGCCTGGGGCGACATACACCCGCGGAGCTTTGGGGGACTGGGCCAGTTTCCACGCCAAAGCGTGTTCGCGGCCACCGCCGCCAATTACGAGAATATTCATAAGGATCCTTACAAGGAGGGGGGGGAGATTCAACGATCTGCCCCAGCAAACTTCAAAGCGCTGCGTTGTGGTAAATCTCTTGGGTGTCGTCCAGGTCTTCGAGAACGTCCAGCAGTTTTTGCATGCGCTCGGCGTCATCGCCAGTCAGCTCAATGGTGTTGTCAGCACGCATGGTTACGCCGGCCACCTCTGCAATCAAGCCAGCAGCTTCCAGCGCAGCCTTCACGGATTCAAAGTCGGGATAGGCAGTCAGCACCTCGATGGCGCCGTCATCGCCAGTGATCACATCTTCGGCACCGGCCTCCAGCGCCACTTCCATCAGTTTGTCTTCGCTGGTACCGGGTGCAAAAATCAACTGGCCGCAGTGTTTGAACTGAAAAGCCACCGAACCTTCGGCACCCATATTTCCGCCGTGTTTGCTGAACGCGTGACGCACCACCGCCACTGTGCGCACCTTGTTGTCGGTCATCGTGTCCACGATGATGGCTGCGCCGCCAATTCCATACCCTTCGTAGCGGATTTCTTCGTAAGTAATGCCTTCCAGCGTGCCAGTGGCCTTGGCAATGCCGTACTTGACGTTTTCAGCCGGCATGTTGGCCGCCTTGCCCTTCTCAATCGCCAAACGCAATCGCGGGTTGGCACTCAAGTCGCCACCACCCAAGCGGGCCGCCACCATGATTTCGCGCATGACCCGCGTCCAGATACGCTGCCGTTTCTCGTCCTGGCGGCCCTTGCGATGCTGAATATTGGCCCATTTACTGTGTCCTGCCACGCGATTTCCTTTGAAAATTCGTTACGCTACTCCTTCAATTGTACTTTTTGGGACTTTCATGGCTTCCATCCAAGACGAGGGCATCTTGATTGCCCAACACGGCACCGGTAACTCCATGGTTCGGTGTTTTCTGCGACCCGACAAGGCCAACCGTCATGGGCTCATTACTGGCGCTACCGGGACTGGCAAAACCATCACCTTGCAGACCTTGGCCGAGGGCTTTTCCAGCATCGGCGTACCCGTATTTATGGCCGATGTCAAAGGCGACCTGACCGGCATCTCTCAAAAAGGTGCATTGGGCGCAAAACTCGGCAAGATTCTCCAGGAACGCGGTATCTCCGAACCGGCCTTTTCTGCCTACCCCACCTCGCTGTGGGACGTGTTTGGCCAGCAAGGCCACCCCGTGCGTGCCACTGTGAGCGACCTGGGCCCCCTTCTTCTGGCGCGCATGCTGAACCTGAACGAAACCCAGGCGGGCGTATTGCAACTGGTGTTCAAGATTGCGGATGACGACGGCCTGCTGCTCTTGGACATGAAAGACCTGCGCGCCATGTGCCAGGACGTGGGCGACAACGCCAGCCAATACACCACCGAATACGGCAACATCAGCGCCGCCAGCATTGGAGCCATCCAGCGCGGCCTGATGCAAATCGAGGAGCAAGGCGGCGACCAATTCTTTGGCGAGCCCATGCTCAACATTGCCGACTTTATGCAGACCGACGGCTCGGGCAAAGGCGTGGTCAATGTTTTGGCGGCCGACAAACTCATGCAGTCGCCCCGCCTGTATGCCACCTTCTTGCTGTGGATGCTGAGCGAACTGTTCGAGGCCTTGCCTGAAGTGGGCGACCTGGACAAACCCAAACTGGTCTTCTTTTTTGACGAGGCCCACCTGCTGTTTGCCGACGCACCCAAGGTGCTGATTGAGCGCATTGAGCTGGTGGTGCGATTGGTGCGATCCAAGGGTGTGGGCGTGTTCTTCGTCACCCAAAACCCGCTGGACATTCCCGACAGCGTGCTGGCCCAGTTAGGCAACCGCGTACAACACGCCTTGCGCGCATTCACCCCGCGCGACCAAAAAGCTGTCAAGAGTGCGGCGGACACCATGCGTGCCAACCCCGGACTGGATGTGGCCACCGCCATTACCGAGCTCGGCGTCGGCGAGGCGCTGATCAGCCTGCTGGATGAAAAAGGCCGTCCAGCGCTCACCGAGCGCGTGTATGTCCTGCCGCCTGCCAGCCAGATTGGACCCATCCAACCGGAACAACGCAAAGCGCTCCTTACCGACTCCATCGTTGCCGGTGTGTATGAAAAAGCGGTAGACCGTACGTCAGCGTTTGAGGCACTCAAAGGCCGCACCCTTAGTCGCGAGCCGGCCACTGATGCAACACCAGAAGACCTAGACCCAGCAGCCCCCCGGGCACGCGCCGGGCGCGCTGCGCCGGCACCAGAACCCCAGGCGGCACCTGCTGGCGGCGGCCTTCTGGACAGCATTGGCGATATGCTGGGTGGCGGCGCCCGACGCTCGCGGGCCAGCGTGGGCGAGCAAATGATCAAAAGCGCGGCCAGCTCTATCGGCCGTGAAGTCGGTCGCCAAATCATCCGTGGCGTGCTGGGCAGCATCCTGGGCGGAAGCCGCAGGTAAAAGCCGGCATCCCACCCGCTTTGCGACAATCGCCCCCTTCATAAAACCAACAAGGAATACGAACATGGTCACCCTCGATCCCGCAGCCCGCGCCAATGTCACGCTGATTGACCACCCGCTGGTACAGCACAAACTCACGCTCATGCGCAAGAAGGAAGCCAGCACCAGCAGCTTTCGCCGCCTGCTCAACGAGCTGGCTGGCCTGATGATTTATGAGGTCTGCCGCGACATGCCTTTGCAAGACCTGGAAATTGAAACCCCGCTGGAAAAAACAACCGGCAAGGTCATCGACGGCAAAAAGCTGGTGTTTGCCAGCGTGCTGCGCGCGGGCAACGGCATTCTGGACGGCGTGCTCGGCGTGGTGCCCGGCGCCCGCGTGGGCCACGTCGGCCTGTACCGCGACCCCAAAACCTTGCAGGCGGTGGAGTACTACTTCAAGATGCCCAGCAACATGGAAGAGCGCGATGTGGTCGTGGTGGACCCGATGCTGGCCACCGGCAACTCTGCCGCCGCTGCGGTGACGCGCCTCAAGGCCTGCAACCCCAAGTCCATAAAGTTCCTGTGCCTGTTGACCTGCCCCGAAGGCATCAACACCCTGTACAAGGCGCACCCCGATGTGCGTGTCTTCACCGCAGCCATCGACCGTGGCCTGAATGACCACGGTTACATCATGCCGGGCTTGGGTGATGCGGGCGACCGCATCTTCGGTACCCAATAAGCAATTAACAAGCAAATTTGCCATTAGCACCCGCAGAATATGCGCGGGTAGCTATGTTTTTTATAGCACCCGCTCACACCGGGTGCGGGAGTTTTCACCATGCTCGACCTGCTCATCCACAACGCCACCCTCCCCGACGGGCGTACCAACATATCCGTTGCCGTGCAAGCTGGACGCATCACCGAAGTCACGACCGGGCTGACACCTGAGGTCGCAGCGGCCCGGGAGGTAGTGGACGCCGGCGGCATGCTGCTCTCCACACCCTTTGTGGATGCGCACTTCCACATGGACGCCACGCTCAGCCTTGGCTTGCCGCGCCTGAACCAGAGTGGCACGCTGCTGGAGGGTATTGCACTGTGGGGCGAGCTCAAACCGCACCTAACTTTTGACGCGCTGGTGGACCGCGCTTTAGCCTACTGCGACTGGGCGGTGGCAAACGGCCTGCTGGCCATCCGCAGCCATGTGGACACCAGCGACCCGAGCATGCTGGCGGTGGAGGCCCTGTTGGCTGTCAAGAAAAAGGTCGCGCCCTATATTGACCTACAGCTGGTCGCCTTCCCGCAGGACGGCGTTTTGCGCAGTAAAGGCGGCGTGGACAACCTCAAAAAAGCACTGAGTCTGGGCGTGGACGTGGTGGGCGGCATACCCCATTTCGAGCGCACCATGGCCGATGGTGCGGCCAGCGTCAGACTGCTGTGCGAACTGGCCGCTGAGCAAGGCAAGCTGGTCGACATGCACTGCGACGAGTCGGACGACCCGCTTTCGCGCCATGTCGAAACCCTCGCCTTTGAAGCCAACCGCCTGGGGCTGCATGGCCGCGTGACCGGCTCCCACCTCACCTCCATGCACAGCATGGACAACTACTACGTCAGCAAGCTGCTGCCGCTGATGGCCGAGGCGCAACTCAGCGTAGTTAGCAACCCGCTCATCAACATTACCTTGCAAGGCCGCCACGACACCTATCCCAAGCGTCGCGGCATGACCCGCGTGCCCGAAATCATGGCCGCCGGCATGACCGTCGCCTTCGGCCAAGACTGCTGCATGGACCCTTGGTACAGCATGGGCAGTGGCGACATGTTGGAAGTGGCCAGCATGGGCCTGCACGTGGCGCAGATGACCAGCCAAAGCGCCATGCAGCAATGCTTTGACGCGGTCACCAAGAACCCCGCCCGCATCCTGCACCTGCCAGGCTACGGGCTGGAGGCCGGCTGCCATGCAGACTTCGTGCTGCTGCAGGCGCGCAACCCCATTGAGGCCCTTCGCCTCAAGGCCACCCGCCTCATGGTGTGGCGCCGGGGCGCTCTGGTGGCGCAAACACCGGCCCGCACGGCCACCCTGACTTTGCCCGATCGGCCTACGAACACCTCTTTCTTACACTCCAATTAGGCCGCTAGCCTTTATGAATATTGCGCAAGCAGCTATCAAAAACATAGCATTTACGATTGCCGCTGCGCAAAGCACCTCGGTCCCGCTGGACGTGGTGGCCAATGTGCAGACCCATCTGCGCTTTGTGGATGCGGCCGCGCAGCTTGGCGTGCAGTGGCTGGTCTTTCCCGAACTCTCGCTCACTGGCTACGAGCTTGCCGCCATGCCCGGCCTCGTGCTCCACCCGCAGCACGCCTTGCTGGCGCCTCTGCGCGAAGCAAGCCGGCGCACCGGCATGGCCATCACCGTGGGCGCGCCAGTAGACAGCGACAGCGCCCTGCCCTCCATAGGCGCGATTACCCTGCAACCTGACGGCAACCACGCGGTCTATGCCAAGCACCACTTGCATGGCACTGAAACCCAGTTCGCCACGCCAGGCGCAGCGCCCGTACATCTGCAACACTGGTATGGCCACCCTATCGCCAGTGCCATCTGTGCCGACACCAATCACCCCAGCCATGCAGCGCAAGCTGCAAACGCCGGTGCGAGGATTTACGCCGCCAGCATCCTCACATCTGCCAATGGCTACTCTGCCGAAGCGCCTCTGTGGGCTGGATATGCCCGCGAACACGCCATGACCGTGGTGGTTGCAAACCACGGCGGGCCTTCGGGCGGCTTTGTGTCGGCAGGGAGAAGCGGGATCTGGGACTCCGATGGGGCCCTGCTGGTGGAAGCTCCGGGTACGGGAGATTGGTTGATAGTGGTACGGGCCACTTAAACCGAACCCAAGGTCCACCCATCTTTTGGCTTGGGGACATGGAAAACTGTGAACCGCGCCTTTTGTGCATTAGTTCTTTCGTGACCTCGCGTCGTGAACTTCCATACCCAAATATGCGGCACCCAACGCTGCAGCGCCCAGAATCAAGCCCCACGACAGCGGTGAACTAAAGGTAGAGAGCGGATTGTCGGCCAATCGCCAGTGCAATACGGCATGGATGATGCAAAACATCGCCAAACCTCGTCGGCTTGCGCGTTGCACAAGATCGCTGGTATGGTGCGTGAGCACAATGAGTGCCCAAAACAGCGGAACGTGCATAGCCACAAACCACCACCGGCCCTGGTCGTCATCCAAACTCTGCAACACATAGAGCAGCCGCCATTCGGACTGGGTCATTGCATCCAGTTCGTGGGTGAAGAGTACAGCGAGCATGAGCTGAACAAGAGACTTCGGCGCCATCATCAGAAGCCCTCGGGTTCAGCGGACTGCTTTGAAGTGAAAAAGCAGCCTAACACTTAGTAGCAGAGCCGCACCCACATCGACCCACATGACTTTGGCGATCGCCGCGCCGTGAGTTTGTAATGCCGCAAACAGCACAAAGCCAAGCATGCTGATCAGCGCTGCGATACCCACCGGCCAGCGCCACGCGGGGTTGAGCACTGCTGCAAAACACGCCGCTGCCAGCAAGCCAAAGAGAAGAGCCCGATGCTGCATAAGAATGGTCAAATCTTGCCCCTCACCCAGCGTGACGCCATACGCTAGCTCCAGCGTGAATCGCCCCAAAACACCCGCCAGCGGCAGGACGTGGATCAAACCGGTCAACCCGAAACTGATGCGGATGAACCACTCGCTAATCAAGGGAGTCATGCTTTTCCCCCTCCAGCGTTGAATTGCAGCAATGGACCAAAGGATCCGGCTCCGAGGGCGAGATACAAGTGTGGTTTCTTCACAGTGTTTCCTTTCACAGTGCGTCCAGTGTGTTCGGTTTGTTGTATCTACTCAATTACTTCCCAGGTAATAGAAAAGACAGCGGGCTGTCATCCGCACCAACAGGACCGGAAGTCCAACGCGTTATTCTTTAGCTCCTTCCAACACAAAACCTCTACCCCCATGCCCAACTACTGGCTCATGAAAGCCGAGCCCGCCGAGGCCTCGATTGACGATGTGCTGGCCATGCCCGACGCCACCGTGTCCTGGACCGGCGTGCGCAACTACCAGGCGCGCAACTTCATGCGCGACAGCATGCAGGTGGGGGATGGCGTGTTGTTCTACCACTCCAGCTGTGCGGAGCCGGGCATTGTGGGGATTGCGCGGGTGGCATCCGGCAACAATGTGGACCCCACGCAATTCGACCCCGCATCGCCCTACTTTGATGCGGCCAGCAAGGCGGACGCACCGCGCTGGCTGTTGGTGGACGTGCAGGTAGTGCACAAGACCCGCAACGTCACCCTGCCCCAACTGCGCGCAGACGCCGCTCTTACAGACTTACTGGTTTTGAAGAAGGGCAACCGTCTCTCCATCACGCCGGTAGAGCCCCGGCACTGGGCCCACATTTTGAAAACGTTGGGTGTGTCGGCTACCTGACAACAACTTAGGTTCAGCGCATCTTTATCCCCGGACTGGCCCCGCTTGGAAGTCGGGGATTTGGCTGTCGCCGCACCGACTTTCCAGCCCCTTTTTCTTCAACTT
>REAW01000029.1 GCA_004293725.1 Curvibacter sp.
GGCGTGATCCGTACTGCTACGAATTAGATAGCTGCTTGCGCATATTCAATATAGGTTTACGCCGTTTTATTGTTACTGAAGGAGATGATGATGTTAAAAGCTTATCGTGACCATGTGGCCGAACGTGCCGCTCTGGGCATTCCCCCATTGGCTTTGTCTGCCAAGCAGACCAGCGAATTGATTGAATTGCTCAAAGCGCCTCCAGCGGGAGAAGAAGCATTTTTGGTGGACCTGATCACGCATCGCGTACCTGCCGGCGTGGACGATGCTGCCAAGGTCAAAGCCAGTTACCTTGCTGCAGTGGCCCATGGCACCGAAAAATGTGCCCTGATCTCGCGCGCCCGCGCCACCGAATTGCTGGGCACCATGCTGGGCGGCTACAACATCAGCCCGATGGTTGATTTGCTGGACGACGCGACCGTGGCTGCCGAAGCTGCGGAAGGCCTGAAGAAAACGTTGCTGATGTTTGACCAGTTCCATGACGTCAAGGAAAAGGCCGACAAGGGCAACGCGCACGCCAAAGCCGTGTTGCAAAGCTGGGCCGAAGCAGAGTGGTTCACCAGCCGCCCCGAAGTACCCCAGTCCATCACCGTCACCATCCTGAAAGTGACTGGAGAAACCAATACGGACGACCTGTCTCCTGCACCTGACGCTTGGAGCCGCCCCGATATTCCGTTGCACGCCTTGGCCATGCTCAAGAACAAACGCGATGGCATCACCCCTGAAGAAGACGGCAAGCGCGGCCCCATCAAGTTCATTGAAGACCTGCGTGCCCGTGGCAATCTGGTGGCCTATGTGGGCGATGTCGTTGGTACAGGCTCTTCCCGAAAGTCCGCCACCAACAGCGTGTTGTGGTTTACCGGTGAAGATATTCCTTTTGTGCCGAACAAGCGTTTTGGCGGCGTGTGCCTGGGTACCAAGATCGCCCCAATTTTCTATAACACCATGGAAGATGCTGGGGCTCTGCCCATCGAGCTGGATGTGAACTCCATGAACATGGGCGACGTCGTTGAGTTGCGTCCCTATGACGGCAAGGCGTTCAAGGATGGCAAGGAGATCGCATCGTTTGTCGTGAAGAGTGAAGTCTTGTTCGACGAAGTGCGCGCCGGAGGCCGTATTCCCCTGATAATCGGCCGCGGCCTGACCGCCAAGGCCCGTGAAGCGTTGGGCCTGAAGCCCTCTACCTTGTTCCGACTGCCCCAGGATCCTGTGGACACCAAGAAAGGCTTCAGCCTTGCCCAGAAGATGGTCGGCCGTGCGTGCGGACTGCCAGAGGGCCAAGGCGTGCGACCCGGTACGTATTGCGAGCCCAAGATGACGTCGGTGGGTTCGCAAGACACCACCGGCCCCATGACCCGTGACGAGCTGAAAGACCTGGCTTGCCTGGGCTTCAGTGCTGATTTGGTGATGCAATCCTTCTGCCACACTGCCGCTTATCCCAAACCGGTGGACGTGAAGATGCACCACGAGCTGCCCGATTTCATCAGTACCCGCGGCGGTATTTCGCTGCGTCCTGGTGATGGTGTCATCCATAGCTGGTTGAACCGCCTGCTCCTGCCTGACACCGTGGGCACCGGTGGCGATAGCCACACCCGTTTCCCCATCGGCATTAGCTTCCCCGCAGGCTCGGGTCTGGTGGCGTTTGCCGCTGCGACAGGCGTAATGCCGCTAGATATGCCCGAGTCGGTCTTGGTGCGCTTCAAGGGCAAGATGCAAAACGGTGTGACGCTACGTGACCTCGTCAATGCAATTCCTCTCTACGCCATCAAGGCAGGATTGCTCACGGTGGAGAAGAAGGGCAAGAAGAACATTTTTTCCGGTCGCATTCTGGAAATCGAAGGCTTGCCTGATTTGAAGGTTGAGCAGGCGTTTGAGTTGTCCGATGCGTCGGCTGAACGTTCTGCGGCCGGTTGCACCGTGCACCTGAACAAAGAACCGATCATTGAGTACATCAACAGCAACATCACCATGATGAAGTGGATGATTGCCAACGGTTATTCTGACGCCCGCACGCTGGCACGCCGCATTGCCGCCCAAGAGGCCTGGTTAAAAAATCCGGAGTTGCTGAAGGGGGATGCTGACGCGGACTACGCTGCGGTTATAGAAATTGATCTGGCCGACATCCACGAACCTATCGTGGCATGCCCCAATGACCCGGACGATGTAAAGACATTGGCCGACGTAGCGGGTGCCAAGATCGACGAAGTGTTCATTGGCTCTTGCATGACTAACATCGGTCATTTCCGCGCGGCCTCCAAGCTGCTGGAGAATAAGCGCGACATCCCGGTCAAACTTTGGGTTGCCCCACCAACCAAGATGGATGCGAAGCAACTGAGCGACGAAGGCCATTACGGCGTGCTGGGCAGTGCTGGCGCACGCATGGAAATGCCGGGCTGTAGCCTCTGCATGGGCAACCAGGCACAGGTGAAGGAGGGCGCCACCGTGTTCTCCACATCTACGAGAAACTTCCCCAACCGTCTCGGTAAAAATAGCAATGTGTACCTGGGTTCGGCCGAACTGGCTGCTATCTGCTCCAAGCTGGGGCGTATTCCTACCAAAGAAGAGTACTTGGCCGACATGGGCGTGCTGACGGCGGCAAGCGACAAGGTGTACCAATATTTGAACTTTGACAAGATCGACGACTACACCGACTCCGCTGCAACCGTGAATGCCTAAACAGCTTACGGCGTGACCGTGTAAGAAGCCCCGTCGTGCAAGCGACGGGGCTTTTTTTATGGCCGGATAAGTGGGATCGGGAGCGTGGAAGCCTTTTTGTTGTCGGTCGCCAGCAGTGTTGTCGTGGCGTCCGCGTGGTACGGTCGTCTGAAAAGTCTGCCAGCAGGATAGTGGTAAATCGCGGCTCTGTTGAGTTGGGGCATTGCCTTACTCAATTCCTTGTTGCAGGCGCCTTCTTGCCATGGTGTGCCTGAAACAGCCCGTCAAAAAGGATTTTGTGTGGGCTGGCCCGGTTATGGTGGGGCGGCGTACTTCATTTTCCACGCCCCTTGAACGCTATCTGTTTCTCCGCAACACACCGTGGGCGAAAGCTCGAGCGACTTGCCTTGGTGGCGTCAGTCTTTCGAGTATTGAACAAGTCAATCTGCTGATTCTTTTAGGCCTGCGCCTTGGGAGAGGCTACTTGATCGTTCCATCTGGTATTCAAAGTAGCGCTGGAAACTAAAGGCCATGCTGGCCATCAGCACGGTGGTCCCCAACATCAGAGCCAAGCCTAAACCAATGATGGTGATCCAGTTGCTGATACCTTGGGGGGCGTCTTCAGGGCTTGTAGGGTTGAACTTGCGGTTCCAGTGTTCCGCCGACATCAGCCCGTAGACGATGGCGTTGAGTGCACACCCGGCCAGCGTAAAACCTAGCAACGGCATCAGCACCCAGCTCCATTGGTCGTCTACCCCGAAAGTGCGGACGCGGAGCACGCCGTAACAGCCCAGTAGGGTGGGGATGGGCAACAGAAGGGCGAGGGTGTCGAACCGGCCCAGAAGGTAGCGGCGGTGCAGGCCCAGGGCGCCCAGCAACAAGGTGAGCCAGACTGCAATAGTCTTGTTTTTCATGTCGCTGCGTCCGCTGCGGGGGTGGTGTTGCCGGCACCAATAAAGCGCTCCATCAGCACCACATCCAGCCATCGGTCAAATTTCCAGCCACAAGCAGATAGCACGCCCACCGCTTGGAAGCCGCAACTTTGGTGCACGCCGATGGAGCCTTGGTTGGCAGAGTCACCAATTACTGCGATCAGTTTTCGCACCCCGGCGCGTTCAGCTTGTGCTATCAGCTCTTGCAATAGCAGACGCCCCAGTCCACGGCCAGTAGCCGCAGGTGCCAAGTAAATGGAGTCTTCGGCTGAGAAGCGGTAGGCCGGGCGTGGCTTGAACCAGTTGCAGTATGCAAATCCGATAACGCCAGAGCCATCCTCCAGCACTAGGTAAGGAAGTCCCTTGGACAACACATCGGCACGCCGTTCTGCCATGTCGTCTTCTGTAGGGGGAGTAATCTCAAAAGTCCCCGTGCCATGGAGCACGTGGTGAGCGTAAATTGCGGTCAAAGCGCCGACGTCGGCATGGCTGCTGGGTCTAATTGTGGTCATGTAGATGGAAAACGTTATAATGGAGAGCTATTCAGAGTGTCACTGGCCGGGTGGTCAGTTGCGTGTCTCAACTCTGAATTAAATGGCTGATTTATATCAGTCACCCAAAGGATAAATCATGGTCGTCATTCGACTCGCCCGTGGCGGTGCAAAAGCACGCCCGTTTTTCAATATTGTTGTGGCTGACAAGCGTACCCGTCGTGACGGTCGCTTCATCGAGCGTATCGGGTTTTACAACCCCATCGCTACGGCCAACGAAGAAAGTATCCGCATTGCGCAGGATCGCCTGACGTACTGGCAAGGTGTGGGCGCTCAAGCGTCTCCTACCGTAGAGCGTCTGATTAACCAAGCCGCTAAAAAAGCCGCTTAATGGTGAGGCTGGAACGCGTGGTAATACCGCGGGTTCCAGTGTTTTCTGCATACCATGTTGCCCGGTCTTGATGTTGCTGAATTGCCAGCGGACGCTATAGAGGTCGGTCGCATTGCGGATGCTTGGGGTGTCAAGGGCTGGTTCAAGGTCCTCCCCTATAGTGCAGATCCAGAGGCACTTTTCTCCTCCAAGCGCTGGTTTCTTTTGCCTACTGAAAAAGGTGTGAAGACCTTTGTAGGGACTGCCTCCCTTTCTGTCAAAGAGGCGAAGATGCATTCCGATTCCGTTGTTGCATGTGCCGACGGGGTGCTGGACCGCAACGCTGCTGAAGCCTTGCGTGGAGCGCGTATTTTTGTTTCCCGTTCCAGCTTTCCTGCGGCAGCGGATAACGAGTACTACTGGGTTGATCTTATCGGCCTGAATGTGATCAATCGTCAAGACGAGGCACTTGGTACGGTGCGGGAACTCTTGTCAACAGGCCCGCAAACCGTCTTGGTGCTTGAATATTTTTCCGATGACAAGGTGCAAGAGCGCATGATTCCTTTTGTATCTGCCTATGTGGATTCTGTGGATATTGCCTCCAAGGTCATTCGTGTGGACTGGCTCTCTGACTACTGATCGGCGTGCGCATGCGCTTTGACGTCATTACGCTGTTTCCCGAGTTGTTTGAGCCCTTTCTCAAGGTGGGCATTACGCGCCGTGCTTTCGAGACCGGGCAGGTACATGTGCAACTCACCAACCCCCGAGATTACGCCAGCGGCAATTACCGTCGGGTAGACGATCGACCTTTTGGCGGGGGGCCTGGAATGGTCATGATGGCCGAACCATTGGAAAAATCTTTGCTTGCGATTCGCGCCTGCCGCAATGACCAAGTGCCAGTATTGTTGTTCTCCCCGATTGGACAAGCACTGAACCACACCGCCGTGGAGCGCTGGTCCAACAGCGAGGGGGCCATTTTGGTTTGTGGCCGATACGAAGGCATAGACCAGCGGTTCATAGACCGGTATGTCGATGGGCAAATCAGCTTGGGTGACTTTGTGCTGTCCGGCGGCGAGCTGGCGGCCATGGCCATGCTTGATGCCATTGCGCGCCTTCAGCCTGGTGTACTCAGCGACGCCGATAGCCACCACCAAGACAGTTTTAACCCATCGCTGGATGGCCTGCTGGATTGTCCCCACTACACCAGGCCAGAGAATTGGGCAGAGCAGGCTGTGCCGGAGGTGTTGACGTCGGGGCACCATGAGCAAATCGAGCGCTGGCGGCGCGAGCAGCGTCTCGCGTTAACCGCACAGCACCGCCCTGATTTACTTGACGCCGCACGCAAGCAGGGGCGGTTGGATAAGTGTGATGAGAGCTACTTGGCTGGAAAGCCTTGAGCTTGCTATAATCGCTGGCTAACCGATCCTCTGCTCGGCCAGGCCACGCTTCTTTGGGGAGACTGTGGTTGGTACCAATTCCGGCACCGGCGCTTGCAAGATCACGAAGGAAATCATGAACCTGATCCAAACTCTTGAGCAAGAAGAAATTGCTCGTCTGGGCAAAACCATCCCAGCATTCGCCCCCGGTGACACCGTGGTGGTGAGCGTGAACGTTGTTGAAGGCACTCGCAAGCGTGTGCAGGCTTACGAGGGTGTCGTGATTGCCAAGCGCAATCGTGGCCTGAACAGCGGCTTCATCGTGCGCAAGATCTCCAGTGGCGAAGGTGTGGAACGTACATTCCAAACTTATAGCCCCCTGATCGCTAGCATTGAAGTCAAGCGCCGTGGTGACGTGCGCCGTGCCAAGCTGTACTACCTGCGTGACCGCAGCGGTAAGTCTGCGCGTATCAAGGAAAAGCTGCCAGCAAAGAAAACATCCGCGTAATTCAACGCTCTGTTTTTTGGCAAAAAGCCGCCCCAGCATCTGCTTGTGGCGGCTTTTTTCATGGCTCGGCCTGATTTCGATTTTTTGGATTGGCATGAATTGAGCAACCCACCCTTGTTTGACCCGCGCATGGTCCCTGTCGCTGGGTTGGATACCCATTTGCCCGCAGTGTCTATAGAGGCATTAAGTGCCGACGCTCTGCGGAGGCGTTTTGCAGCGGCGCCCGTGTGGTCGCCGGAACTGATCGCGGAGCCAGCTTTTTCCAATCGTATGCCGTCGCAGGCTTCCGTGCTGGTGCCACTGGTGATGCGTGAGTCATTGACCGTTTTGCTAACCCACCGAACCAGTCACTTGTCCAGCCATTCGGGTCAGGTAGCTTTTCCGGGTGGTAAGGCCGATCCCGAAGATGCCGATGCAATAGCCACGGCGCTGCGCGAAGCCCAAGAGGAAGTCGGCTTGTCTTCCAGCCACGTAGAGGTATTGGGCACTATGCCCACCTACACCACGGGCAGCGCGTTTGTGGTGACGCCGGTGGTGGCATTGGTGAGTGAACAAATGGTGATTGAGCCTAACCCCAATGAAGTGGCCCAGGTGTTTGAAGTGCCGCTGCAGTTCCTCATGAACCCTGCCAACCACCGCCGCTACTGCGTGCAGTGGGAAGGAAATGCGCGTGAATGGTTGTCCATGCCCTACCACGATGGGCATATGGAGCACTTTATTTGGGGTGCAACAGCTGGCATGCTGCGCAATCTGTACCGATTTCTCCAAGCGCAATGATTATGATTGCTGCATGAGTTTCATCGCCATACTTCTCGCGCTTTTGCTAGAGCAAGCCAAGCCGCTGCCGCAGATCAATCCGGTGCACAACTTAGTGCGAAATTGGGTGCGCTGGGTCATGCGCAATTTTGATGCGGGGGGCCCCCAACATGGCTGGCTGGCTTGGTCGCTTGCGGTACTGGGCCCCAGTCTGGCGGTACTGGCGGTGCATTGGCTCTTGGTGTGGCAACTGGGCTGGGCATTGGCCGTGGTGTGGAACGTCGCCATTCTGTATGCCACCCTGGGGTTTCGCCAATTTAGCCATCACTTCACCATCGTGCGTGACGCCTTACTGGAAGGAGATGAGACTGCCGCGCGCGCAGCATTGGCTCAGTGGATGCGTATTGATACCAGCGCCTTGCCGCGCAGCGAGATGGTGCGCCATGTGATTGAACATTCGGTGCTAAGTGCGCATCGCCATGTGTTTGGCGTGTTCGCCTGGTACTCGATTCTGACCGCGATGGGGCTGGGGCCAGCCGGCGCGGTGTTCTACCGGGTGAGTGAGTATGTGGCTGTGTTTGCCAAGCGCACACAGCGGCCGGAAACGGCCCCCGTCAGCGATGCCGTTCGGGGCCAAGCCCAGAGCGCTTGGGCGGTGATCGATTGGTTTCCGGCGCGCGTGACTGCATTGAGCTTTGCTTTTGTAGGCAGCTTTGAAGAGGCCGTGGATAGTTGGCGCCGACACGCTGCAGCGAATCCACTGGACAACGATGGTGTCGTGCTGGCCGCCACCGCTGGTGCGGTGAACGTGCGTCTGGGTGAGAACGATCCTATCGGCAGCGGTCAAATCCCGGAGCTTGGCCATTTGCGCGCAGTGGTAGGCCTCGTGTGGCGCACAGTGGTAATGTGGATGGTGTTTTTGGCGCTGCTCTCGCTGGCGCGCCTGATTGGCTAAATCAGCTTGCTCAATAGCGACTCTGCGAGAGTTCAGCGAACAAGTCGCTATAAATTTTGTAGCGATTCGCGCTGATTCCGTGGGAAACAGTGCCCTCTTTTGCCTTGAGTATTACCCCGCATCCGGGCTCATGAAGGTGGCTACAGTTGTAGAACTTGCATTCTTGGGCATGGGCCTTGATGTCTGGCATCAGACTGGCCAAGTGCATGGGCTCGATGTGGTTGAGGCCAAACTCTTGAAAACCAGGTGAGTCAATCACTGCGGTGGTCCGAGCCGTGTCCACCCAATACAGGTTGGTGCTGGTGGTGGTGTGCTTGCCCGAGTTCAGCGCGGTAGAAATCTCGTTGGTCAGTACCCGTGCATTGGGGATCAAACGGTTGATCAGGGTGCTCTTGCCCGAGCCAGATGGCCCGAGCACCAGGGTAGTTTTGTCCTGCATCAAGGGCATGAGCGCGTCGAGCTCGGTGGCGCTGATGTCTTCTGCCTTGGGTTTGAGGGCAAGCGGGACCACCTGGTAGCCCATGTCGCGGTACACGCCCATGCGCTCCCAGGCGCGGGCGAACGGTTCGGCCAAATCGCTTTTGTTGAGCGCAATGATTGGGCGGATCTTTTCGGCCTCGGCGGCAATCAGCGCACGGCATAGTTGGCTTTCCGAAAACTCGGGTTCGGCAGCAATCAGGATCAGTACCTGATCCAGGTTGGCGGCAAACGATTTTGTGCGAATTTCGTCTTGGCGGTAAAACAGGTTGCGGCGCGGCAGCACTTTTTCAATCGTGCCCTCATCCTGCGTGGCCTGCCACAACACTTGGTCACCCACCACGGTCTGGCTTTTTTTGCCACGGGGGTGACAAATCAGGCGGCGGCCATCGGGCGTTTCTACCCACACGTGGCGGCCGTGGCCTGCAACGACAATCCCGGGTTCCAGTTGGGGTGCAGCCACAACGGGCCTTAGGTTTGCAGCAGCGCGTCGACCAGCGCTGCGCATTCAAAGTCGGAACGTGACACGCCATGTGCTTCATGGGTGTTGAAGCGCACGCTGCAGCTGCCGTAGGTCACCAGAAGCTCGGGGTGATGGTCCTGTTGCTCGGCAATAAAGGCCAGCGCGTTTACAAACGCCATGGTCTTGAGGAAGTTGTCAAAGCGGTAGGTCTTTTCGATCGCCACATCAGCGCCATCGCCATGCAGTTTCCAGCCATCGACCTTGACCAGGTTTGCTATGATTTGTGTAGCTGTTAGCGCAGTACGGACGGGTTCTAGTGGCACTTTTTGTTCTATATCAAGGGTCATATCAGTTTCCTGCAGGGCTCAGCATGCGGCCCAAGCGTTCGGAGGCGGGTGGGTGCGAGTAGTAGAACCTCACGTACACCGGGTCGGGTGTGAGCGTAGAGGCGTTGTCCTTGTAGAGCTTGAGCAGCGCTGAGGACAGGTCGGCTCCGCTGGTGTGGGCTACTGCGTAGGCATCGGCTTCGAACTCGTGCTTGCGCGACAGCTGCGCAAACACGGGGCCGATAAAACTACCCAAGAGCGGCAGCACCATCATGAACAGCAATAGAGATAGGGCATCGTTGGCGCCAGTCATGTTGGGGATCACGCCCAAGCCGGTGTAGAACCAGACCTGCTGGCTGACCCAGCCCAGTAACGCAAAGCCGAGCAGGCTCAGGCCAAACAATGCCACCATGCGTTTGATGATGTGGCGGTGCTTGAAGTGGCCCAACTCATGCGCCAAAACAGCGTCTACTTCTGCTGGGTTCAACTGAGCCAGCAGGGTGTCATAAAACACCACACGTTTGGAGGCACCAAAGCCCGTGAAATAAGCATTGGCATGTGCGCTGCGTTTGCTGCCATCCATAACGTAGAAGCCGTTGGAGGTAAAGCCGCAGCGGGCCATCAGGGTCGAGACGCGTTCTTTGAGGGTGGCGTCCTCGAGTGGCTTGAACTGGTTGAACAGAGGTGCTATCCAAGTGGGGTAGACCAGCAGCATCAGTATGTTGAAGCCCATCCACACGCCCCAGGTCCATATCCACCAGTAGGCACCGGTGGCACCCATCATCCATACCACCAGGGCGGCAACAGGTAGGCCGATAGCGGCTCCCACCAGTGTGGATTTGACCAAGTCCTGAATCCAGAGCTTGGGCGTGGTTTTGTTGAAGCCAAAACGTTGCTCTAATACAAAGGTGCGGTACAGCGTAAAGGGCAGATCCAGCGCCGAGCCAAGCACCATGAATGCAGCCAGCAAGGCGACTTGCTGCAGCACGCCAGGCTCCATCCACTGAAGCAGCGTCGCGTTGAGCCACGACAGTCCGCCTAGCAGCGTCCAGCCCAGCACCAACGCCGTTCCAAACGCCAGCTCCAAGAGGCCCAGGCGGCCCTGAGCGATGGTGTAGTCGGCGGCTTTGTGATGGGCGTCCAGTGTGATGTGGGTCTGAAATGCCGCCGGTACCGCATCACGGTGTGCAGCCACATGGCGCATTTGGCGCGTAGCCAGCCAGTATTTGAGAAGGACACTTGCCATCAAAGCCAGAGCGAAGGCGGCGGTCATCCATAGGGAATAGTTGGGAACAGGAGAAGCATCGGTCATGGCGCCAGAGTTTAGGCCATCGGCGACAATGTGGGCATGGCTGAATCCAACACCCCTACACCTTCCGCACTGTCTAAATCGGACAAAAACTTGGTCTGGCTTGATTGTGAAATGACCGGTCTTGAGCCCGAGGTAGACCGAATTATTGAGATTGCCGTCATCGTGACAGACCCTCACCTAGGCAACAGGGTCGAAGGTCCTGTGTTCGTGATTCACCAGACCAACGCACAACTGGACACCATGGACGCCTGGAACAAAGGTACCCATGGGAAAAGCGGCTTGATCGATAAGGTGAAAGCCTCCACCACCACCGAGGCCGAAGCAGAAGCCGCTTTAATCGCTTTTCTGAGCCAATACGTCCCGGCCAATGGCTCCCCTCTGTGTGGCAACAGCATTGGCCAGGACCGCCGCTTCCTCGTCAAGTACATGCCCAAGCTGGAAGCCTTCTTTCATTACCGTAATGTGGATGTTAGTACGCTCAAAGAGCTGGCCAAGCGCTGGAAGCCGGGTGTGGCTGAGTCATTCAAAAAGCAGCAGAAGCATACGGCGCTGGCCGATGTGCACGAGTCAATCGACGAATTGGTGCATTACCGTACCCAGTTTTTAAAATTGGATTAGGTAGAAACCCGAATTCGTGCCATAATCGCAGGCTTCGCTGGTAACGCATATTGCGGCTAGCGAGTTTTGTACATCTCCCTTCATTCACCGGGCTCGCTTTTCCAAGCGATATACGCCCCCAGCACTGAGACCCCACGGCGGGGCAGAGCAGGTTCCGTTTGATGGTTGATGTTTTTTAACCATTGACGGAGCAGTCGCACAACCTGCGGCGCTCGCGTGTGAGAAAAATATGACTGACGCTTTTGAAGTGACAGGCGAATTCGCGCCTGCCGAAAACATTTCCATGCCTTCCAACACCGTGGAGTCCCTGGGCGAAACCGCCGAGCTGGACGCTGCTGATGCTGTGGAAACCGTCGAGGCCCCCAACGGCTTCGTCGAGTTGGGCCTGGCCCCTGAGCTGGTGCAAGCCTGTAAAGATCTGGGCTATACCCAGCCTACCGTGGTGCAAAACAAGGCCATTCCTTTGGCCATGGGCTCGGGTGCAACGAAAAACCAGGCCGCCAAGTTCATCGACTTGATGGTTTCCAGCCAAACTGGCAGTGGCAAAACTGCGGCCTTCCTGTTGCCCGTGTTGCACACCCTGCTGACCCAAATGGCTCAAGCCGAAGCCGACGAACGCGCCGAATTTGAGCGTCTGTCTGCTGAAGCCCTGGCCAAGGGTGAGCCCGCTCCCAAGCGTGCCAAGCGCAAGGACCCTACCAATGTCCGCAACTTCAAGGCTCCCACGCCGGGCGCTTTGATTGTGTGCCCCACCCGTGAACTGGCCCAGCAAGTGGCGCATGACGCGATTGACCTTGTGCAACACTGCCGTGGTCTGCGCGTGGCCAACATCGTAGGCGGCATGCCATACCAGTTGCAAATCGCCAAGCTGCAAAACGCGAACTTGGTGGTTGCCACACCTGGCCGCCTGTTGGACCTGCAACGCTCCATGCAAATCAAACTGGATCAAGTTCAGTTCCTAGTGGTGGACGAAGCTGACCGTATGTTGGACTTGGGCTTCTCCGATGACCTGGCTGAAATCAACCAGCTGACCATTGGCCGCAAGCAAACCATGATGTTCAGCGCGACATTCGCACCCCGCATCCAGCAGCTCGCTGCCCGTGTGATGCGCGAGCCTCAGCGTGTGACCATCGACAACCCGCAAGAAAAACACGTCAACATCAAGCAAGTGCTGCACTGGGCCGACAACGCCCAGCACAAGCGCAAGCTGCTGGACCACTGGTTGCGCGACACCGGAATTAACCAGGCAATTGTGTTTGCCAGCACCCAAATTGAATGCGATGGCTTGGCCAACGATCTGCAACAAGATGGCTTCGACGCTGTGGCATTGCACGGCGCATTGAGCCAAGGTCTGCGCAACCGCCGCCTGATGGCGTTGCGCCAAGGTCAGGTGCAAATCCTGGTGGCGACTGATGTGGCAGCCCGTGGTATCGACGTACCCACCATCACCCACGTGTTCAACTTTGGCTTGCCTATGAAGGCCGAGGACTACACCCACCGCATTGGGCGCACCGGCCGCGCAGGGCGCGATGGCCTTGCCATTACCTTTGCTGAAATGCGCGACCGTCGCAAGATTTTCGACATCGAAGCCTATACACGCCAGCCCATCAAGGCTGAAACGATTCCCGGCCTGGAGCCCCAGCAACGCGCCCCTGAATCACGTCCCGCATTTGCTGGTCGCGGTAATGGTGGCGGATTCGGCGGCGACCGTGACCGCAAGTTCAGCAATGGTCCCCGTGAAGGTGGCTTCGGTGGCAACCGCGGCAATGGCGGCGGCTTCGGCGGACGCCCACCTGCCGGTGGCCCCCGTGGCTTCGGTGAAAACTCCCGTGACTTCGGCGGCGCAGCCAAAGAAGGCTTCAGCTATGAGCGCAAGGGTGGTTTTAACGACCGTTTTGCCGGACAAGGCGCCCCCCGCGGTGATGCACGTCCTCCCCGTGGCGACTTCCAGCCTCGCGGTGACTTCCATGCTCCACGTGGCGATTTCGGAGCCCCTCGCGGTGATTTTGGGGCTCCCCGTGGTGACTTCGGTGCACCGCGCGGCGACTTTGCGGCCCGCAAGCCTGCCTTTGGCAAGCCCACCGGCTTTGCCAAGCCTGGCAACGGCGGCAAGGTGTTTGTGCCCCGTGACGCAAAAAAGCGTCCCGCTCGCAACACGGACTAATCTGCCCCGGTTAGCCCAGTCAAAAAGGCCTCGCAAGAGGCCTTTTTTTCGTCTGAGCGCGGTGTGATGTTTCAGGCCATGCCGTTGCGGCTGGCCAATTCCACAAACAGGCCTGCGTGGTCCAGATCGGCCAGGCCGTGGTCGATGCCCTGTGCATACAGTTGCTCAAACAGGGCCGTAATGGGTGCGTCAAATCCCACTTCATGGGCCGTGGCCAACGCGTTACGCAGGTCCTTGATTTGTACCGTCATGCGTGCCCGTGGCGCAAAGTCACGGTCCACCATGCGCTGGCCGTGCACCTGCAAAATGCGGCTGTCGGCAAAGCCTCCCGTGATGGCCTCTTTCACCTTGCCCATGTCGGCACCGCCACGTTCACACAGCAGCAGGGCCTCGGCCACCACACCAATAGTGGCGCCCACAATCATCTGGTTGGCCAGCTTGGTCAGTTGCCCGGAGCCAATCGGCCCCACATGGGTAGGGCGGCCAAACACTTTGAGTACAGGCACGGCGCGGTCAAAGTTGCTGGCCTTGCCGCCAACCATGATGGCCAACGTACCTTGTTCCGCCCCCATGGTCCCGCCTGACACAGGTGCGTCCAAGTAGTCCACGCCCAGTTCGCTCAGGCGCGCGGCATGGTCCCTGGCTTCTATCGGTTTGATGGAGGACATGTCCACAACCAAGGTGCCAGGCACCATGCTGGCTGCCGCGCCTTGTTCGAACAGCACTCGGCCGACGACGTCACCGTTGTCCAGCATCAGTATTACCACTTCGGCCCCCTTGGCGGCTTGCCCAGGACTCGTGTGTACGGTTGCTCCTAGTGGTGCCAATTGCTCGGCTTTGTGCCGAGTGCGGTTCCAAACGTGGACCGAATGCCCGGCTTCGCACAGGCGGCGGCCCATGGGCAGGCCCATGAGACCAATGCCTAGTAGTGCAATTTTCATGGTGACTCTGGTACTCCTGCGCTGAAGAATAGCGTCACATGCGGCAAGGCGTATGTCTTTGATGCGTCAAAGGCTGTCGCAACGCTGACAGCCTTTACACGTGTTGCCTACATCAACAAGTGTTCACCCGCGTTGTCACCGCCCAAGGTCACGTAGTTCACCTTGCGGATGTCCATCAGTTTCTTGCCACCGGCGTAGCTGATGGAGCTTTGCACATCCTGCTCCATCTCAATCAGCGTGTCGGCCAACTTGCCTTTGATGGGCTCCAGAATACGCTTGCCTTCCACGTGCTTGTACTCGCCCTTGTTGAAGTCGCTGGCCGAGCCGTAGTACTCCTTGAACAGCGTGCCGTCCACTTCCACGGTCTTGCCGGGTGACTCTTCGTGGCCTGCAAACAGCGAGCCGATCATGACCATGCTCGCGCCAAAGCGAATGCTCTTGGCAATGTCGCCATGGCTGCGAATACCACCATCGGCGATGATGGGCTTGGTGGCCACACGGGCGCACCATTTCAGCGCGCTGAGCTGCCAGCCACCGGTCCCAAAGCCGGTCTTGAGCTTGGTAATGCACACCTTGCCCGGTCCCACGCCGACCTTGGTCGCATCGGCACCCCAGTTCTCCAAATCGATCACCGCTTCCGGCGTCGCCACATTGCCCGCGATCACAAAGCTGCCTGGCAGGTTTTTCTTCAGGTAAATGATCATGTCGCGCACACTGTCGGCATGGCCGTGGGCGATGTCGATGGTGATGTACTCCGGCGTAACGCCCAGGGCAACGAGCTGGTCTACGGTTGCGTAGTCGGGTTTTTTCACGCCCAGTGAGATAGACGCAAACAAGCCCTTGGCATGCATGGCCTGGGTGAACTGGACGTTGTCCAGGTCAAAGCGGTGCATTACGTAGAAGTAGCCGTTGCGGGCCAACCATTCGCAGATGGACTCGTCCACCACGGTCTTCATATTGGCGGGTACGGCCGGAATACGGAATTTGCGGTTGCCCAGTTCGACGCTGGCATCACATTCTGAACGGCTCTCCACCCGGCATTTGCGGGGCAGCAAGAGGATGTTGTCGTAGTCAAAAATTTCCATGGTCCAAGCTCCAATCCAAAGTTTTTCAGGTTCAAAAACACTGGGCGCTTGGAACGGACCCGGCCATAAAAAAACCGGGTCCCAATTGCTTGGGCCCGGTGCGCGATTCTAGGCGGGTTGGAAGTGGGGTGGTATATGGTTTTTAACATGTCCCCCCAACAAGTGGTGCACGGCGTCTTTCTACAATCGGGGCATGCATTCCCTCGCCGCCTCTGGCAACACCTCCCCCCTGCTACACAACCTCAACCCCGAGCAGCTGGCTGCTGTGACACTGCCAGCCGAGCACGCGCTGATTCTGGCGGGGGCTGGTTCTGGAAAAACCCGGGTGCTGACCACGCGCATTGCCTGGCTCTTGCAAAACGGCTACGTGTCCCCCGGTGGCATTCTGGCGGTCACCTTTACCAACAAGGCCGCCAAGGAAATGATGACGCGCTTGTCTGCCATGTTGCCGGTGAATGTGCGTGGCATGTGGATTGGCACCTTCCATGGCCTGTGCAACCGTTTTTTGCGTGCACATTACAAAAACGCGGGCCTGCCCCAGGCGTTTCAGATTTTGGACACGCAAGACCAGCTCAGCGCCATCAAGCGCCTTTGCAAGCAGAACAACATCGACACCGAGCGCTTTCCTCCCAAGCAGATGGGCTGGTTCATTGGCAATTGCAAAGAAGAAGGTCTGCGCCCTAAAGACGTGGTGGCCAGCGACCCCGACACCCGCAAGAAGATCGAGATTTACCAGCTCTACGAAGACCAGTGCCAGCGCGAAGGCGTGGTGGACTTTGGCGAGCTGATGCTGCGCTCCTACGAGCTGCTCCGCGACAACGGTCCTATCCGCGAGCACTACCAGCGGCGCTTTCGCCACATCCTGATTGACGAGTTCCAGGACACCAACAAACTGCAATACGCCTGGATCAAGATGATTGCAGGGCGGGGCAGTGATGGCGTGCAAAGCGGCAGTGGTGGTTCTGTATTGGCCGTCGGGGATGATGACCAGAGCATCTATGCCTTTCGCGGTGCGCGGGTCGGCAACATGACGGACTTTGTGCGGGAGTTTGCAGTGCGCCAGCAGATCAAGCTGGAGCAAAACTACCGCAGCTACAGCAACATTCTGGACAGCGCCAACGCCCTCATCAGCCACAACAGCCGCCGCCTGGGCAAAAACCTGCGTACGGAGCAAGGTGCTGGCGAGCCGGTGCGGGTGTACGAGGCGCCCAGCGATTTTGCCGAGGCGCAGTGGATGGTGGACGAGATGAAGCAACTCATCCGCGACGATGTGGAGCGCAAAGAAATTGCCGTGCTCTACCGTAGCAACGCGCAGAGCCGGGTGATTGAAACCGCGCTTTTCAACGCGGCCATTCCTTACCGGGTGTACGGCGGTTTGCGCTTCTTTGAGCGCGCCGAAATCAAGCACGCGCTGGCCTACCTGCGCCTTTTGGAGAACCCCAACGACGACACCAGCTTTTTGCGGGTTGTCAACTTCCCGGCGCGTGGCATTGGCGCACGCAGCATCGAGCAACTGCAGGATTTGGCCAAGGCCACTGGTTGCTCTCTGCACGACGCGGTAAGTACGCTTACAGGCCGCCCCGGCGCGCTGATTGCGGGCTTTGTGGCCAAACTCGATGTGCTGCGTGAACAAACTGCCAACCTGAACCTCAAAGACATCATCAAGCGCATGCTGGAGCACAGCGGTCTGCTGGAGCACTACCGCAACGAACGCGAGGGCGAAGACCGCGTCGAGAACTTGGACGAACTGGTCAACGCCGCCGAAAGCTTTGTCATGCAAGAAGGCTTCGGCCGCGAGGCGCCGGGCATGACGGCACTGGTGAGTTCACCCGAGGCCCTGAGTCAAAGCCCCTCAAGTCAGGGCCTGAACGCGGTGCCGATCAGCGATGCCCCAGACGCCGCGACCGACGAGTTCGGCGACACCGGCGAAACCCTCTCGCCCTTGCTAGCTTTCTTGACCCACGCCGCGCTCGAAGCGGGCGACAACATGGCCGCTGCCGGGCAAGACGCCATCCAGCTCATGACGGTGCACTCCAGCAAGGGCTTGGAGTTTGATTGTGTGTTCATCACCGGCATGGAAGAGGGCTTGTTCCCCCACGAAAACTCCATGAGCGACCACGATGGGCTGGAGGAAGAGCGGCGCCTGGCCTACGTGGCCATCACCCGTGCCCGCAAGCGCTTGTACCTCAGCCACTCGCAAACCCGGATGCTGCACGGGCAGACCCGCTACAACCTCAAGAGCCGCTTCTTTGACGAGCTGCCAGAGGAATGCCTGAAGTACCTCACCCCGAAACAGCAAGCCATGCCAGCCGGTGGCGGCATGGGCGGTTTCGGTACCAGGCATATTCCACGGGCGCAAGCGGCCACTATGGTTCATACCCCGGGCGCGATGTGCCGGCCAACGCCCTGCGTGCTGCCCCGGAAGTGGCGCGCAAGGAAGAGGCCACTGGCTTGCGCAAGGGGCAAAAGGTATTTCATGCCAAGTTTGGCGAAGGGACTGTGCTCACCTTGGAGGGCGCAGGCGACGACGCCCGTGCCCAGATCAACTTTCCCCGCCACGGCACCAAGTGGCTGGCTTTGAGCGTAGCCAAACTCACCCCCGTACCCTGACTTTCTGGAGACCTTGATGAACCAGGACCTTGCGAATACGCCGCCTGCACCGTACTACGCGGTCATTTTCACCAGCCTGCGTACTGCGGTTGATGAGGGCTATGGCGACATGGCCGACAAGATGGTGGCGCTCGCCTCACAGCAGCCAGGTTTTCTGGGCGTAGAGTCCGCCCGCGACGGGCTCGGCATTACCGTGTCCTATTGGAAAGACCTGGAATCCATCCGCGCCTGGAAAGCCCATGCCGAGCACCTGGTGGCGCAGCAACTGGGACACGCCAAGTGGTACGCCGCTTTCAAGACCCGAATCGCCCGCGTGGAGCGCGACTACGCGCTTTGATGACAAGTCAAATGGGCTTCTAGCGCCCGTGAATGCTGCGCAAGAAGCTACTAAATGAATAGCGATTCGACAAAAAATGCCAGCTGCTAAACTCCTCGCCATGCGTAGATGGATGGCCTTGTTGATTCTGGTTTTGTTGCCCTTGCAGCTCACATGGGCTGCAACGAGTGCCTATTGCCAGCATGAAGCAGGGGCTGTGGGCCAACACGTGGGACACCATGTGCACCAGCACAGCCACCCCGTGGACGATACGTCTGGCAAGGCGAAACCGAACGGAGGTGATGCAGACTGTGGCACCTGCCATGCCGGTTGTGTAGTTGCCTTGCCCAGCCATTTGGCAGCAACGGATGTGTATGCCTCTGCCATATTGGAAGCCAGCCGCCATGCCCTGCGCACCTCTGCACCTCTCGACATTCCAGACCGCCCTCAATGGCCTACCCAGGCCTGATGAGGGAGTTGGCTTCTCGCATTCCTCGCTGACAGATACAAAGGCCCGTGCGGGGCGACCTTGTTCTGTCCGCTGAAAACTGCGATCTGCGCCACCGGTTGGGTTGACGCACCAGCTCGCCAAGCAGGTTCGGCCTGCAAGCCTCCCTCGACTCCCAAGTGGCCAGCCACATCGCTGGCCCGCTTCGTAACGGAATCTGAGGTTATTTATGTTTTCAAACACGTGGGGCAGATCCCACCGATCCTTGTGGATCTTGGTTGTCCTGGGCCTGGTGGCGATGGACCAGTTCACCAAAGCGTATTTTTCAGCGCTCATCCCTTTCGGCGCAGGTATTGAAATCACCGGTTGGTTCAACCTGGTCCATGCGCGCAACACGGGTGCTGCGTTTTCCTTTCTGGCGGACGCAGGCGGCTGGCAAAGGCCTTTTCTGATCGTTGTGAGTCTGATGGTCGTGCTTCCCATTGCCTTCGTGTGCCTGATGAAGCGAATCGATCCTGCCGAACGCTGGATCGGTGCCGCAGTCGTTGCCGGTGGAGCCGGGAATCTCATAGACCGCATCCAGACCGGGGCGGTGGTGGACTTTCTCGATCTGCATTGGAAGGGCATGCACTGGCCCGCCTTCAATCTGGCGGACGTGCTGGTGGTCGGCGCTGCGGTGGCCTGGGTGGTGTTGTCGGCACGGAATCCCTCGGGGCGTAAAACACCTGTTGGCGAGGCCCAGCCATGAAGCAGCACTGGCGTTTTTTGCTAGCAGCATGGTTGGTCGCCATGTTTGCCACGGCCGGGGCTTTGTTCATAGGGGAGGTTATGCGGATACCCCCCTGCAACCTGTGCTGGTACCAGCGCATCTGCATGTTCCCGCTGGCCTTGCTGTTGGGCATGGCCTGCTACGGCGAAGACCGGCGCGGCGGGGTCTACGCCTTGCCATTGGCCGTGGCCGGGAGTGCCGTGGCGCTGTACCACACGCTGTTGGTAGCGGGGGTCATTCCCAAGACGTGGGTGCCCTGCAGCGCCGGCGTTTCCTGCGCCGATCAACCACTGGAAATTCTGAACGGAGTCCAGATTCCCTGGCTGTCGTTGCTGGCCTTCTTGGCCATCACCGCATTGCTCACCGTTTACCTGAAAAAAACGTCGAAATGAACTCCAAAAAAATCACCGTGATCACCCTGGTCACCATTGCTGTTGTGGCCTTTCTGGTCGGAATGAACATGTACCAGCGCAGTGTGCATAAAGCACAGGCCGACAAAGTCAGCCAATTTGAAAGCAGTCTGGTACGGGCGCATTCCCCCATCCTGGGTCCCAAAGATGCGCCCGTGACCATCGTCGAGTTTTTCGACCCGGCGTGTGAGACCTGCCGTGCGTTTTACCCCTTCGTCAAGGATCTGATGAAGCAGTATCCCGATGACGTGCGGCTGGTTATCCGCTACGCGCCCTTCCACCAGGGATCGGACCAAGTAATCAAGTTGCTGGAGGCCGCCAAGCGCCAGGACAAATACCTGCCTGTTCTGGAAATGGTGCTGGCCGCACAGCCCGCGTGGGCGGACCACAGCAACCCCAATGTGGAGCTGGCGTACCAGGCGGCAGCACAGGCCGGCCTGGATATCAAAAAAGCGCTGATGGACGCACAAGACCCGGCCATCGATGGGCTGCTCCAGCAAGACATCCAGGACTTGATGGCCCTGGAAGTCACCAAGACCCCCACCTTTTTTGTGAACGGAAAGGGTTTGCCGCAGTTCGGCTCCGAGGAGCTGGCTGCCTTGGTGGCTGAAGAAGTCGCCAAGAGCAGGAAGTAAGGGTACATCCATGCGGACAAGTCATCTTCTGGCAGATGGGCAAGGATTGGGGCATGGGTATAGCTGGCATGGGTGGCTAGCGCGCTGGGCACCCCTGGTCGCAGCACTCTGGATGTGCGCTCTGAGTCCATCGTATGGCGCGCCATTTTCGGGAAAGTCCAGGCCCGCAAGCCCAACCAAGCCCGCGGCATCCAGCGATGGAATAGCCGAAGCGCGGTTGATAGAGGTGTACCGCCAAATTGGCAATGCCAACTATCGGGAAGCCTTGCGCAAGTCGGAAACGCTGGTCGCAGACTACCCGCACTTCCAATTGGCCCAGTTGGTTTACGGGGATCTGCTATCTACCCGGACACGCCCTGTTCAGGTGCTGGGCGATGTTCCCGCCGCATTGGCAAAGGCGGGCACAGAGAACCTGAAGGCCTTGCGTACGGAGTCCCAGTTGCGGATTGCCGCCATCCAGGAGCGCCCCCCTGCAGATGCCATTCCGTCCGAGTTCGTTGCTTTGTCCAGACGCAATAAACACGCGATCGCAGTGGACACGGCGAAAGCGCGGCTGTACCTGTTTGAAAACACCGGCAACGGCACCCGTCTGCTCGCAGACTATTACATCTCGGTGGGTAAAGCGGGGGTGGGGAAAAGTGTGGAGGGTGACCTGCGCACGCCGCTGGGCGTCTATTTCATTACCAGCAATCTGGACCCCAAAAGCCTGCCGGACTTGTATGGTGCGGGGGCACTGCCCGTGAATTATCCCAATGTGTTGGATGTGCGCAGAGGCAAAACCGGCAGCGGCATTTGGCTGCATGGCACGCCATCGCACCAGTTTGCCCGCGAGCCCCAGGCCACGGAGGGGTGTGTAGCGGTGGCCAACCCAGATCTGGACCGCATCATTCGCACCGTGGAAATTCGGACCACCCCAGTGCTGATTGGCAAAAACTTCCGCTGGTTGCGGCCGGCCCAACTGGCCGCTGAAAAGCAGTTGTTGACCGACACCCTGAAAACCTGGGCCCAAACCAAGAAAGACGGGCAGACAGCGGACCTGCTCCGGTTTTACGCCAGTGATTTCAATGCAGATGGCAAAGACCTGGCCCAGTTCGCCCAGGGGCTACGTACCGAGCTGCAAAGGCTCGGCGGCCGGGCGGTCCAGCTCAGCGACGTATCGCTGATCCGCTGGACGGACGAGTCCGAGATCTTGGTGGCGACTTTTGGCGAGGTGGTGGTGGGTGAAAGATCGGGGCGAACGTTGCGCCAATACTGGCAACGCCGTGCCAATGCCTGGAAGATCATTTACGAGGGGGTTGCTGGCTAAATCAGAAAAGGCGAGGGAGAGGGATGGAGGAAAAGCGTAGCTCAGTCGCTGCTTCAGCGCTTGCGCTTGCCTGAAGCTGCCTATGTGGCGGGGCAGACGCGTAACAGCCAACAATAGGCCGCGGCCCTTTGGCTCTTGTGGAGCGTGCGAAAGTAGCTATCAAAAAATTAGCGGATTGCATTGCTGCAACCCGCTAATTTGGCCTTGCGGCGGGGGCTTTAGCTACCGATCACGCCGCCGTCTTTCTTGGTGATGACAATAGTGGCGGAGCGTGGGCGCTTGCCAGCACCGTAGCCTGCGTTGGCGGGCCACTGGCTGCTGAACTTAGAGGGATTTCCAATGTCGGCCATTGGTGTGTTTTCACCGGGGTGCTGAATGTTGATGAACATGGCCTTGCCATCGGGTGTTTCGCACAGACCCGTGATCTCGCAGTCCACCGGGCCGACCAAGAAGCGCTTGAGGATGTCTGGTGACTGGGACTTGCCGATGTAAGTGTCGACGCGCTTTTCGCTGCCATCGGAGCGCTTGTAGCTCAGAGTCTTCTTGCCACCGTCGCCCACTTTGCCTGGAATGGCTGCGAGCATCATGCAGTTGGTCTTGTCGGTGTAGGCGCCGTCGTCAGTCTGGATCCAGCACAGGCCGGTCACATCGCTGAACACAAGGCCGTCAGGAGCCGACATGTCGTTTTCGTCCGTAAGGTTGGACAGATTGACCTTGGACTTGTCAGCATCAGCTTCAGAGGCAAACAAATAGATGTCCCACTTGAACGTGGTGTCGGTTGGCTTGCCGGAGGCAACGCGGATGATGTGGCCGTGCACATTGCCCTTGTTCTCTTTGCTGCCCTTCATATCGCTGTAGAAGCGTGGGTTTGCCGAGTCGAGGCTAGCGTCACCGTCTACCGTGCGGTTGCTGTTGTTGGTCAGCGTCATGTAAAACTCGCCGGTGCGTGGGTTGATGCCACCCCACTCAGGGCGGTCCATCTTGGTGGCGCTCACGGCGTCGGCCGCCAAGCGGGTGAAGATGGCAACGTCTGCGTCAGACTTGAATTCGAAGTCAGGGTTGGCGGCCACGATGGGGTTGTTCATGGATAGTTCGATCCATTGGCCGGTGCCGTCGTCCTTAAAGCTGGCCACGTACAGCGTACCCTTATCGAGGTACTTGTCACCAGCAGCCATACGGTTGCTTGCGTTAGCGTCGGCAGCGTCCCACTTGGCGGCGGACACGAACTTGTACATGTATTCGTTGCGGGCATCATCGCCCATGTAGGCAACGATGGGTTGCCCGACAACCGGTTTGGCAAAGCTCACGCTTTCGTGGGCAAAGCGGCCCAGGCCAGTGCGCTTGCGAACCGCTAGTGTCGGGTCGTAGGCGTCCATTTCCACCACGTAGCCAAAGGTGTTCATCTCATTGCGGTAGTCGGCTTTGGCATTGGCGCCTACAGCGCCGTTGTTCCAGCGCACATACTTGTCTTCAGTACCTGCGCTTTCCCAGCCGTGGCGGCTGGCTGCACCGGCGGGGCGTCCGTAGCGCACCAAGGCAGGCACTTGCTGGTCGTTTTTTCCGCGACGGTCATTGTCCTTGGCATCGCGGTGGAAGTAGCCGAACCAATTCTCTTCGCCGGAGACAAAAGTGCCCCAAGGCGTCTTGCCGGTACCGCAGTTGTTCAGGGTGCCGCGTGCGCGGGTGGCGTCAGGGCTGAACAGGGTGACCAGGTGCTCGCTGCCTTTGGCTGGGCCGCTGATGACGACTTCAGTCGTGGGGGTGACACGGCGGTTGTAGCTGGAGGTTTGCTTGTAGCTCCACTGGCCAGCCTTGGCTTCAATTTCCACCACAGACAAACCGTGAATCGAGAGCTCTTTGTCAACTTCCGCTGCGGGGCGGGGCAGCGAGGTCTTGCCACCATCGGTATGGATGAAAAACGAGCTTAGCTTTTGGTCGGTCGTGGCTTCGTGGTTCACCGCCAGCAGAGCGCGCGATGCGCTGTTGGCAGAAGGTTTGCCATTGGCGTCCAAGCCGAAATATTCCATCCCGTCATGGTGGTCGCCAGCGCGGTTGTCCCAGTCGGTGTCGGTGCCATCGTTCTTGAAGGCAGCGGTGCTGGCCTTGAGCGGGTCGCCCAAAGCGTAAATGATTTGCACGTTGTAACCATCGGGAACTACTACCTTGTCAGCCAAACTTTTGCCTACAGCAGCAAAGCCCAACGACGACAGCGGAGCAGACATGCCCGAAGCAGCGCCCATGCCCGCGCCAGTGGCGCAGCCGGTCAGGCCGATGCTGCCCAAGGCGGTAGTGGCTACGGCACCTGCGCTACCCAGCAGCAGACGGCGGCGGCTCAGGCGCGCAGCCATCATGTCTTCCAGATGGGGGTTTTGGGTGGTGTTGGAGTCTTCGTTGTTGAAGATATCGCTGGAGGAGCGGGTAGTGTCGGTCATGCAAAGTGCCTCAAGTTAAACAAGCTCTCGTAGCATGCGTTGTTTGTGTTTCAGTTTTGTGACAAGGGGGCGGCAGGGCAGGGGTTTTGTGAAGTTGGTACATTGCAAAGCCTCACCTTCACTGCGTTAATGCCATGATGAAAAAACTGTGTTTGCTTCTGCTTTTGTGTGCCGGGTTGTCGCAGGCTGCGGATGTACCGGTCATGAATGTGCCGACCGTGAATCAGCGAATGAAAGCGGCGCGCGAGGCTGTCGCCAAGTCGGATTGGCGTGTTGTCAAGCATGAAACGCAACGGGTCATTGCAGACGAGCCCGGCAATGCCGATGCCCACAACCTGCTGGCCTTTGCATACCGCAAGCAAGAGCGTCCCGACCTGGCCCGGGCGTTCGAGCACTACAAAGTCGCCTTGCAGCTAAACCCGCAGCACAAAGGTGCGCACGAGTACATTGGCGAGGCGTACCTCATGGACCGCAGACCGGATATGGCGGAGCAGCATTTGGTGGCCTTGGAGCGCATTTGCGGCAATCGCCAGTGCGAAGAATATGTGGATTTGGCCCAGGCCTTGGCGGCCTACCGCAAGGCCAATCCCTGAAGGGAAGAGTCGGTAACTCAGCGATTCAGGGTGTCTGCCGGGTGTCGCTGGCCCCCTGTTTCGTCCATGTAGCCCTTGCCATCCTTGACGCCCTTGCGGCCAAGCAACTCCCAGGCGGTGCGTTGGTCGACCAAGCGGGCTAAGTACTCCAGCTCTTCGTCGGTGTGGTTGATTGCTTTGGCGGGGGTGAGGCTGCGCCCGTCTTTGGGTTGCACTTCACCCCAAAAGGCTTGGTGGTAGTCCGCGCGGCTGACGGCTTTGTCGCGCCCTGCGGACATGTCGACCGTGCCGTAGCAGTTGCAGAAATAACTGCGCCCCCCTTGGTCCTCAAAAACCTCGGTATACACCCCCGTGCCGCGAATGCCGGCGGTGATGGTGGGTGTCACGATTTGGCGGCTGCTGCCTTTGCCCCACACGCTGACCACAGCCCCGGTGACCAAGCGCAACAGACTCACGGCATTGATGCTGGCGCCACGCTCCACCGTCATGCGCGAGTTTTGGCGAACATGGAAGGCGGAGTTTCCAATAACGAAAATCAAGCGCGATTCGGGGCCGGTGACCACTTCGTCCCCGCTTTGTATGCCCTGTTGCGACAGCAGGCGCCGCCCATTCACCGTGGCGTCACCGACCAACTCGACCACATTGCTGCGCGACTGGGCCTGAGCGGCGGCAATGCCGCCCATGCTGGTCCAAGCCGCCGCTGCCTGCAGAAAACTGCGGCGCTGGAACCAGAGCACCTCGTGTTCGCGGCGGCCGTCAAGGCTGTGTTGGGTCATGCGGTGTCTCCTGTAATGACGTCAAATGTGTCGTCATAGGTGAAATAGAGAGAAGTAAAGAACATGGCCGCCATGGCCATGCCTGCCGGAAACAGGATGACCCCCACCATTTGCGGGCTGCCAAGCAACGCCGAAATCACGGCTGCGATCAAGCCTGTGCCCAGAAACACAGCCATCCAGGTCAGTCCGAACACCAGGAAGGCCCAGAAGTTCCGCAAACAGGCCACCAGACTGAAAAACAGACTTTTGACTGGAGAAATGCCATGCCAATGCACCAAGGCTGGCGCATGCCAAAACAGCAATGACAACGGCAGGTACAGCACCATGGCAGTGATTGCAGCCCATTCAAAATCACTCTGCATCAGTAGCTCGGCACTAAGCTCACCGCCTACCAGATACAGGCGGGCAAACTTTCCACCATCTGCCAAAGCCGACACCCCCATGACCAACAAAAAACCAGCGGCATACAGTGCGCCGAGCACCAGCATGCCACGCATTTGTTGGCGTCCTGCGCGGAATGCACTGACCAGTACCGTGGGCATCGGGAATTTGCCCTTGGTGGTTTCCTGGGTTGCGGCCATCAGGCCCAGCGTGGCCGCTGGCAGCAGTGCCAAAGCAATGATGTTGCCCAATACAGGCACCATGCTGAGCACTGACATGGCAGCCATAAACATGAAAAACAGGCCTGAAAGCGCCAGTGGTTGTTTGAAGAAGGTACGCATCCCCATCTTGACCCACTGAGCGCCCTGGCGGGCAGGCACCATGCGTAGCTTCATACGGTCACCGCCTCGTAGCATTCCAATTGGGCCAATGTGAGCGGGTGGGCCACGCGCTGGCGCAACACGCGCTCGAAATGGGTGGGGTCGTGGGGTTTGAGCATGGAAGCTTCTCGCGGTAAATACCAGTCCCAAAGGCGGGAAATCCAAAAGCGCAGGGCACCGGCCCGCAGCATGGCGGGCAGGAGCTCGCGCTCTTGCGGAGTCAGGGGGCGCACGCTGCCGTAGGCTTGCACAAAGGCAGCCGAGCGTTCCGGGTCAGCCACGCCCGTAGGCAGGTCTATGCACCAGTCGTTCAGGCACACCGCCAGGTCAAACAACCAGGCATCCGTGCCAGCAAAGTAAAAATCGAAAAAGCCGCTCAGCACTGGTGTGCCATCGCTGCTATCAAACATGACGTTGTCGCGAAACAGGTCGGCGTGAATCGCGCCGCGCGGCAGGCCGGTGTAGGCGCTACTCTGGGCAATATGGTTTTGGTAGGCCAATTCGGACTGCAACAGTTGTGCTTGCCCCGGTTCCAGGTGCGGCAGAACCACCGGCACTGTTTCGTTCCACCATGACAGGCCGCGCAAGTTGGGCTGCTGCATGCTGTAGTCGCGCCCTGCCAAGTGCATGCGTGCCAGCATGGCGCCTACCTGGCGGCAATGGTCTACACCCGGGGCCAGTTCGCTTTTGCCCTTCAGGAGATTGACCACGGCAGCGGGTTTGCCGTTCAGGCTGTGCAAGACATCGCCATCGCGATTGGCTGCAGGGTCGGGTACTGGAACGCCGTGGAAAGCCAAATGCTTCATGAGCCGCAAGTAAAACGGCAACTGCTGTGCGCTCAGTCGCTCGAACAAGGTCAGTACATAAGGCGCCTGGTCCGTGGTGACGAAGTAGTTGGTGTTCTCAATGCCCCCCGAACACCCCTCCAGGGTTAGAAGGTTGCCAAGCTTGAGGGATGTGAGGAAAGTGCTGGCCTCGTCAAAGGAGACCTCTGTATAAACCGCCATGGCCCAATTGTAGGGGGGCGTAGCGGCGGAGCGTGGGGGCACAATATCGGGATGAGTGAAACCCGAAAAACCTTGCTGCTGGTCGATGGTTCCAGCTACCTGTACCGCGCTTTCTTCGCCGGTGGCGAAACCATGAGCATCAAACTGCCCGATGGCACGGTGCAAAAAACCGGTGCCATTCGCATCATGATCAACATGATGAACAGCCTACGCAAAGAGGTTCCGGCCGACTATGTGGCTTGTGTTTTCGACGCCAAGGGCCCCACCTTCCGCGACGCCATTTACCCTGAATACAAGGCCCACCGGGACCCCATGCCCGACGATTTGCGCAGCCAGATTGCGCCCATCCATGAAGTGGTGCGCCACCTGGGCTGGACGGTGCTGGATGTACCCGGCGTGGAGGCTGATGATGTGATTGGTACGCTGGCTGTGATAGCCGCCAATCAGGGCATTGAGGTGATTGTGAGCAGTGGTGACAAAGACCTGGCGCAGTTGGTCAACGAGCACATCACCATCATCGACACCATGAACGGCAAGCGCCGTGACTTGGCGGGTGTGGAAGCGGAGTTTGGCGTTCCCGCGCGCCTGATGCTGGACTACCAGACCTTGGTCGGCGACACCGTGGACAACGTGCCGGGCGTCGCCAAGGTTGGCCCCAAAACCGCGGTGAAGTGGTTGCAGGAATATGGTTCCCTCCAGGCCGTGGTGGACAACGCGGACAAGATAGGCGGGGTGGTGGGAGAGAACCTGCGCAAGGCGCTGGACTGGTTGCCCACTGGTCAGTCCCTACTGAAAATCAAGACAGATTGCGACCTGCAACACTGGCTACCCCATTTGCCTGCTATGAATTCAATAGCTGTTGGCGCAGAGAATACGGGTGCTTTGATCGATTTTTATGAGAAGTACGGGTTCAAGGGCTTAGCCAAGTCCTTGGGTGGAGGCGGCGGTGAGGTAGCCGCGCCGGCTGCCAAGGCTGCGAAGTCCGACACGGTGTCGGCTAGCGCCCCGGGCCTGTTTGACGAACCTACCGGCGCCGTAGACGTTCCCGCACCCCGTGTCAGCAGCCTGAACTGCGACACTGTGCTGACCTGGGATGCTTTTGACGCCTGGTTGGCCAAGCTGCAGGCAGCCGAGCTGGTGGCGCTGGACACCGAAACCACCTCGCTGGACGAGATGCGTGCCGAAATTGTGGGCATCAGTTTTAGCGTCGAGGTTGGCCACGCTGCTTACATTCCGCTAACCCATCGCTACCCCGATGCCCCCGCGCAACTCAACCGCGACGCGGTGTTGGCCAAGCTCAAACCTTGGCTGGAAAACCCGCAGGCCAAAAAGCTGGGTCAGCACATCAAATACGACCGCCATGTGTTCGCCAACCACGGCATCGAAGTGCAGGGGTACGCGCACGACACCATGCTGCAAAGCTATGTGTTGGAGGTGCACAAGCCCCACGGCCTGAGCAGCCTGGCCGATCGCCACCTCGGCCGCAGCGGCATCAGCTTTGAAGACCTGTGCGGCAAGGGTGTCCATCAGATCAGTTTTGACCAGGTGGAAATATCCAAGGCGTCCGAGTACGCCTGTGAAGATTCCGACCAGACGCTGGACGTGCACCGGGTACTGTGGCCCCAGCTGGAAGTGGACGACAAGCTGAAGTTCATCTACGAACTGGAAATCGCCAGCAGCGAAGCGCTGTACCGCATCGAACGCAACGGCGTGTTGATTGATGCGCCGACGCTGGCCAAGCAAAGCCACGAATTGGGCCAGCGAATCTTGCAACTGGAGGCGGAGGCTTACGAGATTGCGGGACAGCCTTTCAACCTGAGCAGTCCCAAACAGCTGGGCGAAGTCTTTTTCGACAAGCTGGGCATGCCTGTGGTCAAGAAGACCGCGACCGGCGCGCGCAGTACCGACGAGGAAGTGCTGGAAAAACTGGCGGAGGACTATCCCTTGCCAGCCAAGCTGCTGGAACACCGGGGGCTTGCCAAGCTCAAGGGCACCTATACCGACAAGCTCGCGCAACTGGCACTGCCGCGCACCGGCCGCGTGCACACCCACTATGCGCAGGCGGTGGCAGTCACAGGGCGTTTGAGCAGCAACGACCCCAATTTGCAGAACATCCCTATTCGTACCGCAGAAGGTCGGCGCGTTCGCGAGGCCTTTGTGGCGGCGCCAGGCTGTGTCATTGCCAGTGCCGACTACAGCCAGATCGAGCTGCGCATCATGGCCCACATTAGCGACGATGCTGCGCTCTTGCGCGCCTTCCATGACGGGCTGGATGTGCACCGCGCCACCGCTGCTGAAGTGTTTGGTGTGGCGCTGGACCAGGTGAGCAGTGAGCAGCGGCGTTATGCCAAGGTCATCAACTTCGGCCTGATCTACGGCATGAGCGCCTTTGGCCTGGCCCGCAATCTGGGTATCGACAACACTGCTGCCAAAAACTACATTGCGCGTTATTTTGAGCGTTATCCCGGGGTAAAACTGTACATGGAATCCACGCGTGCGTTGGCCAAAGAGCAGGGGTATGTGGAAACCGTGTTTGGCCGGCGCTTGCAGTTAGCGGGCATCCAGACTGCCAAAGGGGCACTTTTGGCGGGGCTGGAGCGCGCCGCCATCAATGCCCCCATGCAGGGCACCGCAGCCGACCTCATCAAGTTAAGCATGGTAAAGGTGCAGCAAACGCTGGACATTCAACGGAAGGAGATCAAAATGATCATGCAAGTGCATGATGAATTGGTTTTTGAGGTGCCGCTGGCTGAAGTGGATTGGCTAAAGGTGGAAATCCCCCGCATCATGGCGGGGGTTGCAGCCCTGAAAGTTCCCCTTCTGGCCGAGGTTGGGGTTGGCCCCAATTGGGACAAAGCGCATTAAAGTTCAAGATAAGCTAGCGAAGATAGTCATTTCAATAGTTTAAAAACACACAAGAGGTCGACGTATGGGACTCAATGGAATGAAAATTGCCACCAAGTTGTGGGCTTTTATTGTGCTGGTGATCGCTAGCATTTGTGCGGTTGCCATAGTGGGGCTGCTGCGAAGTGCCAGCATCCTGTCAGAAGGACGAGAGGCGCAAACCCAAGCCGAACAGTTGGTGCAAATATCCACCGAATGGAATGGCCTGACCATGACGAATGGGGCCCGCAACCAAGCCATCTTGCTGGCCGAGGGCACGGCGGTGAACGATGCGTTCAAGGACCCCATTACCGCGACCAGTGCCCAGATTGGCGACCTGCAAAAGAAAATTGAAGCCATGCCGCTGACGGATGCGGACAAGGCACAGATGAAAAAAATTAGCGGTCTGCGCCAATCGGTGATTGATTTGCGCACCAAGGCGCGCGATGCCAAGGCAGCTGGCAATGCGGCTGAAGCATTGGAGATCATGAATACCCAGTACCTTCCTACGATGGCGGCATACATTGCGTCTCAAAAAGAGATGATCGAGCTGCAGAAAGCGCAGCTCGCGAAAACCAAGGAAGTGACGGAGAGTCGCCGAAATGCAAACTCCATGGGCATTTTGATAGGGCTGGCCGTGATTGTGGCCATGATCTTTGCCGGGACCACCTGGTTGGTGCGCTCCATTCGTGAGCCGCTGGCGCAGGCCAACGATTTGGCCGCCCGCATTGCGCAAGGCGACCTCAGTTCGGTGATCTCTACCGATCGCTCCGACGAATTCGGGACCTTGTTGGTATCGTTACGCGCCATGAACGATTCGTTGGCGACCATGGTGTCGCAAGTGCGCAGCAGCACCGACAACATCGCCATTGCCAGTGCCGAAATTGCCACTGGCAATAACGACTTGGCCCAGCGCACCGAGCAAACCTCCAGCAACCTGCAGGCTACCGCCTCCAGCATGGATGGCCTGACCCAGACGGTGCAGCAAAGTGCAGACAATGCGCGCCAGGCCAGCGCGCTGGCCGCCAGCGCCTCCACGGTAGCGCAACGGGGTGGTGACGTAGTGAGCCAGGTGGTGAGCACCATGGAAGAGATTGACACCAGCAGCAAGAAGATTGCCGACATCATCAGTGTGATTGACGGCATTGCATTCCAGACCAACATCTTGGCGCTGAACGCCGCTGTGGAAGCCGCCCGGGCTGGCGAGCAGGGCCGCGGTTTTGCAGTCGTGGCCAGTGAAGTGCGTAGTCTGGCGGGCCGCAGCGCGGAGGCCGCCAAAGAAATCAAGAGTCTTATCAATTCGTCCGTTGAGAAGGTCGAGTCGGGCACCAAGCTCGTGACCGATGCCGGTGCCACCATGCAGGAAATTGTGCAAAGTGTGCGGCGCGTAGCCGATGTGATCGGTGAGATCACGGCCGCAGCGACCGAGCAAAGTGCCGGCATTGCGGGTGTAAACCAGGCGATTGGCAATTTGGATCAGATGACGCAGCAAAACGCGGCCTTGGTGGAAGAGAGTGCGGCCGCAGCAGAAAGCTTGCGTGAACAGGCTGACCGCATGAAACAGGCTGTGGCGGTGTTCCGGGTCGGGGCAGCGTCCGCGCAAGGCGTAGAACTGTCGGCCGTGTCGGTTCGCTCTGCAGCACCCAAAGCCACGCCTTTCAAAGGACCAGAACGGCGCAATAGCCCGGACGCAGGTCCCGCAGCGCGTGCCGCGACGCCCAAGCCTGCTGCAGCGAAGGCGCCTCCCGCTTCAAAACCGGCGCCCGCTCAGCCGCCTGCTGCTGCGAAAGCTCCCGCCAAGGTGGTGCCCAAGACCTCCACCAAGGTAACCCCAGCAGGTGGTGACGACGACTGGGAAACTTTCTGAATTGGCACGGGTCTGCCAAAGACCCGCAAACTGCACCCGCTATGGGCTTTTGCCTACACTGCGGGTCGCCATGTCTTAAATCGAGGAGAACACCATGTTTGATGCTTTGAAGAATCAAGTTATTTCTCTGCTGCCTGGCAGCTCCACTGAAGAGGGTGCCACCCGCCGTACGGCCTTGAAAGCCGCGCTCGGCGTGGGCTATGCTGCCACCGCAATGCCTATCATGGCGCAAACGGCCATCAAAACGTCGGCCGCAGGTTTGACTGCGGGGGAAAGCATTTTTGACGTGGATGGCGCAACGGTTCCGTTTTACTACGCCGCACCAGAGGGCAAAAAGAACCTTCCCATTGTGTTGGTAGTGCAAGAAATTTTTGGTGTTCACGAATACATCGCTGATACCTGCCGCCGCTTTGCCAAAGCGGGCTATCTCGCCATTGCGCCGGACTTGTTCGCCCGTCAAGGCGATGCTTCCAAATACACCGATATCGGCAAGCTGATTGCCGAAGTGGTGTCCAAAGTCCCAGATGACCAGGTCATGGGCGATCTGGACGCTGCAGTAGCCTGGGCAGCAGAGAACGGGGGCAATGTCAAGAAAGTTGCAGTGACCGGCTTTTGCTGGGGTGGTCGCATTACGTGGTTGTATGCCGCGCATAGCAAGAATGTGAAAGCGGGCGTAGCGTGGTACGGCCGTTTGGTGGGTGCCAGCAACGCCGTGAATCCCAAGCACCCGATTGCCGTAGCCTCCGCCCTTCATGCTCCGGTGCTGGGGCTGTACGGCGGGCAAGATGGCGGTATTCCCCTCACCACGGTCAATGAAATGAAAGAAGCCTTGGCGGCTGCCAAGGGCAACAAGGCGGCTGCCGCCTCGGAGTTTGTGGTGTACCCACAGGCGCCGCATGCCTTCCATGCCGACTATCGCCCCAGCTACCGCAAAGAAGCAGCGGAAGATGGCTTTGCCCGTGCGTTGGCGTGGTTCAAGGCCAAGGGAGTCGCTTGACCCTGCTTGCGATATTGATGGGCACCTTGGCGGCTGGCATTGGTAGTGTGTGGCTGGCCGCTGCCCTGAGTTTTGGGGCCTTGGGCCGCTACACCCAGCACATGCTGAGCATGGCGGCCGGGGCCTTGATGGCCACGGCCTTCATGCATTTGTTGCCCGAGGCGTTCGAGAGTCAGGCGGGCGCGCGCGACTTGTTTCTGGCGCTTCTGGTGGGGTTGGTGTTTTTCTTTTTGCTGGACAAGGCTGAGCTTTGGCATCACGGCCACGAACACCACCATGACACAGATGATGGCCATGGTCACACCCATCACCATGGCCCTGGTGCCCACGCGCACCATGCGCACACTTCGGAAAAACGCCTTTCGGGTGCCTGGGCGTTGCTGGCGGGGGACAGTGTGCATTGTTTTGGCGACGGTGTACTGATTGCCTCTGCCTTCATGGCTGACATGCGCCTAGGCGTCATTGCCTCGCTGGCGGTTCTGGCCCACGAGGTACCGCACCACATGGGCGACTTGGTGGTGCTGCGGGCGGGTACAGCGAGCCGCAGGGCGGCGCTCGTCAAAGTATCTTTGGCGGGTTCCGTCACCGCCATCGGCGGTTTGACGGGTTATTGGCTGGTCGAGCAGTTGCACGACTACCTGCCGTTTTTTCTCGTGGTGGCCTCCAGCAGCTTTATCTATGTTGCACTCGCGGACCTGATTCCTCAACTGCAAAAGCGCCTGAGTGCACGTGAAACCACCGCACAAATTGCTTGGCTCCTGGCCGGCATTGGGCTGGTTACCTTGGTCAGTGGCCTGGCCCACGCGCATTGATGGATTGCCTGCATGTGGGAGTGGCAACTCACCGATAGCGAGGTTGCCAGTGTGCGGCAAGGGGGTGACGGTGTGAGCGTGCACTTCTCAGCCGCCAGCGCACGCGCGCTTGCTGTACATGCAGGTAGCCCACCCTCCGTCTGGGGCTACGCCTTGGGAGTACTGCTGGAGCTGGAGCAAGCCCATGTCCAGCACTGCGATCCCCATGCCATGGGGCGGGTAGCAGAGGGGCGGCTGCGTAGCGCGAGTCAGACCTTGGCCTTGTTGCCGCTTCCCGGCGAGGCGCTGGGCGAGGTTGTGCTGCTCTTGCGCTTTGCCAATGGCGGCGTCCTGCAAGTTCAAGCCGGGTTTTGGCGATGCCGTTTCCAGGGCGACCCGCGGTGGCGCGAGTCGTTCGCCTGCTAAAGCAGGGAAACCCCTCTTCCAAAAGGGTTTTTGGAGACTAGTTAAATCAATCGTTTGATTTAACTAGCTAGAATTCGCGGCATGTCTGCACCCTCAACCCCTGAAGTCGCCCCCTCCGAGCCCATCGCAGTCGTGCCCAAAGCACTGCGCAGCGATGGTCAGGAAGCCCGCATTCGCTTGCTGGATGCTGCGTTGGTGCTGTTCGCAGACAAGGGCTTTGCCAACACCTCCACCCGCGAAATTGCGCAGGCCGCGCAAGTCAATGTGGCATCCATTAGTTACTACTTTGGTGACAAGGCGGGCCTGTACCGGGCTGTTTTTACCGACCCCCGCAGCAATCCGCAAGTGGAGGCCCACACCATTGACCACCCCGGTCAGGATCTGGAGCAATCTTTGCGCGTGCTGCTGTCGGGCTTTACCGAGCCTCTTAAACAAGGCGTGCAGATGCAGCGCTGCATGAAGCTGCATTTCCGCGAGATGCTGGAACCCACCGGTCTGTGGGCGGCGGAGATAGATGACAACATCCGCCCCGCCCACATGGCTACCGTCAGGGTGCTTTGCCGCCATCTGGGCGTCACACAGCCCGACGAAGATGTGCATCGGCTGGCGTTTTCTATCGCCGGGCTGGCCATGATCTTGCATGTAGGTGCCGACGTGATTGACGCCATTTGTCCCCAGCTCATTGCAACACCCGGCGCGGTGGATGCCTACACCGACCACCTGGTGGTCGCCGCCCTCGCGATGGCTGACGCAGAGCGCCAGCGGCGTAGTGTGCTTGCCGGCCCGGCCCATTCCTGAATTTCCCCACTTAACTTCCCCTATGACCATGCACTTGCCACACGTCCGACGCACTATCGATCTGGCCACCCTGTCGCTATTGACGCTGGCGCTCACGGGCTGCGCCATCATCATGCCCGCTACCAAAGTAGAAGCCCCAGTCACTCCACAGTGGCTTGCACCTCTACCCCACCAGGGTGCCGTCGGCAACCTGGCCCAGTGGTGGCAACAACAGGGCGACCCTGTTGTGGTGGAGTTGATTGAAGCTGCGCAAGCCGTCAGCCCTTCGGTTGCGCAGGCCATGGCGCGGGTGGAGTCCGCACGTGCCCAGCGCACCACCGCCAGTGCCGCGTTGCTGCCCAAGGTGGATGCTTCCGTGGCGGCCAGTCGGGGCGTGAACCAACCCAATGTGCCAGTCGCCACCACCCAATCCATTGGTGTTCAAGCGGCATGGGAGTTGGACCTGGTGGGGGCCAACCGCGCCGTCAGCAAGGCAGCCGATGCGCAGCTGCAAGGCACCCAGGCCCAGTGGCACGATGCTCGGGTGTCCGTGGCGGCCGAGGTGGCCAATACCTATTACAGCCTGTCCACCTGTTACCAGTTGCTGGACGTGGCGCGCAAAGACGCCGCTTCACGCCAGGAAACTGCGCGCCTGGCCGACATCAGTGCCAAGGCCGGGTTCACCGCCCCTTCCTTGGCTGCATTGGCCCGGGCCAGCGCAGCCGATGGCAGCAGCCGTGTGACCCAACAGGCAGCAGCCTGTGAGATCGACACCAAGGCCTTGGTCGCGCTGACCGGGCTGGCTGAGGTGGATTTGAAGAAAAAACTGACTCTAGCCCTTGCCAAACCTGCGCAAGCAGCTCCTATTTCGATAGCATCTGTGCCTGCCCAAACGCTCACCCAACGGCCTGATGTGTTTGCAGCTGAGCGTGATGTGGTGGTGGCCAGTGCCCAGGTGGGGAGCGCCAAAGCCCAGCGCTACCCGCGCCTCACGCTGAGCGGCAACATCGGTGCTGCGCGTAGCAGCAGTGCCGGCGTAGAAACGAATTTCGATACCTGGTCTTTTGGCCCGCTGGCACTGACGTTGCCTATTTTTGACGGCGGCGCGCGTCGGGCTAATGTGGTGGCCGCCGAGGCCAGCTACACACAGGCGGTCGCAGTGTACCGTTCCCGCGTACGCCAGGCGGTGCGCGAGGTAGAAGAGGCGCTGGTTCAACTGCAAAGCACCGAAGCCCGCAAGCAGGACTCCGCAGTGTCCACGCAAGGCTATGCCGAATCGCTGGCCGCGACCCAGTCGCGTTACAGCCAAGGTTTGGCCAACCTCGTGGAGTTGGAAGATGCCCGCCGATCGGCCTTGGCCTCGCAGTCCGCCCAACTCGCATTGGCGCTGGAGCGCAACCGTGCCTGGGTGGCGTTGTACCGCGCACTGGGCGGCGGCTTTGAGGCAGGCAGTTAAGTTCCTTCATCCGATTTCCCCCAATTTTTTTGATTTGATTTTTTGAGAGATCCTCACCATGAACCGTCTTTTGAATCGCTTCTCTTTCCAACCCCTGACGATGGGCCTGGTGGCCGCAGGCCTGATCACGCTGGCGGGCTTGGGCCTGTTCGCCACGCGCAGCCAGGCTGCAGACCCGGCCAAACCGGGCACTGCCGCAGTGGCCAAACCCTCGCTGACTGTCACCATTACCCAGGCCCAAAGCGGCATGTTGCCCATCAAGCTGTCAGCCAACGGCACTGTCGCGGCCTGGCAAGAAGCCAACGTGGGTACCGAAGTGAGTGGCCTGCGGGTGCAAGAACTGCACGCCGCTGTGGGTGACTATGTGCAACGGGGCCAGGTATTGGCAAGCTTTGCATCCGAGAGTGTGCAGGCCGATGTGGCACTGGCCCGCGCAGGCGTGTCTGAAGCCCAGGCCAATGCCGCCGAGGCGCTGGCCAACGCCGAACGCGCGCGTGCTGTCCAGGGCACGGGCGCCCTGAGTGCACAACAGGTCAACCAGTACCTCACGGGCGAACTCACCGCCAAGGCGCGTGTCGAGTCGGCCAAGGCGCAGCTGGATGCCCAGCTTTTGCGCCTGAAGCACACGCAACTGCTGGCCCCAGACAGCGGCACCATTTCTGCGCGTACCGCGTCGGTGGGTTCGGTGGTGGGTGCCGGGACTGAGATGTTCAAGCTGATCCGCCAGAGCCGCCTGGAGTGGCGCGGTGAAGTCACGTCTGCCGAACTCGGGCGCATCACACCCGGCACCAGTGTTGTGGTGACATCACCCAGCGGCGCGCAGCTCAAGGGCCGGGTACGCATGCTGGCACCAACCGTAGACGCCGCTACGCGCAACGGCACGGTGTATGTGGACCTAGGCGGTGCGGTGGCCGGCGCAAAGGCCGTGCCAGGGGCCTTCAAGCCCGGCATGTATGCCAGGGGTGAATTTGAGTTGGGCAGCTCCGGTGCGCTGACGGTACCGCAAACCGCCGTGGTGGTGCGAGATGGCTTTAGCTATGTGTACCGCGTGGGTGCCGATAACCGCATTGCCCAGCTCAAGGTGCAGACCGGCCGCGTGGTGGGCGACCAGATTGAAGTGCAGAGCGGCGTGAAGCCCGGGGACCGGCTGGTGTCCACGGGTGGCAGCTTCTTGAGCGAAGGTGACCTGGTCAAGGTGGTGGAAGTGCCCAAAGCAGTTTCCAAGCCAAATGCATCTGCAGCCCCCGAAAAAACTGCGCAAGCAGCTACCAAATAAGGAGCAAAACAGATGAACGTTTCTGCTTGGTCCATTAAAAACCCGATACCGGCGGTCATGCTGTTTGTGCTGCTGACGCTGGCGGGCATCATGTCCTTCAAGGCCATGAAGGTGCAGAATTTCCCCGACCTGGAGCTGCCCACGGTTAGCGTCTCTGCCAGCTTGCCCGGTGCCGCACCGGCACAACTGGAAACCGAAGTGGCGCGCAAACTGGAAAACGCCATTGCGTCGCTACAGGGCCTGAAAAACATCTACACCCGCGTGTCTGATGGCAATGTGTCCGTCACTGCCGAGTTCCGCCTCGAGAAACCCACGCAGGAAGCGGTAGACGACGTGCGCAGTGCGGTACAGCAAGTGCGCAGCGATTTGCCTAGCGATGTGCGCGACCCCATCGTCAGCAAAATGAACCTCTCGGGCGCCCCCATCCTGGCGTTCACCATCAGTTCCGCCTCCATGGACGATGAGGCCCTGAGCTGGTTTGTAGACAACACCGTGTCGCGCTCGTTGCTGGGTGTGCGGGGTGTGGGCTCTGTGGTGCGCGTGGGCGGGGTAACCCGCGAAGTGCAAGTGGCACTGGACCCCATCAAGTTGCAAGCGCTGGGGGCTACCGCCGCCGATGTGTCGCGGCAACTCAAGGCCGTGCAAACCGAAAGCGCCGGTGGCCGTGCCGATGTGGGCGGATCAGAGCAACCCATGCGCACCCTGGCCACCGTGGCCACGGTAGAAGAGCTATCGCGCCTGGAGTTGAGCCTGTCCAATGGCCAACGGGTGCGTCTGGACGAAGTGGCTACCGTCAAAGATACGGTGGCCGAGCAGCGCAGCCTGGCTTTGCTCAATGGCAAGCGGGTGGTGGGTTTTGAGATCACCCGCAGCAAGGGCGCCAGTGAAGTGGAAGTGGGTGCCGCGGTGCAGACGGCATTGGCCGAACTCAAGGCGCAAAACCCGGGCATTGTGCTGACGCAGGCGTTTGACTTTGTCACCCCGGTGCAGGAGGAGTTTGATGCCTCCATGGTCATGCTGTACGAAGGTGCGGTGCTGGCGGTGATTGTGGTGTGGTTCTTCCTGCGCAGTTGGCGTGCCACGCTGGTGTCGGCGGTAGCGCTGCCCTTGTCGGCCATTCCGGCCTTTATCGGCATGCACTACATGGGGTTCACCACCAACGTGGTGACACTGCTGGCACTCTCGCTGGTCATCGGTATTCTGGTGGACGACGCGATTGTGGAGGTGGAAAACATCGAGCGCCACCTGCGCATGGGCAAGACGCCCTACCAGGCCGCGATGGAAGCGGCCGACGAGATTGGCCTGGCCGTGATTGCCACCACCTTCGCGCTGATTGCCGTGTTTTTGCCTACCGCGTTTATGAGTGGAGTCGTCGGCAAGTTCTTCAAGCAGTTTGGCTGGACTGCGGTGTTTGCGGTATTCGCATCGCTGGTGGTGGCGCGCGTGCTCACGCCCATGATGGCGGCCTACATCATGAAGCCGTCTACCCATGTGCACGAAGAGCCGGTGTGGATGCCGCTGTACCTGCGCATGACACGCTGGACGCTGGGCGATAGCCGTATTCGACTGACTCAAAACTTGGCCTTCACGCTTGGCCATCGCTGGGTGACGATGGTTTTGGCCATTGGTTTCTTTGTCGGTTCGTTGTTTCTGGTGCCCCTGATTCCTACCGGCTTCATTCCGCCCGACGACAACTCGCAAACGCAGGTGTATGTGGAGCTTTCTCCGGGCAGCACACTGAGCCAGACCTATGCTGCGGCTGAACAAGCGCGCAGCCTGATTGGCAACGTCAAACACGTGCAGAGTGTCTACACCACCATTGGTGGTGGCGCGGTAGGGTCCGATCCTTTCCAGGGAGGTGCCACCAGCGAAGTGCGCAAGGCCACATTGACCGTGCTGCTGGACGAGCGCGGAGAGCGCCCGCGCAAGCAGGTGATTGAGAGCCAAATGCGCAGCGTGCTGGCCGAGTTGCCGGGCGCCCGCTTCAAGGTCGGCCTGGGTGGCTCTGGCGAGAAGTACCAACTTGCCTTGAAGGGAGAAGACCCGGTAGCGCTGGCGCAAGCCGCCGCCGCTGTGGAGCGTGACCTGCGCAAGATTCCGGGCCTGGGCAATATTTCATCCAGCGCCAGCCTGACCCGCGCCGAGATTGCCATTCGCCCTGACTTTGCCAAGGCGGCTGACATGGGTGTAACCAGCAGCGCCATTGCCGAAACGCTGCGCATTGCTACGGTGGGCGACTACGAGTCGGCGCTGTCCAAGCTCAACCTGAGCCAGCGCCAGGTGCCCATTGTGGTCAAGCTCGACACCGATGCGCGCCAGGACCTGGAGCTGCTGGGCCGCCTGATGGTGCCCGGCAGCAAAGGCCCGGTGATGCTGAGCCAGGTGGCTACGTTCGAAATGTCGGGCGGCCCCGCCGTCATCAGCCGCCTGAACCGGGTGCGCAACGTGAACTTTGAAGTGGAGCTCTCTGGCGTTCCGCTGGGCGAAGTGACCGAGGCGGTGGCCAAGCTGCCCAGCATCGTCAACATGCCCGCCGGTGTGCAGCAGTTGGAGGTGGGCGACGCTGAAGTGCAGGCAGAAATGGTGGCCGGTTTTGGCCTGGCCATGTTGACCGGTGTCTTGTGCATCTACATCGTGCTGGTGCTGCTGTTCAAGGATTTCTTGCACCCCATTTCCATCCTTCCAGCGGTCATTTTGTCCTTCGGCGGTGCCTTCATGGGGCTGCTGGTCACGGGCAAGATGTTGTCCATGCCGTCCTTTATTGGACTGGTCATGCTGATTGGCGTGTCCACCAAAAATTCGATTCTGTTGGTGGAGTACGCCATCACGGCGCGCCGCGATTTGGGGATGTCCCGCTTTGATGCGCTTATGGATGCGTGCCACAAACGAGCCCGCCCCATCATCATGACCACCATTGCCATGGTGGCTGGCATGTTGCCCTTGGTCATCGGTTTGGGCAATTCTGACAACAGCTTCCGTGCACCCATGGCTGCGGCGGTGATTGGAGGGCTGATCACGTCCACCATCTTGAGCCTCTTGGTCACGCCCAGCTTCTTCACCATCGTGGATGACATCGAGCATTTTGTCGGTCGCATCAAACGCTGGGTGTTGCGCCAGCCAGCCGTGCCGGCAACCACTGCGGCGGTGGCTGCGCCGCACTGAGGCTGCTTCAAGCGCTTAGGCGCTGGCGTCGTTATGTGGCGCCGGCGCCTTGCGTGGCAGCGTGATCGTGATGGTGGTGCCCTGGCCCAGAATCGACGCCACGTGCAGACTACCGCCCAAGGTGTTCTTGACCAGGTTGTCCACGATGGACATGCCTAGCCCGGTGCCGCCGCTGCCGATGCGGGTGCTGAAGAAGGGCAGAAACATTTTCTCCAGTGTTTCAGGCGCAATGCCACGGCCATTGTCTTGGCACACCAACGTAACTTCGCTGTCATTCGCGGTGGCGGTCACCGCGAAGTGGCCTTGCTCCATGCCCTCAAACGCGTGCAGGTAAGCGTTGTTCACCAAGTTGATGACCACCTGACCCAAGGGGCCGGGGTAGCTCTCCATGGCAATGCCTTCGGGTACTTCCAGGCTTACCGTGTGGGGTTGGCGCTTGAGGCTGGGTGCCAACGTGTGCAATACCTCGTCGAGCACTTGGCGCAGGTCAAAAGGCCGGCGCTGCTCGCTGGCCTGGTCGGCTGCTACCTGGCGGAAATTTCTCAACAAGGCCTCCGCCCGTTCCAGGTTGCGTATCAACATGGCGTTGCCTTCGCGCACCTGGGTTACGAACTCGGCCAATGTGGACCGGCGAAGGGTTCCCGCGTCGAGTTGCCCCTGAAAATTCCGGGCTTGGTCGGCTAGTGTGGTGGCGGTCATCAGGCTGTTGCCCATGGGCGTGCCCATTTCGTGCGAAACGCTGGCAATCAGTGTGCCCAAGGTGGCCCGCGCCTCGCTGCGGGTCGCCTCTTCCTGCATGCGTTCTTGCAGCGAAGCATTGAGCTGCCGAATGCGCTCCTCCGTTTCTTTGCGGGCAGTGATTTCCAAGTTGGTACCCCCCAGCAGCAGTGGCTTGCCATCTGCATCCCGCTCCAGCAGGCTGGCGCGCAGACCAATCCAGACCCAATGGCCTTGCTTGTGGCGCATGCGGTGTTCCGACTGCACATGCGTGGTTTCACCGGCAAAGTGCGCCTCCAAGGCTTTGAAAAAAACCTGCAAATCTTGCGGGTGGGCAAGCTCAAGCCACCGTGCGTAGAGATCCGTGCCCATCTCATCAGCGGTGTAACCCGCCATGCCCGCCCAGCGGGCGCTGGTCTGTAGTACCCGTGTTTGGTAGTTGTATTCCCAGGTGGCGACGCCCGTGCCATCCATGATGCTTTGCAGGCGTTTTTGCTCCAGCGCCAATGCTTCGCGTGCCCGTGTCGCGCGCAGCCTGGCTGATTCGATGCTGCGGCGGTAGCGTTGTGCGCGCCACACTGCGGCGGTAGTCAGCCCGCTCAGCAGCAGACCTGCACCCAGCAGGTAAGGCGCGTAGTTGGAGCTGAGCCCTTCATAAAACTCGGGCCTGGGGTGCAGCTCCAACAACCAGGGCCGGGTTGCCACGTCGAGCGACACCACCACATCGTGGTGGTCGGAATCGTCGTGGTTTTGGGTGTCTGGCGACGTATCGAGTGAGGCCAGCCGGGTGAAGATGGCGTCATTTTGGGTACGTGATGCGCTGGAGACGTCATAGACCCGCAAGTCCATACCCACCAAGTCTGCGCGGGCGCCAGCATCGCGCAGCAGGGCCTGCAATGGCACCACCGCTTCTACAAAACCGCGGTGCTGCCCGACCGCATCGGTGTTGGCATCCCGCTCATACACCGGTGCAACGATGGCAATGGCAGATACCTCTTTGCCGCCGGGCCCAGGGTTGGGGGTCTGAAAAACCTCAGAGGCCACCGGGCGCCCAATCACACGCGCTTGTTCCTTGTGGGCCGATTCCTCGGCACCCGCGGGAGTCCAACGAATGGCCGACAGGCTCTGCAAATCCGTCATCACGCGGCGCGACAGCACATCCAACTGCAGCCTGCGGATATCGGGCTGACTTTCCAGCACCAAACCAAAGGTGTGGGTGGCTTCTACTACGCGGTGGATGTCATGTTCCAGTACATCTTGCACGGTGCGTGCGCTCGCAGCCTGAATATTCTGCAGGCGCAAGGTTTCGACCTGCCGCAGCACCATAAAGCCAAGAGAGCTGCACACAACTCCAATGCCCAGCGTGGTGGCCAGCACCATGGCATCGGGCAGCGACTTGCGTCCCGAGCTGGGCAGTGGTGTGGACTCTGTGGACATGCGCTTGCAGTGTAGTGCCGCTGACCGCTTAAGAGAACCCCGGCGCTATTGCAATCGGCTTGGCTAGCCCTTCGCTATCGGGCGGGTGGGCACGCTGCACCACTCGCTCCAACTCCCGGCAAACAGGGCTGTATTGCCCAGGCCGGCAATCTGCATGGCCAGCACATTGGGCACGGCGCTTACGCCGCTGCCGCAGTGGTGCACCACATCCTGGGGCTTGCGGTCGCCCAGCAGGGCTTCAAACTCGGCCCGCAATACGGCGGCGGGTTTGAACAGGCCGTCTGGGCCCAGGTTGCTGCTGAAAACGCGGTTGAGCGCACCCGGAATATGGCCTGCCACGGGGTCGATAGGCTCCACCTCGCCGCGAAAGCGTGGCGCCCCGCGCGCGTCGATGATGTGCTGGTAGTTCTGGCCCAGGTTGCGCAGCACGGTGTCTACACCCACCAGCGTCACTAACGGGTCGGCAACGGCGAAGGTGGTGGCCGCAAGGGGTGCCTCGGCACCGCTGGCCACCGCACCACCGGCCGCCTGCCAGGCCTTTAAGCCGCCATCCAGCACCGCCACATTGGCATGGCCCAGCCACTTGAGCATCCACCACAGCCGGCCGCAGTAGTTGGCACCTTGGCGGTCATACACCACCACCTGGTCCGTATTGCGCACCCCGATACTGCCCAGCCACTTTGCAAAATGTTCGCGCGAGGGCAGGGGGTGGCGCCCGCCAGAGGCTGCACCGGTCACCGCCGGGTCGCCTTTGGCGCTGAGGTTGTTGTCGAGGTGCGCATAGTACGCCCCGGCAATGTGGCTCTCGGCGTACTGCGCGGGGCCTTGTGCGGGCTGCATCAGGTCGCAACTGCAGTCGAACACGACGGCGGGTGTGGCGCTGGCTTGCAGGGTTTGGAGTTGGGTGGCGGAGATGAGGGTGGTGTAGGGCATGGTGCGTCCATTATCTATTCGCTTCGTGTTGGGTGGTTTGCGCGTGCCTGCCGCCGGGCTGGCGCGGCGGGCGCGGTACTGTTCATTTGAATTGCTATTGATTTAGTAGCTACTAGCGCTTATTCCATGGGCGCAATCGACACTTTTCTCTTGGAAAGAATAGACGCCATTTGCGGAGGGTCTCCATACCGGTCATCGACCCCATCTCGGTAGCGAACGCTTGCAGGGTTTATCGGGTTTTTAATGGCAGCGTGGACCCTGCAGCTTTCAAAAAACCCCAATGAAATCAATGCTTCGGTGAGCAAGGCGCGATCGTTTTCATAAGACAGCGACTTTGTTCATAAGCAGGTTTGCAGGGTTTGGCGGATTTTTCATAGACCAGTGCAGCGCGTAGAGCCTGGCGAATGGGATATAAATCAAGCACTTAAACAATACGCTGGGAGGCGGTCATGGAGAGTTGCAAAGTTGTTCATAAGACCTGTTTGACGTCCACAACACGTTAACGCTCAGCGAAGTCTTCATGCAGCAATGGACTTGTCAGATTTGCGGAACCGAGAATCATCTTGATTCCGGCGGGTGCACTAAGTGCCACTACATCAAAGGCGCTACCAAGGAAAGTGCGGCGCGAGGCCGTTTGGCCCGAGACCAGAGCACGGGTCAGAGCGCGGGCTTGGGCTCTATTCTGGTTCGGGTGGTACTACGACTACTTGTTGGAGGCGTGTTGTTTTTGGTCTTGATGATCATTGGAATGTTTGCAGGGTTTGGTGGTGGTAGTGGCGCTGGCGCGTCGTGGTTCGCGTTTGCATGGTTATCTGCTGTTGTCGCGATTTTTTGGGCGCTGGCCGCGTTTGCTCGCGGCAATGGAGGCTCTGAAAATGAGCGTTAACTGGTCGGCCCACACGGACACACAACCTCAGGTTGTCGCTGCGCGACGTATGTTGCGTGCCGGTGGCCTCCAACGTTGAGGCTGTAAAAAAACCATTTCTGGAACGCCCTTTGCAGTCTCTTTTGGCAAGGAGATCGCCATGCCCCGCTACAAACCCCAGGACCACAACAGCCTCTTGCTGCCTGTTGTCTTGTCTGAACAAATCATCCCCGGCAGCTTCGCCTTCTCGCTGAACTACCTGGTCGAACACGAACTCGACCTCACGCCCTTGGATGCCCAGTTCAACAACGACGAAGTGGGTGCCAGCGCCTACGACCCGCGCGTCATGCTCAAGATCGTGCTGCTGGCCTACAGCCAAGGCATCATCTCCAGCCGGGGGATAGAACAGGCGTGTAGCCGCAATGTCCAGTTCATCGCCATCAGCGGCGACAGCCAACCCAGCCACACCCACATCGCCAAGTTTGTTGCCAACCTCAGCACCCAGATCAAACCCTTGTTCAGCCAAGTACTGCTGACCTGCGATGCCCAAGGATTGATAGGACGCGACATGTTTGCCATCGACGGCGTCAAGCTGCCCAGTAATGCCAGCAAAGAACGCAGCGGCACCCACGCAGAACTGCGCCACCGCGCTGATCGACTGGACAAAGCTGCCGACAAGATACTTGCACTGCACCAGGCCCAAGACAAAGCAGGTGCGACCGAAGCCCTGGAGCCCAAACGCCAAGCCCAGATGGAGGCCCTAAGCAAGGAAGCGGCCCGCACACGGGAATTCCTGGCCAGCAGCCCACCCCGCCAGAACCGCAAGGGACAGGAACTCAAGACCAACGTCACCGACAGCCAAAGCGCCAAGATGGCCACCAACAAAGGCGTCATCCAGGGCTATGCAGCACAAGCTGCCGTAGACAGCGCCCACCAAGTCATCGTGGCAGCAGACGTGATCGGCTCAGGCTCCGAGCAAGCCATGTTGTTGCCCATGATTGAGCAAAGCCAGCCTTACCGGAACGACAACACCCTGATCACAGCAGATGCCAGTTACCACAGCGATGCCACCCACCCCAGTGAACGCATGCGCCAAGCGATTGACTCACCCAAGGGCAGGGAGCTTTATAGCCAGCGCTTTGGTACCGTGGAGCCAGTGTTTGCCAACCTGCGGCACAACAAGCGGCTAACCCGGTTCAATCATCGGGGCCGCGCCAAGGTCAACACACAGTGGAACCTGTACTGCATAGTGCACAACATTGAGAAGTTGTCCAAGACGAGCATAAGGCAGCAAAGAACGCAATAAGAAGGAAATGAGGCCCTAGGACTGCTGGCAGGCGCGAAACAGGTCAAATTGCGGCACACTTTGCGCATGAGCGCCAAATGCTTGAAACCCAATCCGCGAATCACGCACAGCCGAACTGGCGGGTGTAGGAATGGGCTTTTTTACAGCCTCGTTAGGCTGCTCGTGAAATGCCCATACTGCGGAAGGCTAGTGAGCTGGCCCCACCTTCGCGGCGGGGATGATGCTCTGAGGACGATAACTGCGTGGGGTCGATGCCCTAGCTGTCTTGGGAAGATTACATACGCCTTCTCGGGAAAGATCATGGCCGCAGCTGCCATTCCCGCAGCACTCGTATGCTGGATGGCATCGACAGTCATTGGTGAAACTGCCATCTTGCTCTTTCCCATCCTGATCCTTGTCCCGGCAATGCGTCTCGACAAGTGGTACTAAATTGAACCTGCCTAACAGGTCCGCCCGCGGCGACGGCCTTCGGCCGCGCCTGGCCTCCAACGTCAGACATTGCCATGAAACTCTCCCCCTCTGAAAAGCAAACATTGATTGGTCCACTGGTGATTGGAGGCCTACTGGGCGCGTTTGTCGCCTACGCTGTGTTTGCGTTCGCTAGTGAATACAGACTCCAAAACGGAGACTCGATTGACACGTGGCAAACTGCCACAGAAGCAGGTTTTGCGTTTTTGGTGGCCGTTGTTTTGACTGTCGGCTTGCTTGGCGTCCTACCAATTGCGGTCCAAAGATGGCGAGCGAAGGGCGGTAGCAATGTTTAACAGGTTCGTGGATGGGATCCACATCGGCGGCCAGCACGGTCGCCACTCTTTACAACTGATGCGCCGTTGTGGTTCACTCACGGCCGATGTTCGAACTCATTTCACGGAGAGCGACTATGCATCTTTCAAAACTCAATAAGCAAGGTGCCGCGAAAGCGCTTCTCGCTACCGTACTTCTGTCACTGCTAGCGGGAGTCGTCGGCTCCCAGCTCGCTCCACAGATCCCGCTGTACCTAGTCTTGCTCTATAGCGCAGCCGGAGCTACCGCGTTGTTCGCCATTCTCATGCTCACGATTGTTGCAACGCTCACTTTTCGGCAGTTCATCCTGCGAAAGGGTGGTACCGATCCCCAGTGGTTTTGGTTCCGCGCAGAGCCACCGGGTTTGGTTCACTTGCGAGAGCAAGCCCGCCAAGCTAAGGCACACACCACGCGCAACGACTAATGGGTTCTAACCACTACTACAAGCGGACCTGCCTGCGGCAGGCCGCCAAAGTCCAACGCTAGACCGCAGAACACACATGCCCGACCCCCTGCACGTCCCGGTTCCTGTATCACTTGAGACCGAGCGTCTTCAACTGCGCCCCTTCCGTACAACGGATGCGCCGCAACTCCACGAGGCCCTTTTGGACTCCGTCGCAGAGTTGCGTCAGCACTTGTGGTTCTTGCCGTGGGTCAGCGAGGAACCAACACTGCAGTCTGCCGAGGCCCGATGCCGAATGGCGGAAGCCAACTTCCTGGTCCGCGCGGACTTGCCTTACCTTGCATTCGCCAAGAGCACGGGCCGACTGGTTGCCTCAGCGGGGCTGCATCGCACGGACTGGTCTTTACCCAAAACAGAGGTTGGCTACTGGGTCCGAACCTCCGAAGCAGGCAAGGGCTACGCAACCGAAGCAGTTCTTGCGTTGACGAACTGGGCGCTGCACGGCCTGAAAGCCAAGAGAGTAGAACTTGTGACTGACGAGTCCAACCACGGATCACGCCGACTTGCCGAGCGCTGCGGCTTCGCCCTTGAGGGGGTCAAACGGAGCACCATGCAGTCACCTGACGGTCAGCTACGCAACTCTTGCGTCTATGCGCGGCTGCCCACTGCGGACTAACTCGAACGTAACTCACCGCTTCTGAGCGCCGGAGCAGTCCACAGTCCGCAGCAGACTCAACCCCTTCAGTGTTCCTCGGCGGGGGTATGTGGCAGCAAGCGGGTGCGTAGTACGGTGGCCAGCACGCCGCTGGCAACGATCACTGCTATGCCTAGCCAGCCGATCATCGGGATCTGGTCGCCGAACAGTGCCAGACTGAACACCGCGCCGAACACAATGCCCGAATACTGCATGCTGGCCACCACCAGCGTGGCGCCTTTGCGGTAGGCGCGGGTCATGCACCATTGGCCCATGGATGCGAGTACGCCGATGGGGATGACCCAGGCTGCATCCCGCCATGCGACCTCGCTCCATGGCGTAAAGCCGGTGAATGCGATGCCTGCCGCGCCCACTACGGCGCTGCCCACAGAAAAATAAAACACGGTGCGTTCTTCGGGCTCGCCGGCCTTGCCCAGCGCCGTTACTTGCATGTAGGCCAATGCAGCGCCCAGGCCGGAGAGCAGGCCGATAAGGCCGGCAAACAACTGGTTTTGGTCGATCGTGGGGCGCAAGGTCATGACCACGCCCACAAAGCCCATCAGCACCGTGCCCAAGAGCACGCCCTGCGGTTGCTCTTTGCCGTAGAGCAGGGCGCCGCCCACTACAAACGCGGCCACCCACACGCCGCTCATGTAGTTCAGCGTCATGGCGGTTGCCAAGGGTAAATGGGCAATGGCATAAAACCAACTGCCCAGTGACACCACGCCAATGGTGCTGCGCCACACATGCATCATGGGCACGGGGGTGCGCAGGCTTGAACCGCTGGCCCGCACCACGATGCCCATGAACACAATGCTCACCAAGCCCCGGTAGAACACCAGCTCAAAGGTGCCGAAGCTGTTGGAGGCGTACTTGATGCCCACCGCCATCAGCGCAAACCAGAACGAGGCCAGAACCATCCAGAGAGCTTGCATCGGTGTTTAACAGTCAAATAGGGTGCTAGCCCTCATGCATATTGCGCGAGCAGCTATTAAAACAATAGTGGTGTGGACTCAGGCCGTCAGGCCAGAGAGGTCCACCTTGCCGCGGTACCACTCATGAAAGTGCTGCATGCCGTCTTCCATGGGGCTTTGGTAGGGGCCGACTTCGTTGTCGCCACGCGCATACAGGGCGCGGCGGCCGGCGTCCATGCGCTCGCCGATTTCGTCGTCTTCGATGCAGGTTTCCATGTAAGCGGCCTGTTGGGCTTCCACAAACTCGCGCTCAAAGGCGGCAATCTCTTCGGGGTAATAGAACTCCACCATGTTCATGGTTTTGTTCAGCCCCATGGGGAACAGGGTGGACACGGTCAGCACATGCGGGTACCACTCCACCATGATGTGGGGGTAGTAGGTGAGCCAGATGGCGCCGTACTGCGGGGGCACGTTGTTGCGGTAGCCCAGCAGCGCCTTGTGCCAGCGCTCATAGGTGGGGCTGCCGGCCTTGCCCAGGCGGTTGGCCACCCCCACGGTTTGTACCGAGTAGTTGTCCTTGAATTCCCAGCGCAGGTCGTCACAGGTCACAAACTGGCCCAGCCCGGGGTGAAAGGGGCCTACGTGGTAGTCCTCCAGATATACCTCGATAAAGGTCTTCCAGTTGTAGTTGCATTCGTGCATCTCTACCTTGTCGAGCACATAGCCTTCAAAGCTCAAGTCGGCACGCGGGCCCATATTGGCCAGTTGGGCAGCCACGTCCACACCGCCGTGGGCGCGGTCGTCTTCAAACAGCAGGCCGTTCCATTCCTGCAGCTTGTAGTTGTTGAGGTTCAGGCAGGGGTCGTGGGCGAAGTGGGGGGCGCCGATCAGCGTGCCGCTTTGGCTTCCGTTCTGCCCGGCGTGCGCGCCGCTGTAGGTCCAGCGGTGCAGCGGGCAGACGATGTTGCCGCTTTGCACCTGGCTGCCGCTGTGCGTGAGCGAGCCACGCCCTTTGAGCATGATGGCCTGGCGGTGGCGGCAGACGTTGGAGATGAGTTCAATGCCACCGGCATTGCGCACCAGCGCGCGGCCCCCGTTTTCCTGGGGCAGGGCGTAGTAGTCCCCGACGTGGGGGACGCTCAAAGAGTGCCCCACATAGCGGGGCCCTTGCTGAAAGATACTTTGCATTTCAAGCGCGTAGAGCGCCGGGTCAAAGTAGCTCGAAACTGGTAGTTGGCTGTTCGCCTGCTGCAGTTGAAGACTTAAATCAGACATGGGTGACCTGACCTAAAGACTCCCCACAGGGGGATGCACAAAGTGCGCGGTGAATGGGAGCCGGACAGCCCAGAAGCGGGTGGCCGGAAGCGGGAGGGGCGATTGTACCCGCAGCCCACCGGATGGAACGCCCAAAGCGCGCCGCCTAGGGCCTAAAATCGCGGTTTGCATTTTTTACCACCCGTCCATGCCCAAGGCCAGCGCTTCGTCCCCCCCCACGCCCCCCACGCCCGCCAGCTATGAGGCTGCCATGCAGGAACTGGAAGGCCTGGTAGGTCGCCTGGAATCAGGTGAGCTGCCGCTGGACCAGTTACTGAGCGGTTACCAGCGTGGCGCGGAGCTGCTGCAATACTGCCGCGAACAATTACAGGCGGTCGAAGACCAAATCAAGGTGCTGGACGATGGCGCCCTCAAACCCTGGAAAGCCTGATGCTCGCCGCCGTTGCCCCCGTTGCCCTCGCCGCGTTTGACCTTGACAGTTGGAGCCGCGAGCGCCTCGACCAGGTTGAGCGCGCCCTGGAAACCTGGATCACCGCAGAAGCCCCCCAAGGCTTGGACCATGGGGCCCCTGCCGCCTTGGTAGAAGCCATGCGCTATTCGGTGCTGGATGGTGGCAAGCGCTTGCGGCCCTTGCTGGTGCTGGCGGCCCATGAAGCCGTAGCGACCCAGGGCCATGGCTGCCCCGAAGCCGCCCTGCGTGCGGCCTGCGCGGTAGAACTTATCCATGCGTACTCCTTGGTCCATGACGACATGCCTTGCATGGACAACGACGTACTTCGCCGTGGCAAGCCAACGGTGCATGTGCAGTTTGGCGAGGCCAGTGCCTTGTTGGCTGGTGACGCTTTGCAAGCCCTGGCGTTTGAGTTTTTGACCCCCCAAGATGGCTCGGTGCCTTGCACCACGCAGGCCAAGCTGTGCGGCTTGTTGGCGCGCGCTGCGGGCAGCTCAGGCATGGCTGGGGGCCAGGCTATTGATCTGGCCAGTGTAGGCCTGCCACTCACCGAAAACCAACTGCGCGAGATGCACCAGCTCAAGACCGGTGCGCTGCTGCAAGGCAGCGTGGTGATGGGCGCCCACTGCGCCGAACCCGGTGCCCAGGCGCTGGCGGCTCTGGACGCCTATGGCGCGGCCATTGGCCTGGCGTTTCAGGTGGTTGACGACATTCTGGATGTGACGGCAGACTCAGCCACACTGGGCAAGACCGCAGGCAAAGATGCCGACAATGACAAGCCTACCTATGTGTCCCTGATGGGGCTGGACGCCAGCCGACGTTACGCAGCAGAGCTGCTAGAACAAGCCTTGGACGCCTTGCAGGCCAGTGGCTTGGCCGATACCCGTGCCCTGCAGGCGCTTGCCGGCATGGTAGTGCACCGCGCAAGTTAGGCGTTACGTGCAAAATAGGCCCCTGGCTCCCGAATAATATGCGCAAGCAGCTACTAAAAAGATAGCAAATGCCAACCACTAACATGAACCCTTCGTCCTTGTTGTCCACCATAGACGACCCCGTGGCATTGCGCCAGTTGCCGCGCACGCAGTTGCGCGCCTTGGCCGACGAGCTGCGCACCTACTTGCTCCACAGTGTGGCCAAAACTGGCGGGCACCTGAGCTCCAATTTGGGGACGGTAGAGCTAACGGTGGCGCTGCACTATGTGTTCAACACCCCGGAAGACCGTGTGGTCTGGGACGTGGGCCACCAGACCTACCCGCACAAAATTTTGACCGGGCGGCGCGACCGCATGCACAGCCTGCGCCAATTCGGTGGCCTGTCCGGCTTCCCGCGCCGGGACGAGAGTGAATACGACACCTTTGGCACGGCGCACTCCAGCACCTCCATTTCGGCAGCGCTAGGTATGGCGCTGGCGGCCCGCATCAAGGGCGAAGACCGCTATTCGGTGGCCGTGATTGGTGACGGCGCCATGACCGCCGGCATGGCGTTTGAAGCGCTCAACAATGCGGGCGTAGAAGACTGCAAGTTGCTGGTCATCCTCAACGATAACGACATGTCTATCAGCCCGCCTGTGGGGGCGCTGAACCGCTACTTGGCGCAGTTGATGAGCGGCCAGTTTTATGCCGCCGCGAAGAACGTGGGCAAGAGCGTACTGAAGGGTGCACCACCCCTGTTTGCCCTGGCCAAGCGTATTGAAGAGCAGGCCAAAGGCATGGTGGTGCCCGCTACGTTGTTTGAAAAATTTGGCTTCAACTACATCGGCCCCATTGACGGCCATGACCTCGATTCGTTGATTCCCACGCTGGAGAACATCAAGCACCTGAAGGGTCCGCAATTTCTGCACGTGGTCACCAAAAAAGGCCAAGGCTACCGGCTGGCGGAGGCCGACCCCGTGGCCTACCACGGCCCTGGCAAGTTTGATCCTGCTGTCGGATTGGTCAAGTCCACCGTGGTGGCCAAAGCCACCTTCACCCAGGTGTTTGGCCAGTGGCTGTGCGACATGGCTGCCGCCGATCCGCGCCTGGTGGGTATCACTCCTGCGATGCGCGAAGGCTCTGGGATGGTGGAGTTTGAAAAGCGCTTCCCGGCGCGTTACTTCGATGTAGGCATCGCCGAACAACATGCCGTCACCTTTGCCGGTGGCATGGCCTGCGAAGGCCTCAAGCCTGTGGTGGCCATTTATTCCACCTTCTTGCAGCGTGCCTATGACCAACTGATCCACGATGTTGCGCTGCAAAACTTGCCCGTCGTGTTTGCTTTGGACCGGGCTGGCCTGGTGGGCGCTGATGGCGCCACCCACGCAGGTGCCTATGACATCCCCTATTTGCGCTGCATCCCCAACGTCAGCATTGCCTGCCCCGCAGATGAAAACGAATGCCGGCAACTCCTCAGCACGGCGTTCGCGCAGCATCACCCGGTGGCGGTGCGTTACCCGCGCGGCAGTGGTGCCGGGGTTGCCGTGCAAGCCAGCCTGGAAGGGCTGCCGTTTGGCAAGGGCGAAATTCGCCGCCAGGGCCAGGGTATTGCCATTTTGGCCTTTGGCACCCTGTTGTATCCGTCTATGGTGGCCGCCCAAGCGCTGGGCGCTACCGTGGTCAACATGCGCTGGGCCAAGCCACTGGACACCGAGCTGCTGCTTCAGGTGGCCAGCAACCACCAAGCGCTGGTGACTGTGGAAGAAGGCGCCGTAATGGGCGGCGCCGGCAGCGCTGTGCTTGAGGCGTTGCAAGCCGCAAGGCTAGAGCGACCAGTACTCCAATTGGGCTTGGACGACAGCTTCACCGAGCACGGAGACCCTGCGCACTTGCTGCAACTGCAGGGGCTGGACGCTACCGGTATTCAAGCGTCCATCACGCAGCGTTTTGCAGCGTTGCTGGCGCCTGCTGCGCGCGCCGCGTAAGCCGCAAGTCACGTAGACGCAGGCCAACTCAACGGCTTGCTTGCAGAATCCTGAATGCTATCCCCCGTAGCAGCGATGCCGAGGGAAAACCCCCACAAAACGGCTGCGCCGCGTTCCTACAATCGCGCTTGACTATCGAAGTCCTTGCGGCTGGGGAAAGCTCGATCGCAAGATGGTTACAACACAATTACCGGAGTACATCGAATGGATCGTCGTTCAATTATCAAAAACGCTGGTATCGCTGGCGTTCTAGCTGCGGGTGCTGCACCTGCCGTACATGCCCAGGAAACCATTCGCTGGCGCCTGGCCTCCAGTTTCCCGAAGGCGCTGGATACCATTTACGGAGCTGCTGAAACTTTTTCGAAGAAGGTCAGCGAAATGTCTGGCGGCAAGTTCCAGATTTCGGTGCATCCGGGCGGCGAGTTGATGCCCCCTATTGCCGGCATGGTGGAAAACATTCAAAAGGGCACCACCGAAATGGTGCACACCGCGCCATATTACTTTTTCGGTGTGAATGATGCCTTCGCACTGGGCTGCGCCATCCCGTTTGGTCTGAACAGCCGCCAGATGACGGCCTGGATGTTCGAAGGTAACGGCCTGACGCTTATGCGTGAGTTTTATGCCAAGTACAACATCATCAATTTCCCGATGGGCAACACCGGTGCACAGATGGGTGGCTGGTACCGCAAGGAAATCAAATCCAAGGAAGACTTCAAGGGCCTCAAGTTCCGTGCTGGCGGTTTTGCCGGCAAGGTCCTCAGCCGCATGGGCGTGGTTCCGCAAAACATTCCTGGCGGAGAAATTTACCAGGCGCTTGAAAAAGGAACTATCGACGCAGCCGAGTGGGTCGGGCCATACGACGATCAGAAGCTGGGCTTCAACAAAGTAGCTCCCTTCTACTACTACCCCGGCTGGTGGGAAGGCGGCCCGCAGCTCGATGCCTTTGTGAACCGCGATGCCTACAACAAGCTCTCTAACGAGAACAAGGCCATCCTGGAGTCCGCTTCGGCGTATGCGCACGTGGACATGCAAGCCAAATACGATGGACGCAACCCCGCTGCACTCAAGTCGCTGGTGGCCTCCAAGGTCAAGGTGTTGCCGTTCCCCAAAGATGTCATGGACGAGGCCTTCAAACAGGCTACCGGTCTGTACGCCGAAATGAGCGCAAGCAACCCAGACTGGAAAAAGATCTACGACGACTGGTCCGTGTTCCGTCGCGACCAGAACCTGTGGTTCCGCTTTACAGAAATGCGTTTCGATCAGTTCATGCAAGCCCAGAAACTGTAATTGCCTAGGTTGCGATGAAATAAAAGGCCCCGCTCTGCGGGGCCTTTTTTCTGTGTGGTTTGAGCAGCCTATTGAGCTGGTCCTTCTGGACTTGAGGCCTTTCCCGGCTCTGGTACCAAGCCCTCGGGCTCCTTCGCGAGCGAAGGGAGCCGCAAATGCAAAGCCGCCTGGGCCAGCAGATTCGCTGACACCGGTGCAGTGACGAAAACAAAGAGCGTGATCAGCAGCTCAGCGACGCCAAACCGCCCTTGGGACCAGCCCAACAGCAGTGAAGCCAGCAGCACGCCGCCTACGCCCAAGGTGGAAGACTTGGTAGGCGCATGCAGCCGCATGTAAAAGTCGGGCAGGCGTACCATGCCGATGGCTCCGACTAGCAGGAAAAAAGCGCCAATCACAATAAGTGCAGCAGCGGTCCATTCAATGACAAAGTTCAAGTTTTCCATCATGTCACTCCACAACGTCGCCACGGCTGAGGTAGCGCGCCAGTGCCACCGTGCC
>REAW01000030.1 GCA_004293725.1 Curvibacter sp.
TGCGCAGGCGCCGGTTCTCGTCCTCGAGTTCCTTCATGCGCGACATCATGGAGGTGTCCATACCGCCAAACTTCGCACGCCACTTGTAAAACGTGGCACTGCTGATACCCAGTTCCCGACAGATGTCGGGCACTGGCAGCCCTGCCTCAACACGCTTCAATGCAGCCATGATCTGGCTGTCCGTAAATCTCGACTTCTTCACGCAGAACTTCCTTCTCAGAAAATTCTACTTCTCGGTCCTTTGGTTTATCGGGGGGATTACCCTACTTTTCAGTACGCAATTGGCGGCGAAGTATTTTTCCAACGTTTGACTTGGGCAGTTCATCTCTGAACTCAATGTGCTTGGGCCGTTTATAGCCGGTGAGATTTGCTTCACAGTAGCGCAGCACATCTGATTCCGAGAGCGTTGGTGAACTCCTTACGATGAAAACTTTGATGGCTTCGCCTTGCTTTGCATCAGGTATTCCAATTGCTGCACATTCAAGCACTCCCTCACACAGTGAGATCACATTCTCAAGTTCTGATGGGAACACGTTAAAGCCGCTGACCAAAATCATGTCTTTAATTCGGTCGACGATACGCGTGTAGCCTCGATCGTCCATGATGCCAACATCGCCAGTCCGCAAAAAACCGTCTGATGTAAATGCGTTGGCGTTTTCTTGAGGTTGCTGGTAGTAACCGGGCATTACATTCGGGCCTCGAATACAGATCTCTCCAGAGGAGCCTATTGGCAATGAGTTGCCGGATTCATCTTTGATCGCAATATCGATACCCGGTAGCGGCAAACCAATAGTTCCAGAGAATTTCGGCGTGTCGACTGGATTATTGGTGCCCATGGCGCAGGTTTCACTCATGCCCCAGCCTTCCACCATGGGGCAACCCGTGGTTTCGAGCCAGTGTTTTGCCGTGCCTTCGGAAGCGGCCATGCCGCCCGCTTGAGAAACACAGAGGTTGCTGAAGTCCAAGGTCTTAAATTGCGGGTGCTGCAACAGCGCGTTGAACAAGGTATTGACAGCTGGCAGCATGTGAAATGGCCGCTTTTTCAATACCTCCACGAACTTTGTAAAGTCACGGGGGTTGGGAATCAGCGTTAAATGCGCGCCAAGCCTTATGGTCAACATACAAAGGTTGAGAGCAAATATGTGATAAAGCGGCAGTGCTGCAATAAGGTTGAGCTTGCTGGGGTCGCCAATGCGCCCAAGCGCGGGAGCAAACCACGCTTCAGATTGCAACACTGCAGCGACTATGTTCCGGTGTGTCAACACTGCGCCTTTGGATAGGCCCGTTGTTCCCCCGGTGTACTGCAAGAAAGCCATGGAGTCTAAATTGACAGCAGCAGGCTTCAACGCCATCTTTGCGCCCTCTGCAAGACAGCGGTTGAGGGTTGTGACACTGCGTCCAGGAACCAGAGTCAAACGATAGGCTGGAACCATTTTTGCCAAGTGACGTACCGCGAAACTCAACCAAGCCCCATACCAAAACCCCATCAGGTCTCCCATGGAGGCCAACACCACATGTTTGAGCTGGGTCCGGTCAATGACTTCTTCCAACGTATGGGCGAAGTTCTCGAGAATGATGATGGCCTCAGCGCCTGAGTCTTTGAGCTGATGCTCAAGCTCTCGGGCCGTATACAAGGGGTTAACATTCACGCAGGTATAGCCAGCCCGTAATATGGCAGCCATGCTGACGGCAAATTGGGGAAGATTTGGCATCATCAGAGCGACTCGGGCTCCAGGTGCCAGGCCTTTGTTTTGTAGCCATGCCCCCAGCGCTGTAGAGAGGTCGTCCAACTCTCCATACGTCATCCATCGATCCATACATACCGAAAACGGGCGCTTGGCATTCGATTTGAATGCGTTTTCCAACAGATGGTTTAACGAACGGAATGCCTCCGGATTCACGGTGTGGGGAACGCCTGGGGGGTAACTCTTCAGCCAATGTTTGTCCATAGTTTCTCCTGTGCAAACATTGTGTTGAAAAGTTAGGTTCCTGATTACAGGGCTTTTCCTAAGCATGCCTCCAAAAGGGTCTCACAAGCGACACTTTCCGCGTGAAACAAGGAGTCAATCCATTGGGTCTCCCGGTCGCGAATGTAGGCTAGAAAAACCTGGGCCTCTCGACCCTGCCCCCTCATGCCAGCAAACGTATCAAAACCCGCTTCCAAGAATGCCTGAAGGGAATGAAGTCCCGCTGCTTTGGCCGGACCCCGCATCATGCGCAAAGTCAGACGCAGACCTTTCGTCCGTGTGAGTCGGTCCAACTCAAGCCCGATGTCCAACACAGACTGCAGCTGTCCAAGACGAATGGCAGGAGTCGCAACGCGGCGCCAAATGTCAATGTAGCTAGCGCTGCACAGAAGAGGAGTGTCCTTTTTGCTGCCAGCGGATAAAAAATGCGCCATCTCGATGTCCAAGCTTTCAGTCAATGCGTGTAACTCTGCCAACGCCACAGCGGTGGAAACTACCTGCCTGGGGAAAAAAGTTTGCAATGCACCAGCGATTCGGGAAAATTGGGCATCCCGGTCTGAAAAATCTTTTTCGCTATACAGCTCCTCCAGAAAAAATCGAGTGGGCGCGGCATAGATAGACGATTGCAAGAGATCTTGGTAGGTACCTGCGAACCGTCGGGCCTGAAACTGCTTAATGGCGAACAAGCTTCGTTCTAATGGAGCAGACGCTGCTACTTTTTCCCGCAAATGCGCAACGCGCGCGAGAGACTGGCGAATCAAATGGGCGGAATCCATACGTGAACAAGAACTAATGTTTAGACGCCTACCATACACGCAGCTGTCCGCTAGCATCCGGCTCCTTTGCACATTAAGGTGAACGATCTACGGGAAAACCCTTATATTCGCTCCATGGTTGATCCGAAAACTCTCTTTATCGCGTCGCTCGAAGCTGGGCGGGAGTTCTTGCGTCCGCCGGCTGAGCGAGAAGACACACAAGAACCTCGCTCCGCGCCATCGATTGTGCCCATCAGGTCATTGGGCGAAAACCACCGTGAAAGAATTGCCCAACACTTGTTGAAGTTGACGCCCCATGATCGCTACCTGCGTTTCGGCCACTGGACCCACGATGAACAGATCCAACGCTACGCGGATTCCATAGACTTTGATCGTGACGAAATTTTTGGAATCTACAACCGTAAACTTGAGCTGATTGCAGTCGCACATCTGGCCTACGCCAAAGACCAGCAGCATGACAGCTGCGCCGAATTCGGTGTTTCGGTGCTGAGCAGCGCGCGAGGACGCGGCTACGGTGCTCGCTTGTTTGACCGCGCAGCTATGCACGCCACCAACGATGGCGTTAGTCTGATGTTCATCCATGCACTCAGCGAGAATGCTGCCATGCTCAAAATCGCTCGCAATGCGGGCGCCATCGTGGAGCGCGATGGAATGGAGTCTGAAGCGTACCTTCGATTGCCGCCTGCATCGTTGGATTCCCGGGTCAGCGAAATGATCGAAGAGCAGATTGCGCAAACCGACTATCGGCTCAAATCACAGGCCAAAAGTTTCTGGAGCTTTTTGGCCGACTTGCAGAAAATTCGTCACGACACCATAGACGCCAATCAGCGCAGTTCTTCCTGAATCCCAAATCCGCTATCCTTGCGGCTTCGCAACGACGGCAGTCCCTGCCCAAACCGAGTGTCCGATCCCCATCCTGTACGCCAGTCAGACAAAGAAGACAAGCGCACCTTCCTCCAGAAACTGGCTGAATTCATCCACCCTGGGCCCGACTCCACCGCCGAGCTCATCGAAACTCTGGCGGAGGCGGAGGACAACAACATCATTGGGTCTGAGTCCCGCGTCATGCTCGAAGGGGTCATCCGCATGGCGGACATGACGGCTGGCGACGTGATGGTTCCCGCTACCCGGATGGACCTGCTGAACATTCAAGAGCCGCTTGACAGCCTGTTGCATACCGTCATAGACACCGCGCACTCGCGCTTTCCGGTGTATGACGGCGAGCGTGAGAACATCATCGGAATCCTGATGGCCAAAGACATGCTGAAATTGCAGCGGGCACCAGAACTCAACATACGTGCCTTGCTGCGTCCAGCGGTCTTTATCCCTGAATCCAAGGGCTTGAACGATCTGTTGCGTGAATTTCGTGGCAACCGCAACCATTTGGCAATCGTGATCGATGAATTTGGCCGTGTTGCGGGACTGATCACCATCGAAGATGTGCTGGAGCAAATCGTCGGTGAAATTGAAGACGAGTTTGACATTCCAGAAGATGAGGGAGACATCTTTGCCCTGGCCGATCGAACCTACCGTGTTAGTGGCGATACATCGCTGGAGCGCGTCAACGATGCCTTCTCCGTCACCCTGACCGGCTCCGACCCGGAAGACCAATTCGACACGATAGGCGGCCTGATTGCGCATGAGATGGGGCACGTTCCCAAGCGCGGGGAACGCCACACCCTGGGCGGCTTGGACTTCTTGGTGTTGCACACCAAGGGCGGGGCGGTCAAGTGGTTCAAGGTGTCGCCCGCTGCAGGCAGCACTGCGGCGTGAGCCTGGGCGCCTTGCGCTCCACCGGCGCGTCAGCCACTGCCCATAAGTGGAAGCTAGTTGCTATTGTATTTGTAGCTGCTTGCGCCCAATCTGCAAGCGTTGCGTGGCCTTTTGAAGCATTTTTTGTAAAGGGCACCACGCTCTGGTGGCTACAGTTGTTGGCCCAGGCTAGCGCCGTTGCTGTTTTGTTGCGCGCACCCACGGCGCGCGCTGCTGCGGGTCTTGCTTGGTGTTTTTCCACCGTTTGGCTCAGCACCACCTTCTGGTGGCTCTTCATCGCACTTCATAACTATGGTGGGCTGCCCTCTGTTTTGGCGGTGGTCGCCATCGTCGCTTTGGCTGCTGCCCTGGGGCTTTACTACGCTAGTGCGGGATGGTTGTTGTGGCGTTGGCGTGATGCCTCCCCCGCCTTGCTGTCCTTGGGCTTTGCTTCCCTTTGGACGATGGCCGAACTGGCCCGTGGCACGTGGCTCACTGGCTTTGGTTGGGGGGCGGTGGGCTACGCGCATATCGATGGACCTTTGGCTTGGTATATGCCTTGGGTGGGGAGCTATGGGGTGGGCTGGCTCGCGGCGCTGGCTGCGGCAATACTTGGACTCTTCTGGCGCCCAGGGCTTGCCAAACCTGTGCTTCTGGGGAGTGTCTTGGTATTGCCACTCGTCATTCCACCCGGCTGGAACGAATGGACCCAGCCAACTGGGCGCCTGAGTGTCACGCTGTTGCAAGGCAACATCCCGCAAGATGAAAAGTTCGAAACTGGCAGTGGAGTCCCCGTGGCTTTGCGGTGGTACGCCGAGCAGCTGGTTGCCAGCCGCACCGACTTGGTAGTTGCGCCTGAAACTGCAGTTCCCTTGCTGCCACAGCAACTGCCCGAGGGATATTGGGCAGCGTTACAGAAGAACTTTGTCACCGGTACATCGTCGGCATTGGTGGGCATTCCGCTGGGCAGTTTTGCGCAGGGTTACACCAACTCGGTGCTGGGCCTAACCCCTGGTCAGACAGAGCCTTGGCGCTATGACAAGCACCACCTCGTCCCTTTTGGAGAATTCATCCCGCCGCTGTTCAAGTGGTTCACCCGGATGATGAACATACCACTGGGTGACTTCAACCGCGGATCCCTTGGGCAGCCATCCTTGCCTGTAGCCGGTGAGCGTGTGGCCCCCAACATCTGTTACGAAGACCTGTATGGCGAAGAGCTGGCAAGCCGATTTGCAGATGCCGCGTTGGCCCCCACCATCTTTGCCAACGTAAGCAACTTGGGCTGGTTTAACGACTCTATTGCGCTGGACCAGCACCTGAATATCTCGCGCGCCCGGGCTTTGGAATTCCAGCGGCCCTTCGTGCGTGCCACCAATACCGGCGCTACCGCCATTTTGGACTACCAGGCCAAGGTTCAAAAAGTACTCCCCGCGCGCACCCGTGGCGTGTTGGTTGGAGAGGTGCAAGGGCGCAGCGGGGTGACCCCTTTTGCATGGTGGGCAGCCCGGTTTGGGCTGTGGCCCATGTGGTTGATGTGCATGCTGTTGACCGCTGTGGTTTGGCGCACGGCACGTAACGCGCGCTAGGGTCAAGCGGCCCCGTAAAATGCGGGGTTTACCTGAACGAACGTTCTTGCATAGGCACCTTGCCGCGCATCCGCCCACCATGCTTACTTTTCAGCAAATCATTTTGAAACTGCAGTCCTACTGGGCTGACCAGGGCTGCGCCCTGTTGCAACCCTACGACATGGAAGTGGGCGCCGGCACCTCGCACACGGCTACTTTCTTGCGCGCTATCGGCCCAGAGCCTTGGAAGGCTGCCTATGTGCAGCCCAGCCGCCGCCCCAAAGACGGCCGCTACGGCGAAAACCCCAACCGTTTGCAGCACTACTACCAATACCAAGTGGTGTTGAAGCCCGCGCCCAGCAACATCTTGGAGTTGTATTTGGGGTCGCTCGAAGCGCTCGGCTTTGACCTGAAAAAAAACGACATTCGCTTTGTCGAGGACGACTGGGAAAACCCCACGCTGGGTGCCTGGGGCCTGGGCTGGGAGGTGTGGCTTAACGGCATGGAAGTGACCCAGTTCACCTACTTCCAGCAGGTGGGTGGCATCGACTGCAAGCCCGCCACGGGTGAAATCACTTACGGCTTGGAGCGCTTGGCCATGTATCTGCAAGGTGTGGATAACGTGTACAACCTGACCTGGACCGAAGGCTTGAGCTACGGCGATGTCTACAAGCAAAACGAGGTCGAGCAGTCCACTTACAACTTTGAGCACAGTGACGCCGATTTTTTGTTCACCGCCTTTAATGCGCACGAAAAACAGGCCAAGCACCTGATGGAGCAACAACTTGCACTGCCAGCGTACGAGCAGGTGCTCAAGTGCGCCCACAGCTTCAACCTGCTGGACGCGCGTGGTGCCATCAGCGTGACCGAGCGCGCCGCCTACATCGGTCGCATTCGCAACCTGGCCCGCGCCGTGGCGCAAAGCTATTACGAGAGTCGCGAGCGCTTGGGGTTCCCCATGGCCCCGCGTGCGTGGGTAGAGCAGATGACCAAGAAGGCCGCGTGAGCGTACGGAGAAAACAAGAATGACAATGAAGAACCTTCTGGTTGAACTGTTTGTAGAAGAGCTGCCACCCAAGGCCTTGAAGAAGCTCGGGGAATCCTTTGCCGTTGTGCTGGCGGATTCGCTCAAAGCCCAAGGCTTGGTGCCGGCTGATGCAGCGGTGACGCACTTCGCCTCGCCTCGTCGCCTGGCCGTCCATGTGACCTCTGTGGCGGCCCAGGCAGCCGATAAGGCCGTGTCGCAAAAGCTGATGCCCGTGGCCGTTGGCCTGGATGCGGCTGGCAACGCCACACCCGCCTTGCTGAAGAAGCTGCAGGCGCAGGGCGCCGATGTATCCGCCGTAGCAGGTCTCAAGCGCGCCCCCGACGGCAAGGCCGATGCTCTGTTCTACGACAGCACGGTCAAAGGCGCGACGCTGGCCGAAGGCCTGCAAAAAGCACTGCTGGACGCCATAGCCAAATTGCCCATACCCAAGGTCATGAGCTATCAGCTCCAAAGCGGCTGCGAGCTGCCGGGCTGGAGTAGCGTAAGTTTTGTGCGCCCTGCACATGGCCTGGTGGCCCTGCACGGCAGTGACGTGGTACCAGTACAGGCGCTGGGCTTGCATGCCGGTAACATTACACAAGGTCACCGGTTTGAAGCGGCCGTGTCGCCTGTGGTGATTCCCGACGCTGACGCCTACGCGGCTGTCTTGGCGATGGATGGTGCGGTCATTGCAAGCTTTGCAGACCGGCGTGCCGAAATAGTGCGCCAACTGGCTGCGGCCGCGGCCAAGGTAGGCGGTGGCTGCACGCCGATCGACGATGACGCACTGCTGGACGAAGTGACAGCCTTGGTTGAGCGGCCGAATGTGCTGATTTGCGAATTCGAGGCCCAGTTCCTCGACGTGCCGCAAGAGTGCCTGATCCTGACCATGAAAGCCAACCAAAAGTACTTCCCGCTGCTCGATGCAGCAGGCAAGCTCACCAACAAATTTTTGGTGGTCTCCAACATCAACCCGGAAGACACCAGCTTCGTCATTGGCGGGAACGAGCGCGTCGTGCGCCCCCGTTTGGCCGACGCCAAGTTCTTCTTTGACCAGGACCGCAAAAAGACGCTCGCCTCTCGTGTGGAGGGCCTGGGCAAGGTCGTGTACCACAACAAGCTTGGCACCCAAGGCGAACGCGTGGAGCGCGTACGAGCGATTGCAAAAGCCATTGCTGCACAGTTGGGCGACGCCACGCTGGTTGCGCAAGTTGACCAAGCGGCCCAGCTGGCCAAGACCGATCTGGTCACCGACATGGTGGGCGAATTCCCCGAGTTGCAAGGCATCATGGGCGGTTACTACGCTCTGAACGACGGCTTGGGCGAAACAGTCGCCAATGCCATCGAAGACCACTACAAGCCGCGCTTTGCTGGCGACGCCTTGCCCCGCAATACCGCCGGTCTGGTGGTGGCGCTGGCGGACAAGCTGGAAACCCTGGTCGGCATGTTTGGTATTGGCAACTTGCCGACTGGCGATAAGGACCCATTTGCCCTGCGCCGACACGCGCTGGGCGTGATCCGCATGTTGGTAGAGAAGGACCTGCCCCTGAATGTGTCCGCACTGGTGCAAAGCGCGGCACCCGCATTTGGCAGCTTGATCACGGATGCTTCCGGTGCTTTGGTCGACTTCATGTTTGACCGTTTGGCCGGTTCCCTGCGCGAGCAGGGTTACAGCGCCCAAGAGGTGGATGCCGTGTTGGCCCTGCGTCCGCAGCGCTTGGGTGATGTGGCCAAACGACTCACGGCAGTGCGAGCCTTCACCGCGTTGCCAGAAAGCCCGGCGCTGGCCGCTGCCAACAAGCGCATCAGCAATATCCTCAAAAAGACCGACGATGTGGATGCCCATGTGAGTGAGGTGCTGCTGCAAGAAGTGGCCGAGAACGCGCTTTACGCCGCCATGCAACACGTGCTGCCCCGAGCCCAAGACCAGTGGCAAGCGGGTGACTACACCGCTTCGCTGCAATCGCTGGCCGCACTGCGTGTGCCGGTGGATGCGTTCTTCGAAGACGTGATGGTCAACGCCGAGCAAATGGACTTGCGTTTGAACCGCCTGGGCCTGCTCAAATGTTTGCATGTGGCGATGAACCGCGTAGCCGACCTCTCCAAACTCGCTTCGTAAGACGGGCAAATTCATGAAACTCTGCATCATTGACCGCGACGGCACCATCAACGAGGACAGTGCGGAGTTCGTGAAATCGCCCCATGAATGGAAGCCCTTGCCTGGCGCACTGGAGGCCATTGCCAAGCTCAACCATGCAGGCTGGCATGTGGTGGTTGCCACCAACCAAAGTGGGCTGGGCCGGGGCTTGTTTGATGTGGCGGCGCTCAACGCCATGCATGCCAAGATGCACACGATGTTGGCCGCGGTGGGTGGGAAGGTGGATGCCATCTTCTATTGCCCGCACACGCCGGATGACAACTGTCGCTGTCGCAAACCCGAGTCGGGCCTGTTTGAGCAGATTGGCGAGCGCTTCGGGGTGGATCTCAAAGGCATGCCGGCCGTTGGTGACTCCGCGCGGGACCTGATAGCCGGTGCGGTCGTGGGTTGTGTGCCGCATTTGGTGTTGACTGGCAAGGCCGAGGCCTACCGGGGTCGAGCCCTACCCGATAGTTTTCCGGTTGACACCATCGTGCATCCCGATCTTGCTGCATTTGCGGACCATATGGTGGCGCAAGCATGAGCGGTATGCCCCCACCCGTGCCCGGTGTGCCTTTGAAGAAGCCCAGCAACTGGCCGATGGCTGTCTTGCGTTCCAGCTTGCACATGGCGTGGATGTTGGTGACGGTCATGCCCTGGGGCATCATCATGTTGGTAGCGTCCATCCGGGTGCGCGGCAAGGCGTTGTGGTGGATGGCGGTTCGCTGGCTGAGTTGGGCCATTGGAGGGGCGCGCGTCCTGCTCGGTATCCGGACCCATGTGATAGGTTGGGAAAACCTGCCCAAGGGCGACACGGCGCCGGCCATCCTGCTGGTTAAACACCAGTCGACTTTTGAGACATTTTTGATGCCCACGCTGATGCCGCATCCGTTGGCTTATGTGTTCAAAAAAGAGCTTCTCTATGTTCCGTTTTTTGGTTGGGCCATGGGCCGGTTGGACATGATCCATATCGACCGCAGTCAGCGCAACGAGTCGTTTGCCAAGGTCGTCGCGCAGGGAAAGCGCCTGTTGGCGCAGGGTATCTGGGTCATCATGTTTCCTGAAGGAACCCGCATTCCTCGCGGTCAGGTCGGGACTTACAAGCTGGGCGGTACCCGCTTGGCTGTGGCCACGGGCGCGCCGGTGATTCCGGTGGCGGTGACTTCGGCCAAATGCTGGCCACGCAAAGCCTTTATCAAAACACCGGGCGTGGTGGAGGTGTCGATTGGCAAGCCCATTCCCAGCGAAGGGCGCGAGCCCAAAGAGCTGATGGAGGAGGTGCAGGCCTGGATCGAAGCCGAAATGCGCCGACTCGACCCTGAGGCTTACCGTGGCTAGCATGCGCCCCGTTTCACCGCCGGGCCGCCCCAAGGTGAAACGCGCCCCCCTGGAGGGCAGCGAACCCCGCGTAGCGGGAAGCGTGGGGGCTTTTGCTCTATTTCGCTACACCCTTGATCTTTTTGAGTCTTTTGGGGCTGAAACCCCCGTCGATAGTGCGCCAACAGCTCCTGAAAAAGTAGCGCCCCCCGTGCAAAGTCAGCCCTTCGAGCCCGGTCAATCGCTGCACAGCGCCATCGCGCCGGTTAACTACGCGCACCCCAAGGCTAACCGGGAAGTGCGGCTGGATGGCGCCGTGGTGGCCTACGCGTTTGCGCGCGGCAAGCGCCGCACCATTGGTTTTGCGGTGGGGCCCGACGGCCTGAGCGTGCGCGCTCCACGCTGGACACCAGTCCATGAAGTGGAAGCTGCGCTGCAAGAAAAATCCGGCTGGATTCTGCGCAAACTGGATGAGACGCGAGAGCGTCAAAGTCGCGAAGAACATGCCCAAGTGGTGTGGCAAGAGGGCGCAGTCATCCCTTACCTCGGCCTGTCCATCCGCATCGCTCTGGACGGTGGCCACGGCTTTGCTGCCAAGGGCGCACAGCTGGACGAGTTGGCGAAGGACGATGGGGTCACCCTGCTGCGCATAGCCCTACCCCACACAGCCACCGAAGTGCAGATCCGCGATGCGGTGCAGGCCTGGCTGATGCGACAAGCCAAGGCACTCTTTGTCCAGCGTTTGGACCATTTTGCCCCGCTCCTGCAAGTCCAATGGAAAAAGCTGAGTCTGAGCAACGCAGGAACCCGTTGGGGCAGCGCCAAAACCGATGGCTCGATCCGCCTCAACTGGCGGTTGATCCACTTCCGCATGGCGGTGATCGACTACGTGGTGGCCCACGAGTTGAGTCACCTGCGGGTGATGGACCATAGTCCCCGCTTCTGGGACACCGTCAGCTCCGTGGTGCCTGATTACGCGGTGCTGCGCAGCAGCCTCAAAGATCCTTTGATTCCGCGCTGGTAACTGCCACTGTCAGGTTGCTGTGTTCGATGCAAAGCGCATCACGCCGTCGGTGCCATGCATGCGCTTCAACTGTCCGGCGTACCAAAGCGCGTGCAGATGTGCCACGGCTTCGCCCATGGCGAAGGTGATCTGGTGCAGGTCCAAGGGGCGTTTGAACAGCACAGGGATGATGTCTGCTGCGCTGCAGGGCTGCACGGTGCAGGCCTCTAGTACTTCGGCCAGGCGGTCGCGGTGATGATCGTGCAACTGCTGGATACGCTCGTGCAGCCCGGTGAAAGGTTTGCCGTGGGAGGGCAGCACCAGCGTGTCTGCGGGCAAGGGCAAAAACTTGTCAATGGAGGTCAAAAACAGAGCCAGTGCGTTGGCCTCGGGTTCCTGTTCATAGACGCTCACATTGGTGGAGATGCGCGGCAACATCATGTCACCGCCGATGAGTACGTCCAGATCTTCGCAGTACAGCGCCATGTGCTCCGGCGCATGGCCGTAGCCGCTGATGCAGCGCCAGGTGTGTGCGCCAATGCGCAGCGTTTGTCCGTCCAGCAAGCGGTGGTAGTGTTCGGGCACGGATGGCACGAGCGACGGAAAGTAGTCGGTGCGCGCCTTGATCTGCGCCACGGTGGCGGGATCGTTGAGACCATGCAGGGCAAAAAAATCGGCAGCACGCGCTCCACCAAAGGCAGTGGGGCCCATGCAGCCCCACTTGGCAACCTGGTAGTCCAATGCGCTGATCCACAATGCCACGTTCCAGCGCTCGCAAAGCCAATGCGCCAGGCCAATGTGGTCGGGGTGCATATGGGTGACGATCACCCGCAGCACCGGCAGACCATCTAGTTCGTGGGTGAAGATGTCTTCCCACTGGGCCTTGGCTTCTTCTTTGTGGATGCAGCAGTCCACAATGCTCCAGCCCTGAATCTTCCCGTTTTCACCATCGATCTCGTCGCGTAGCAGCCACAGGTTGATGTGGTTCAGCGCAAACGGCAGCGTCATACGCACCCACTTGACCCCGGGCACCACCTCCAGACAGCGGCCGCTCTCCGGCAGGGCGTCGCCCAAGGGGTAGTGCAAGCGCTGTTCCAGGTCGTTCATAAGCCCCAATCAATTTGATTCATAATTGACGTTTACGTAAACGTCAATCGTGACGGCATTGTAGGCAGACGCAGTCCGCCATCCTGTCGCCACCTTTACCGCACCATGAGCACCACTTACAGCATCAGCGATCTGGCCCAAGAGTTTGACCTGACCACCCGTGCCATCCGGTTCTACGAAGATCTGGGCCTGTTGCAGCCCGAGCGCACAGGACCGGGCGGGCGCAACCGGGTCTACAGCGGGCGGGATCGGACCCGTCTCAAACTCACGCTGCGGGCCAAACGCCTGGGCCTGAGCCTTACCGAAGCGAAAGACATCATCGAGATGTACGACAGCCCCCGCGACACCGGTGCGCAGCTGCAAAAGTTTCTGGACGTGCTTGCGGCCCACCGCAAGCAGGTGGAAGAACAGATGGCCGACTTGCAGGCCAATCTGGATGAAATCAAAGTGCACCAACGCGAAGCGCGCGTCCTGCTGACCAAAAGTGAGCAGAAGGCCAAGGGAGCTCCCAAGCTCGCCAAAACTCCATCCAAAACCTAACCAGGAGACACCATGCAAACCCTCCCCGGACTGAACTTCCAACTCGGCGAAGACATTGATGCACTGCGCGACGCCGTGCGCGAATTTGCCCAAGCCGAGATCGCGCCGCGCGCCGCCGAAATCGACAAGACTGACCAGTTTCCGATGGACCTGTGGCGCAAGATGGGCGACTTGGGCGTGCTGGGCATCACCGTGGGCGAGGAATACGGCGGGGCCAACATGGGTTACCTGGCCCACATGATCGCCATGGAAGAAATCAGCCGGGCCAGCGCCTCGGTGGGTCTGAGCTACGGCGCGCACAGCAACCTGTGCGTCAACCAGATCAAGCGCAACGGCAACGAGGCGCAAAAAGCCAAGTACCTGCCCAAGCTGATCAGCGGCGAACATGTGGGCGCGCTGGCCATGAGTGAGCCTGGCGCTGGCTCCGACGTTTTGAGCATGAAGCTCAAAGCAGAAGACAAGGGTGGTTACTACCTGCTCAACGGCAACAAGATGTGGATCACCAACGGCCCGGACGCCGACACGCTGGTGGTTTACGCCAAAAGTGAGCCCGAACTGGGCGCACGCGGTGTCACTGCTTTCTTGATCGAAAAGGGCATGCCTGGTTTCAGCATCGCGCAAAAGCTCGACAAGCTGGGCATGCGCGGCAGCCACACCGGTGAACTGGTGTTCAACAACGTGGAAGTGCCGCACGCCAATGTGTTGGGCCAGGTCAACGGCGGTGCCAAGGTGCTGATGAGCGGGCTGGACTACGAGCGTGCCGTACTCACCGGCGGTCCGTTGGGCATCATGCAGTCCGTCATGGACAACGTGATCCCCTATATCCATGACCGCAAGCAGTTCGGCCAAAGTATTGGCGAATTCCAGCTGATCCAGGGCAAGGTGGCAGACATGTACACCGTGCTGCAAGCAGGCCGCAGCTTTGCCTACACCGTAGCCAAGAATCTGGACCTGCTGGGTGTAGAGCACGTGCGCCAGGTGCGCAAGGACTGTGCCTCCGTGATTCTTTGGACGGCCGAAAAGGCCACCTGGATGGCCGGTGAGGGCGTGCAAATCTTTGGTGGCAATGGCTACATCAACGAATACCCGCTCGGCCGCCTGTGGCGCGATGCCAAGTTGTATGAAATTGGAGCCGGAACCAGTGAGATTCGTCGCATGCTTATCGGACGAGAGTTGTTCGCTGAGACAATGTGAGACAAATGAAACATGCCATTGCCCGCACCCTGACAAACATTCTCCACGGCGCCCTGCGCGGCTTGATGCGCGCTTGGGTGCTCATCGTGCCACTGGTGGTGGCGCTGAGTGTGATCCGGTGGGGACAACTGGCGTACTTTTGGCCCCAAGGCTATAGCGCAGCGGCAGGCGACATTGCCTCCGTAGCGCTACAGGGCTTTCGTTTTGACCTGAAAGTGAGTGCCATAGCAGGATTTTTGCTCCTGTTGGTGCTGCCGTGGGTGTCGGGCAAGGTGCAGGGGCGCATCGCCACGGGGCTGGTGCTTGTGTATGTGATGCTGTCGCTGGTCAATCTGCACTACTTCGGCTTCTACAAAACGCCGATTGACACCTTGGTGTTCGGCCTGGCGGAAGATGACACGGTTGCCGTCTTGCACACCATTTGGCGCGACTTCCCGGTCATGTGGACCCTGCTGCTGGCCGCCGCGCTTACCTGGGGTTCGGTAGCTTTCCACCGGGGGCTGGTCCGCCGCATTCAGCCCGAGACCGTGTTGCACAGCCGGCATGTAGTGATCAAGCTGGTAGCGGTCGTGGTGGCCCTTTTCGCGTTGCTGTTTGCAGGCAAAGGCACCTTGGAGCGCATGGCGCTGCAGCGACAGCACCTCACGGTGACGACCTCCCAGTTCCTGAACGACATGGTTCCGAATGGCGTGATTGCCCTGAAATACGCGTGGGACAGCCGTGCGGAATCGCAAAACTTGGCGGACCCACTGGTGGGCCTCAAAACCATGGGCTTTGACTCTGCCCGTGCAGCCGCTCAGGTGCTGGACTTGCCCGCTGGCTCCGATGAAGAGGTCCTCAGCGCGCTGCGCGCGCACGATCCACTGCCTGCCGGTGCTGCCAAAAAGAACCTGCTGTTTTTCTTGATGGAGTCCTGGAGCGCCGAGCCGCTGCTGTACCAGAGCCCACAGTTTGATGTGCTGGGCCGCATGGCGCCCACGCTGGAGCAAGCCTGCACCTTCAAAAACTTTGACTCCGCCCACGCCGGCACACACCCGTCGCTAGAGGCCATTCTGTTCTCGACCCCCATCACACCTCTCACCATGGGTGACGCCGGGCGCAAGCCCATTCCATGGGCGGTCGCCAATGTGGCAAAGACAGCCGGTTACCAGACCTTGTTTTTGACATCCGGCCGGGCCGGCTGGCGCGACCTGAATCGCGTGCTCAAGGTGCAGGGCTTTGACGAAGTCGTGGATGCCAATAACCTCAAGGCCGCCTACCCCGAGGCAACGCTTGGTATCTGGGGCGTGTGGGACAGCTACATCTTCAAGTACCTCAAGCAACGTATGGCGGCGCAGCCTGCCGACAAGCCGCTGCTGGTGTTTGTGCTGACCATGACCAACCACCCGCCCTATGACCTCCCGCCCGACTACCAGCGCGTGCCACGCGACATGGCCCTGTGGAAAGGTGAGACGGGCTCCGAAACACTGATTCCCAACCTAGATACCTACCATTACGCCACCGACCAGTTGGGCGGGTTTGTGCAGGAGTTCAAAAAAAACCCGCAATATGCCAACACCATCATGGCGGCCACCGGCGACCACAATGTGCGCTCCTTTGGCGTCTATGCTGACGCCAGCCGCCGCCACTTGGTGCGCCAGGTACCGTTTGTGATCTGGGGCGACAAGCTCGCATGCGGTAACCAACTGGATAAACCAGCGAGCCACCGTGACATGTTCAATACCCTGTTTCCCCTGGCGGGCATCGAAGGCAACTACATCAATGCTGGGCGCAACTTGCTCAAAGACCTGCCCGCGCAACCGGACCCTATGAACACCCCGCGGGCCATGTTTTTCACCGGTGAAGCGCGCAACGCGCAGGGCATGTGGCAACTGGGCCACGCCAAGTCATTCGTATGCACGTCGGCCAAACCGACCCAACCCTGCGAATTCAACGCGCTGGACGACCAGCAAGAACGAGCCCGATACGGACTACTGGATTGGAATGTTCGCATATCGCTCAAGAAATAATCACGGCCATGACTGACAAACTCAGCGATCTTTTTTCGCGCAACCGTGCGTGGGCCGCCGAGATGGAGCGCAGCCGACCCGGCTTCTTCACCGGGTTGGCCAACCAGCAAAAACCCAAGTACATGTGGATCGGCTGTTCCGACAGTCGCGTGCCCGCCAACGAGATCATCGGCTTGGCGCCGGGCGAGATTTTCGTGCACCGCAACGTGGCCAACGTGGTGGTGCATTCCGACCTCAACGCGCTGTCCACCATCCAGTTCGCGGTGGAGCGGCTCAAGGTCCGGCACGTCATGGTGGTGGGCCACTACGGATGCTCGGGCGTGCAAGCCGCTTTGGAAGGCGCCCGCCTTGGCCTGGCCGACAACTGGCTGCGCCACATCCAGGATGTGCGTGACCGCCACCGTGATGTGATGGACCTGATCCCCGACCAGGGTAAGGCGGCCGCCCTGTGCGAGCTGAATGTGATTGAGCAAGTGATGAATGTGGCGCAAAGCACCGTGGTGCAAGATGCTTGGGCCGCCAACCAGGATGTGACCTTGCATGGTTGGGTCTACGGCGTGCACGATGGCCTGGTGCATGACCTGCACATGACGGTGGCACGCCAGGATGATCTGGAGTCCCTGTACCGCGAGGCAGTTTCAGGTGTTCGCCTGATGCCGCGTAATTCAAGGTAAATTGGCATCTAGGTCAAGCGAGATATGCGCAATCAGCTATCGAAAATATAGCAAACCATGCTTGCCAGTTTCCCAACCCGCCTGGATTCCCCGCTTGCGCCCGAGATCGCCCGGGCGATGATGGATGGCTTCAATCGCCACTACCAACTGTTCCGCACCGAGAGTGCGCGCGCCAAGCACCGCTTTGAGGTGGCCGACTGGCATGGCCAGCAGCGGGCCCAGCGCGAGCGCATCGAGTTTTACGACCTGCGCGTGAAGGAGTGTTCCAAGCGGCTGGAGCGTGAGTTCAAGGCTGGCGAGCAAAGCATGGACGTGTGGCAGCAGATCAAGCTGCACTACATCGGGCTGCTGGTGGATCACCACCAGCCAGAGCTGGCCGAGACCTTTTTCAATTCGGTCACCACCAAAATACTGCACCGCAGCTACTTCCACAACAATTTCATTTTTGTGCGCCCGGCCGTGAGCACCGAGTACATCGAAAACCTGTTGTCCTCCGGTCGCCCCAGTCACCGTCCAACCTACCAAAGCTACTACCCTTCACAAAACGAGGTGCAAGCCAAGCTGGTGCAGATGGTGCAGGACTTTGACCTGCGCGTTCCCTTTGAAAACCTGGAACGCGACGCCCTGCGGGTGGCCGAAGTCATGCATACCCAGTTGGGCGACGTGAAACTGCGCGCCAACTTTCAGGTCCAGGTGCTGTCCAACCTGTTTTTCCGCAACAAGGGCTGCTACATCGTTGGCAAATTGATCAACGGGTACACCGAAGCGGGCTTTGCGTTGCCGGTGCTCCACAACGCAGACGGCAAGTTGCGCATTGATGCCGCGCTGTTTGGCGAAGACGACCTGCTGCGCCTGTTCAGCTTTGCGCGGGCTTACTTCATGGTCGACATGGAAATTCCCAGCGCCTATGTGCAGTTTTTGCGCAGCATGATGCCGCGCAAGCCACGCAACGAGCTGTACAACGCGCTGGGGCTGGCCAAGCAGGGCAAGACCCTGTTTTACCGCGATTTTCTGCACCACCTGCAGCACAGCTCCGACAAGTTCCGCATCGCGGCCGGCATCAAGGGTATGGTGATGCTGGTGTTCGATTTGCCCAGCTACCCGTATGTGTTCAAGGTCATCAAAGACTACTTTCCGCACCAGAAAGAAACCACCCGCGAGCAGGTCAAGGCCAAGTACCAACTGGTCAAACAACACGACCGGGTGGGCCGCATGGCCGATACGCTGGACTATGGGGATGTCGCCTTTCCGCATGAGCGCTTCAGCGACGCGCTGATTGCCGAGCTGCAGGAGTTTGCCCCCAGCCAGTTGGAGATTAGCGACCGCGATGGCGATGGCCGCACCGAGGTCATCTTGAAGCATGTGTACATCGAGCGCCGCATGATTCCGCTCAACCTGTATTTGCAAGAAGCTTTTGACGCAGGTGGCGCAGACCCTGCCGACACCCGACCTTCGGCGTTGCGGGCACGCGCGCAGATTGAGCGTGCGGTGATCGACTACGGCTACGCCATCAAGGATATGGTGGCGGCCAACATCTTTCCGGGCGACATGCTGTGGAAGAACTTTGGCATCACGCGCAACAGCAAGGTCGTGTTTTACGACTATGACGAGATCGAATACCTGACCGACTGCCACTTCCGCAAGGTACCCGAGCCGCGCAACGAGGAAGAGGAAATGTCGGGCGAGATCTGGTACCGCGTTGGCCCGCACGATGTGTTCCCGGAAACCTTTGCGCCATTTCTACTGGGCAACCCGCTCGTGCGCGACATTTTCATGCGCTACCACGCCAACCTGCTGGACCCCAGCTTCTGGCAGGCCCAGAAAGAGCGCATTGCGGCGGGGTATGTGCACGATGTGTTTCCGTATGAGAAAGAGAAACGGTTCGCCCGAAATTGAGTGATTCAGCCCCCCCCCATGGGGTGACCTTTCAGTTGGCCCTGCGCAACCAGGCGCGGCCGATAGCCCATTCGAGTACCGCGGCGCTGGCCATCATGGCGGTTCCCACCAGCAGCACCTGGGTCGGCGGCCACTCCCGGATCAACAACCAGAACAGGCCCAGCGCCAACAGGCGGAAAATGCCAAGCACGACCTCCCGTACCACTATCCGGTCGGCTAGTGCACCCTGCAGATCCATGACACGTTGATTGAGCACCTGCTCGCTGGCCGACCAAAACGGCTGCACGCAAGCGATCAAAAGCAGGTGCAGTACATACAGCCCGGGATGCAACACGCTGGCACCCAGCAGCAAATGGCCACTTGCCATTCCGATGCAGGCCAGGCCCATCCAGCGCACACGGTTGCCGTTGTGGCGTTTGCGCCGCAGGGCGAACAATGCAGCCGCCCCCACCACCGTGGCCATCACCGACACCCAGCCGTAATGGCTCACCTGCCCGAGTGCCTGTGATGCGCCACCGGCGCCCAGCACCATGCCAATACCCAGCATGCCGGACTCCAGAAAGTACAGCGGCAAGCAGGCTTTGAAGCCAGACTGCTGCACCACCGACAGTGGCCGCTGCATTTGCATGACCGGTGTGGTGGGCAAGCTGCGCGCGGCCCACACACTGGCCACAGCGGCCAGCACCGCGTAGCTGCCATACACCGCCATGGGGGATTCATCGCTCAGGCTCAGCAGGGCGGCCACCACGGCTGTGGCCAGCAGGCTGGCAACCACCGTAACCACCGTGACGTGGGCTGCGTAGCCATCGCGCTCGGCGTCTTTCAGCACGCTGAGCTCCAGCCAGTGGCGCGCGGCCCAGCTCCAGCCCAGAAAACCACCCGTGGACAGCGCCAACAGCATCGGATGGCCATCGGCCCACCACAGCGCAACCGCTGGGACCGCAAAGCTCAGCCGTACCAGCCGCTTCCCGCGCAGCCGCAGCGCACGACCCAGTACAAAAGGGCTCAGGATAGACAGCATGGCGATGCCCAACATCCACGCCGTGTATTGCACCGAGGCGGCCACGCCTCCATCCGCATATACCAACAAAGCGCCAAACCCTGCCAGTGTGGAAAACGCGCCCTGAAAGGCCACAAAGGGCAACAACTGATGTTCTAAGGGGGGTGCGATGGAGGGCATGGCAGGTGGGGGACGGCAGGCTTCGAATGTAAGCCCTACAACTTCAGGTCTTGCGGCAGAAAGTACTCATCGGCCCTCATCAATCAACTTCATGTGGGAACGGGGAGTATGGGATAAATCATTACCCGGCGCCATGATGACTTCTGTGTCCAGAATGCATTTTCTGGGCATACTCTACCGAAGCGACAGTACTCAAAAAGCGTATCAGAAAGACTATGCAACGCACCCCCTTCTTCTTGCTTCCCTGCCAAGTGCATGCCTTGCTGGTCAAGGGCCTGGGGCTGCTGATCAAGATACAAGCCGGGATCATGGCGTGTTGGCGCGGCGCTCCTTTCCCAGCGCAGAGTCTGTGGGTACCCTTCGCCGTTGTTTTCTGTCTTGGTTCGAATGCCGTGGCACAAACCACCTTCTCTAGCAACTACACGTATGCATTCACCAATGTCGTGCCGGTGTTTGAAGCACCCGCGGTCAGTGCCGGGTATATCGACAGAACCAGTGCAAGCGCCTATCCACCCGCCAATGCGCCAGCCTATGACCCGGCAAACCCCGACCGTCTTTCTTGGAAGCGCGTATGCGGGGATACCAACATCAACGGCGACGACGACTCATCGGGCCCTATTCCTTTTCCAGCCGGGTTCCAGTTCACATTCGGCAACCCTGCAGTGGCCTACAGTGCGTTCAGGGTTGGCGCCAATGGCTCCATTCAATTTAGCAATGTGGACCAAGCGTACGCGCCCATTTTCACGCCATCCCCCTTGCCCTTCCTGAGCAATGGGGGGGCGACCGGTTGCAACAGCGCGGGCGGCCCTACCAATGTCCTGTATGCCTATTGGCGCGATTTGACGATCACCCCATTCCCCTCCAATCCTGCAAGCGGTCCCATACGGTTTGAACTCAGGGGAACCGCACCCAACCGCCGCTTTATTGTTACGTGGGATAACGTTCGCCAGTACGGGGCTGCGGCTACCAACTTTACGTTCCAGATCGCCTTGTTTGAAAGTCCGGCTGGCATCAATGGCGATTTTGAATACCGCTACTTGGGCGGTGTCACCAACGGCCTGGGGGCCACTATTGGCGTGCAGGTCAATGGCACCGACTGGTTCAGCTACAACCCCAGCACCAACAACACTGCAGCCAACGCGCCCATAGATATCGCAACCGGAACCACGGTGCGCTGGTCCGCCATTTCCAAGCCATCCGAACTACTCGCCACCTACCGGTTTCAAGAAGCTTCCTACAACGGGACGGCCGGCGAAGTCTCGGATAGTTCCGGCTTGGGCAACCATGCAGTGTCCGTCGGGGGAGTGAATACTGGTATTGCTACAGGTGCGGGGGCCGTTTGCTCGGCAAGCAACCGGGTCGCCCGCTTTCCCAATGGGCTTGCTGCCACCGCACGGATTCAAACCAACCTTGCATTGAGTAACATCGGTTCCGTATCGTTTTTTTACCAGCGCAATACAGCCTGGAATGACGGTGTAGCCGCCATGTTGTTCAGTGCATCGGCCGCAGGGGCGCCATTTAACTTGATCAAGACAGGGGCCGGCGCATTGCAACTCAGTGCAAGCCCGAATGCCACTTCGACCGCCATTACCTTGACAACGGCCAACCAAACCTTCGCGGCCAATACCCGCCAGCACATCGGGATTTCATGGGTTTTTCTGCCCGGCTTGAACCAAACCTACGTGCAGGTATTCCTCAATGGGACTTTGATCAACAACAGTCGTTTCACCTATAACGTTGCACCCTACCCCAACCCCATCACCAATTGGTTCAACTCCACGCGGACCATTGCCATTGGGGGTTCCTCAACAGCCGTAGGGGGAGTGTCCGGACCCAATGGCGACATTGATGACTTCCGGGTTTATTCGCAACAAATCAACACCTTCATTAGCAACGCAGATCTCAGCTGCGTCCCATTGGTCAACTATGTTCAGCTTTCGGCCAGCCCGTCGAGCGTTGGGGCCTGCCAGCCGACCACCATCACTGTTCGTGCGTGTGCGAATGCGGCATGCACTGCCACCTACAACAGCGGCCTTACCGGCACATTGTCAGCCACACCCTCCAGCGGAGTGGTTTGGGGCAGTGGGTCAGGGGCCTTTGTGACCGGTGGTAACGGCACGGCAACCAACACACTCACCATCAATACACTTGGGGCCAATACGACGATCGGCCTCTCGGGCGGAATCAACCCGCTCCCTGCCAATGCCGCGCCTGTTTGCACCTTTGGCAACAATGCGCCCAGTAACAACAATTGTGTGATCGCCGTTTCATCCAGCTCCAATTCGTGTGTAGCGGATTTCAACTGCATTCGCACCGGATCAGACTCCGCCACGGGTACGCTCTTCACCAAAGTGGCGGGTTCTGCATTTTCTTTTGATGTGGTGGCACGCAGGCAAGACGGTACGGTGCTAACGACCTATGCCTCTGACACCAACAAGACGGTAAGCGTAGAACTGGTCGACGGAAGCGGTGCAACAGCTTGTGTTTCCCGCACTGCGCTCACCCCTGCAGTTACCCAAAATCTCACCTTCACCACAGCGAATCAGGCGACCGAGCAAGGGCGGAAAAGCATTACTTTCACGCTGCCCAACGCCTACAACAACCTGCGGTGCCGCGTTACAGACAGCAGCGTTACACCCAATCTCCGTGGTTGTTCCACTGACAATTTTGCAGTCCGCCCACCCCTTGCAACCCTCAACACAGCGCCGTCCATGGCAGCCCCACCTGGGGCCAGCACTGCCAACCCCATCAAGGCAGGGGCAAGCTTCAACGTGTCCGCAAATACCGCTTCGGGCACGAATTACGCCCCTGCGTTGACGCTGAACACCAGCGGGCTCAGTGCACAACTGACCTCCAATGTGCTCACCCAACAAAATGGAGGTACGGTCGGTGCCCTCGCACCGTCGTCATTGACGATCAATGCAGCGGCCATTGCAGGCAGTTACTCCGAGGTCGGTTACCTCTACCTGGCGGCTGGTGCGTACTACGACGCTGCCAGTCCCGCCTTTACCGCCATCGATAGCGCCGGTAATGACTGCGCAAGCGGCTTCTTCGATATACCCGATGCCAACGGAAGAGTGGGATGTGGAGTCGGAAGCGGGGCCGCAGCGTTTGGCCGTTTTATTCCTGATCGGTTTGTCACGTCCGTGGTCGCGGCCACTTCACCCACGCGGCCCTTGGCTTGCCCCGTAGGCGCAACGTGCCCCACCAATGCAAGCGGCGCCAGTGGTCTGGTGTATGCAAACCAACCTTTTGCGCTGCGGGTTACAGCCCAGAACGCCGCTGGTAATTCCACGACCAACTATCAGAACAGCTTTGCCAAGGCGACCACCCTTACCGCCTGGAATGCAAGGGGAGCGACGGGTGCCGCGAACGAAAATCCTGGCGCCGGCGCACTTGCGAATGCTTCGATCGCGAACACTGCGTTTGCCAATGGTGTGGCCACGCTGAACGATCCAAGCTATGGCACCACCTTGCCAACCCTGTTGAACGCCACCAATGTATTCGTGCGCGCCACCGAGAGCGGTGGGGATGGGGTCACCTCACTGCTCGGAGTCCCGGCGAACTCGGTAGAGGCCGGAGTCCGTGTTGCAAGTGCAAGAATCTTTGTGGCAAACGCCTATGGTTCTGAAAGATCACCGTTGCCTGTTCCGTTTACGGTGCAATACCGCGAAGCAGGTTCCTGGCGTCGTAGCGCCACGGACAGCACAACGTCGTTCGATAGTGCGCTCGTGAGCAATGGTGGAAACCTGACGAGCACAGCCGTTGCAGGTGCTGCCAACTGTATTGCTGTTTCCAATCCTGCAAACCTCTCGGTAAGTGCAGGTACGCGTTCAGTCCTTTTGACGGCGAGCGGACCCTGCAGTTCCAATATTTCACTCGCATCCATGCCCATTTACCTTCCCATTGCGCCTGCCAATGGGGGGCGGGTGACTTTTGGAATATTCAAATCCCCCTTGATCTACCTACGGGAAAACTATTGATATTCCCGTCGGGGCTGGCCGGTAGGACGACCACCTGCGTTTTGCGCACGGCCAGCGTGTGGTGTGCCTTCGCTGCGCAGCACCACTTCTGTAGTTTGGGCCATTGGTGAGAGTGGATGTTTACTTTTCTGCCACAATTGACGTTTACGTAAACGTCAATTTCGTTCATCCATTTGCACAACGAGGAAGACCATGCCAGACAGCATCGTGATTGTTAGCGCCGCCCGCACTCCCATGGGTGGTTTTCGGGGCGATTTCTCCAGCCTTGCCGCCCATGACCTGGGCGGTGCCGCCATCCAAGCCGCAGTGGAGCGCGCCGGCATCAGCCCCGAACTGGTGACAGAAGTCATCTTCGGCAACTGCCTGATGGCGGGCCAGGGCCAAGCGCCTGCCCGCCAGGCGGCCTTCAAGGGCGGCCTGCCCAAAAGCGCAGGCGCGGTCACGCTTTCCAAGATGTGCGGCTCCGGCATGCGTGCGGCGATGTTCGCGCATGACATGCTGCTGGCCGGCAGCCACGACGTGCTGGTGGCCGGTGGCATGGAGAGCATGACCAACGCGCCCCATCTGCTGCTCAAAGGGCGCAGCGGCATCCGCATCGGCCACGACCGCGTCATGGACCACATGATGCTCGACGGGCTGGAAGACGCTTACGAGGCCGGCCGTTCCATGGGCACCTTCGGTGAAGACTGCGCCGCCAAGTACAGCTTCACCAGAGAGCAACAAGACAACTTCGCCACAGCCAGCGTACAGCGTGCGCAAGCAGCTATCAAATCAGGAGCTTTTGAGGCGGAAATCACGCCCGTCACCGTCAAGACCCGTGCTGGCGATGTGCAGGTGAGCATGGATGAAGGCCCCGGCAAGATCAAGCTGGACAAGATTCCTACGCTCAAGGCTGCCTTCAAGAAAGACGGCACCATCACCGCCGCCAGCAGCAGTTCCATCAACGACGGCGCTGCTGCCATGGTGTTGATGCGGGCAGGCACCGCCAACGATTTGGGTTGCAAGCCTCTGGCCAAGATCGTGGCCCACGCCACCCACGCGCAAGAGCCCAACTGGTTCGCCACCGCACCGGTAGGCGCCACGCAGAAAGTGCTGGCCAAGGCTGGTTGGAAGGTGGAAGACGTGGACCTGTGGGAGATCAACGAGGCCTTTGCCGTGGTGCCCATGGCACTGATGGCCGAGCTGCACATTCCGCACGACAAGGTGAACGTGAACGGCGGCGCCTGCGCGCTGGGCCACCCGATTGGCGCGTCAGGTGCCCGCATCATGGTGACCTTGATTCATGCATTGAAGGCGCGGGGGCTCACAAAGGGTGTGGCTACGCTGTGCATCGGTGGTGGTGAAGCGACTGCGGTGGCGCTGGAGTTGCTATAAGTTCGGGAGCTGTTTGCGCTTATTTTGCAAGGACTAGAGTGCTAAATGACGATGCTGGAGTGCGGAGTGTCGGGGGCCGATTTCTGCGCATTTGGCAGTATGAGGCCCCCGGCACTCTGCATTCCTGCATAGCGAGTACCAATAACCCAAGGAAAGAGACATGAACGTACTAGTCATTGGCGCATCGCGCGGCATCGGTTTGGAAGTGGTGCGCCAGCACCTGGAGGCGGGCCACCGTGTCATCGGCACCGCACGTGACGACGCAGGCCTCCAGCGTCTGCGCGACCTGGGCGCTCAGCCCTTGAAGTTGGATGTGACGGACCCCGCCAGCGTGAGCGGATTGAGCTGGCAGCTCGACGGCGAGAAGCTGGACCTGGCCTATTACGTGGCGGGTGTGTTCAGCACCGAAGATGCCAAGTCGCCACCCACCCAACAGGCCTTTGATTCCATGATGCATGCCAACGTGCTGGGTGCCATGCAGGCACTGCCGCAGGTGGCGCCCTGGGTGGAAGAGGCGCAGGGCCAGTTCGTGTTTCTGACCAGCGACTTTGCGCAAATTGGTGGTGTTGAAAGTAGCCGTGGCTGGGTGTACCACGTGAGCAAGGCCGCACTCAACATGGCGGTGGTGGCTGCACAACCCGACTACCCCCAAGCGCAGTTCCTGCTCATCCACCCGGGCTGGGTGCGTACCGAGATGGGTACACCCGACGCGCCCTTGCTGCCCGAGGAGAGCGTGGCCGCCATTCGCGCCACCGTGGCCGCGCGCAAGACGGGCAAGGCTCCCTTTGCCTGCAGCGACGTACCTTATCTGCGCTGGGACGGATCACCCTTTTCCAGTTGGTAAGCCCCCAAGAACAACGACAACGAGAGACACCACCCATGCTGCTGACTCAAGACCAAGAAATGGTGCGCGACGCGGTCCGCGCCTTTGCCCAAGCCGAGTTGTGGCCCCACGCTGCGCAGTGGGACAAAGAGCACACCTTCCCCAAGGCCGCCCACCAAGGTCTGGCCGCTCTGGGTGCATACGGCATTTGCGTGCCTGAAGATCTGGGCGGCGCAGGGCTGGACTATGTGACCCTGGCGCTGGTACTCGAAGAGATTGCAGCCGGTGATGGTGGCACCAGCACGGTGATCAGCGTGACCAACTGCCCGGTCAATGCCATCCTGATGAAGTTCGGCAACGCGCAGCAGAAAAAACAGTGGCTGGAGCCTTTGGCCCAAGGCCAGATGCTCGGCGCCTTTTGCCTGACTGAGCCGCATGTGGGCAGCGATGCCTCCAGCCTGCGCACCACTGCCGTCAAAGAAGGCGATGAATACGTCATCAACGGCGTCAAACAGTTCATCACCAGCGGCAAAAACGGCGATGTGGCCATCGTCATCGCGGTGACCGACAAGGGCGCCGGCAAGAAGGGCATGAGCGCCTTCCTGGTGCCCACCAATGCACCGGGCTATGTGGTGGCCAGGCTGGAAGACAAGCTGGGCCAGCACTCCAGCGACACCGCGCAGATCAACTTCGACAGCTGCCGCATTCCCGCCGAGAACCTGATCGGCAAAGAGGGCGAGGGCTACGGCATTGCGCTGGGCGGGCTGGAAGGCGGGCGCATTGGCATTGCAGCGCAGAGTGTGGGCATGGCCCGCAGTGCGCTGGACGTGGCCATTGCGTATGCCAAAGACCGGCAAAGTTTTGGCCAGCCCATCTTCAACCACCAGGCCGTGGGTTTTCGGTTGGCCGAGTGCGCCACCCACATCGAAGCGGCCCGCCAGCTCATTTGGCACGCCGCAGCGCTGCGCGATGCGGGCCGCCCCTGCCTGAAAGAAGCCGCCATGGCCAAGCTGTTTGCCAGCGAGATGGCCGAGCGCGTCTGCAGCGATGCCATACAAACACTGGGCGGTTACGGCTATGTGAGCGACTTTCCGGTCGAGCGCATTTACCGGGACGTGCGGGTGTGCCAAATTTACGAAGGCACGTCAGACGTGCAAAAGATCATCATCCAGCGCGCGCTGGCCTAAGCGTCATGACGGTTGTACTGCCAGCAGGCGTCAGCGTTTTCGAGCGGGGCTGGCTCTCCAGCAACAACATCCTGATTCAGGGCGCTGGCGGCTCCGCCCTTATCGATAGCGGGTACTGCACCCATGCCGAGCAAACCCTGGCGCTGGTGGACTCGGCCCTGCAAGGTCGCCCGCTGGACCTGCTGCTCAACACCCATTTGCACAGCGACCACTGCGGTGGCAATGCTGCGCTCCAGGCACGCTATCCCGCGCTGCAAACCCACATCCCACCGGGCCATGCCGACTATGTGCGTGCGTGGGACGCCTATGCGTTGAGCTACACCCCTTCAGGGCAATCGTGCCCGCAGTTCACGTTGACTGCCACGCTGCAGCCTGGCAGCACGATGAGCCTTGGCGACTTGCAGTGGCAGGTGCACGCAGCGCCGGGTCATGATCCGCATTCGGTCATTCTGTTCGAGCCCAACAGTCGCACCTTGGTGTCTGCCGACGCCTTGTGGGAAAAGGGCTTTGGTGTGGTGTTTCCTGAACTGGATGGTGAGGGCGCCTTCGAAGAGGTGGCGGCCACGCTGGATGTGATCGAAGGCCTGAATCCCGCTACGGTGATTCCCGGGCACGGCGCACCTTTTGCGGATGCGCCCCAAGCGATTGCCTACGCCCGCAAGCGGCTCAACGGCTTTGTGCAAAACCCTGACAAGCACACGCAGTACGCGGCCAAGGTGCTGGTGAAATTCAAGCTGCTCGAAGCCCAGGCGATTCAGCGCCAGGACTTGGCGCACTGGATGCAAGGTACCGCCTATTTCGCATCGGCCTTCGGTCAAGACACGGGCAGCCCGCAGTTTTCTGCCGGGCTCGACCAGCTCGTACAAGACTTGGTACGCTCGGGTGCGGCCCATGTGCAAGGCAACACGATCTACAACCGGTAGTCAACGCGAGCACCTCTTATGCCCATTACCAAATCATCCAGCGCCTTGGTGGCCGAGGCCATTGCGCAGGTCACCACCTACACGGTGGCCGACGTCCAAGCCCGGCTCCAGGACAGCCAAATGCAGCTGGTGGATATTCGCGATATCCGGGAGTTGGACCGGGGTACCGTGCTGGGGGCTGTCCATGCACCGCGCGGGATGCTGGAGTTTTGGGTGGACCCGGAGTCGCCCTACCACAAGCCCTTGTTTGCCGATGAAAACCGTGAGTTCGTGTTGTTTTGCGGTTTGGGCTGGCGCAGTGCGTTGGCGGCCAAGGCGCTGCAAGACATGGGCATGACCAATGTGGCCCATATGGCCGGAGGCTGGGACGCATGGGTGCAGGCCGCTGGTCCTACCGAAACGCTGGAACAGCAGAAAGCCCGCCGTGCCGCCAAGGCATGATGGCGGGCATGAAACTTCTTGAGATGAACGCAGCCTGCCCCTGCGGCAGGCTGCACCAGAAAAAACCGCTCACCTACGGCGCATGTTGCGGCCGCTGGCTTGAGCGCGATACCCCCGCCCCCGATGCCGAAAGCCTGATGCGCAGCCGTTATTGCGCCTTCGTACTGGAGCGCGAAGCCTATCTGCTGAAAACTTGGCACACCAGCCACCGCCCCGCCAACATTGAGTTTGACCCCGGTGTGAAATGGCTGGGGCTGGAGGTGCGCAGCCATACTGAGCAGGACACCGTCCATGCGCAGGTGGAGTTTGTCGCACGCCAAAAGCCAGCCAGTGGTGCTGCCGTGCGTCTGCACGAGCGCAGCCGATTTGTGCTGGAGAGTGGTCAGTGGTTGTATGTCGATGGAGATGCCCTGTGAAGTTTGATGCGGTGCTGTTTGACTGCGATGGTGTGCTGGTGGACAGCGAACCGATTACCAATGGCGTGCTGCGTGACATGCTGGCCGAACAGGGGTGGACTTTGAGCGTTCAGGAGTGCATGGACATTTTTGTCGGCAAGGCCGTGATGGATGAGCGCGCCCGCATCGAGGCGCAGACCGGCAAGCCGCTTACGCCCGAGTGGATGGCCGCGTTCCGTGGCCGTCGCAACGCGGCGCTGGATGCACAGGTAGTCGCTATTTCCGGGGCCGTGGCCGCCGTGGCCGCCGTACACGCCAGCGTGCAGGGGCGCATTGCCTGTGCGTCGGGGGCTGACCGCATCAAGGTGGAAATGCAATTGCACAAAGTGGGGTTGTGGCCTTACTTTGACGGGCGCGTTTTCAGCGGCCATGAAATGCCGCGCTCCAAACCCCATCCAGATGTCTACCTTGCAGCCGCCGCCGCATTGGCTGCCAATCCCGCACGCTGTGCCGTAGTCGAAGATACCGAGACCGGTGTTGCAGCAGGCGTAGCCGCCGGTGCCACTGTGTTTGCCTATGCCCCGTCAGGGCAGGGCGATGTGCTGCTGCAAGCCGGAGCGCACCATGTGTTCACCCACATGGACGCTTTGCACGCGTGCCTGTTGGGTGCAGCCCTGCGCCAGCCCGCGCCTCGCTGAGTCAGGGGCGAATATCGGGCGATGGCGTGGTCGGCACACCCTGGTCCAGCGCCGCCTGATGCTGCACTTGCAGTGCGCGCTGGAAGGCCGGGCGGGCCTGCAGGCGTTGCCAATAAGCGGCAACCGGGGGTGAAAACTGCGCGGACAGGCCCAAATGCTGCGCCAGCAATAGCGCATAACCCACGGCGACATCGGCCGCAGTAAAGCGGCCTGCACACAGATAGTCCGTGCTCTGCACTGCTGCATCCACCGCGCGCAGGCGTGCCAGAAACCAGCGCGTGTAGTCGGCCGCCACTTGCGGTTGCAGGCGCTCGGGCGGCTCAAAGTGGGTATAGCGCAGCACCAGGGTCTGCGGGAAAGTCAGCGTGGCGTCGCTCATGTGCAGCCAGTTCAGGTAGGCGCCAAAAGCCGCATCGGCCACAGGCACATCCAGCTGGCCCGCGCTGTGGCGCGCTGCCAGGTAGTGGCACATGGCGGCTGATTCGGTCATGCGTGTGCTGCCGTCCACCAGTAGCGGCACGGTGCCCAGCGGGTTCTCGTCCAGGTAGTGGCGGGCCAGCGCGCGTGGCGGAAAGGGCAGCATGCGTAGTTTGTAGGGCAGACCCAGCTCCTCCAGCATCCACAGGGGTCGCAAGGAGCGTGCGCTGACGCAATGGTGCAGAACAATCATGGCCATCAGTGTAGGGCCGCCGGGGCATCACACCAAAGGCATGGCGCTACGGCGGAATTCAGCCGGGGACTGGCCGGTCCAGCCCTTGAAGGCGCGCATGAAGCTTTTTTCGTTCTGAAAACCCGCCGCCTCGGCCACTTGTTTGATGGGGCGCTGGCTGCGCAGCAACAGCTCGGTGGCGCGGTTCTGGCGCACCTCGTTCTTGAGTGCCTGCAAGGTGGCGCCTTCTTCCTTGAGTTGGCGGTGCAGGGTGCGTGGTGAGATGTGCAAGAGCGCGGCCAGCGCTTCTGCGCCATGGGTGTCTTGCGGCTGGGCGATGAGCAGTTGGCGCACCCGCTGCACCAGCAGGCGGTCGCGGCGGTATTGCAGCACTGTGAGGGGCAGGGCGTGCTGCAGCATTTGCTGCAAGGCGCGTTCGTCACGCCGCAGTGGCAGCAGCAGGTACTGCGCATCAAAAGTGATAGCGGCCTGCGCTTGTTGGAAGCGGGTGGGGCCGGAAAACAGCACCTGGTAAGCCTCGGCATGCGCAGGGGCTGAAAAAGGAAACTGTGCGTGCAAGAGCGGGATGCGCGAATCCACCAGCCAGCAGGCTAGCCCATGGATGTTGCGCAGCACCGAGACCAGACAAAACTCGCGCAGCGCACCGGTTGATCCCAAGGGGCCATGTTCGGCAATCTGAATGCTGGCCGTACTGCCACTGGTCTGCAGCGTGAGCGTGATGTCGTCTGCAATCAACCGGTGGTGGCGACACCAGCGCTGAATGGCCAGCGCCAATGTGGGCGCGCTGATGGAGGCGCGCGCCAGCATGCCGTAGCTGCCCCAAGGCAGTCGCCGGCTGAACCAGCCCAGTGCCTCGTCGTCAAGTTCGCGCATGGCCGCGTCGGAGATGCGTTCCATTTGCCACGCGGTAATGCGTCCTTCGGCTTGCTGCATATGCTCTGGCGCAATCTGTGCCCAAGCCAATGCATCTCGCGGGTCTTTCCCGTACCGCGCGTAGGCCGCAACAATGGCTTGAACAAACGCCATGGGTGTGGCGGCGATGGGGGCGGAATGGAGCATTCCCGGAGTGTGCCAAAAAATGCGCCTGATGTGGCACGATTTGCAACCTCGCCAGCATCCCGCCGGGCGGCGGGCAGACGCACAATGCCTGCTGACTGTCCAACCCCTGACCGGATGTGCCCATGACCATACTGGAAACCCAGCTCAACCCCCGCTCGGCCGACTTTGTGGCCAACACCAGTGCCATGCGTGCGCTGGTGGACGACTTGAAGGCCCAAGTGGCCCGTATTGCTGAAGGCGGCGGCGAGGCGGCCCGCGCCAAACACGTGGCACGGGGTAAGTTGCTGCCGCGTGAGCGGGTAGCCATGCTGTTGGACCCCGGCACCCCGTTTTTGGAGCTGGCGCCCCTGGCCGCGCTCAATGTGTATGACAACGCCGCTCCGGGTGCGGGCATCGTGGCGGGCATTGGCCGCGTGAGCGGGGTGGACTGCATGATTGTCTGCAACGACGCCACCGTGAAGGGCGGAACGTATTACCCGCTCACCGTCAAAAAGCATCTGCGTGCGCAAGAGGTGGCAGCGCAAAACCATCTGACCTGCATTTACCTGGTGGACAGCGGCGGTGCCAACCTGCCCAACCAGGACGAGGTGTTTCCTGACCGCGACCACTTTGGTCGCATCTTTTTCAACCAGGCCAACATGAGCGCACAAGGTATTGCGCAGATTGCTGTGGTCATGGGTAGCTGCACGGCCGGCGGCGCCTATGTGCCGGCCATGAGCGACGAAACCATCATCGTCAAGAACCAGGGCACCATCTTTCTGGGTGGCCCGCCACTGGTCAAGGCAGCCACGGGCGAGGTGGTGACCGCCGAAGACCTGGGCGGAGGCGATGTGCACACACGTCTCTCAGGCGTTGCCGATCACCTGGCGCAAAACGACATGCACGCGATCGCCCTGGCCCGTCAGGCCGTCGCCCATTTGAATAAAAAGAAGCCTCCAGCCCTTTCTGCGCTTGCGCCAGTAGCTCCTAAATATGGAGCGGATGAGTTGTATGGCGTGATCCCCACCGACACGCGCAAGCCGTTTGATGTGCGCGAAATCATTGCCCGCATCGTGGACGGTAGCGAGTTCCACGAGTTCAAGCCACGTTTTGGCGCCACGCTAGTCACCGGTTTTGCGCACATTGAAGGCATGGCCGTAGGCATCATTGCCAACAACGGCATTTTGTTCAGCGAATCCGCGCTCAAGGGCGCGCACTTCATCGAGCTGTGCTGCCAGCGCAAGATCCCGCTGGTGTTTTTGCAGAACATCACAGGCTTCATGGTGGGCCGCAAGTACGAGAACGAAGGCATTGCCCGCAATGGCGCCAAGATGGTCACCGCCGTGGCCACCGCAGCCGTGCCCAAGTTCACCATCATCATCGGCGGCAGTTTTGGCGCCGGCAACTACGGCATGTGCGGCCGCGCCTACAGCCCGCGCTTTTTGTGGATGTGGCCCAACGCGCGCATCAGTGTCATGGGCGGCGAGCAGGCGGCCAGCGTGCTGGCCACGGTCAAGCGTGACGGCATCGAGGGCAAGGGCGGCGCCTGGAGCATGGAGGAAGAAGAAGCCTTCAAGACGCCGATCCGTCGCCAGTACGACGAACAGGGCCACCCCTACTACGCCAGCGCCCGTTTGTGGGACGACGGCGTGATTGACCCCGCCGACACGCGCCGCGTGCTGGCCCTGGGTCTGAGTGCGGCACTCAACGCGCCGATTGAAGACACCAAGTTCGGTGTCTTCCGCATGTAAGGGCGCGCGCCATGACCGCATTGACCCTGACACACACCGGCGCGCTGCTCACCATCACGCTGAGCCGCCCCGAGGTGCGCAACGCCTTCAACGACGAGGTGATCACCGAACTGACCCAGGCCTTCCAGACCGCGGCCGCCAGCGCCGAGACGCGCGCCGTGGTGCTGGCTGCAGAAGGCCCTGCCTTCTGCGCGGGCGCGGATTTGAACTGGATGCGCCGCATGGCTGACTACACCCGCGCTGAGAATTTGGCGGACGCCGCCAAGCTGGCCGAGATGCTGCGCGTGATGTACGACTGCCCCAAGCCCACCATTGCGCGCATCCAGGGCGACGTGGTGGCCGGTGGCATGGGCCTGGTGGCTGCCTGCGACATGGCGGTAGCCGTGGACAGCGCGGGCTTTTGCCTGAGCGAGGTGAAGCTGGGCCTCATTCCCGCCACCATCAGCCCCTATGTGATTCGTGCCATGGGTGCCCGCGCCGCGCACCGCTACTTTTTGACGGCTGAGCGTTTCACGGCGCAAGAGGCGCTGCGCATCGGTTTTGTGCACGAGGTGGTGCAGGCAGAGCAGCTGGACGCCAAGGTGGCGGAGCTGGTCAAAGCGCTGGTCAACGCCAGTCCTAACGCGGTGCGCAGCTGCAAAGAGCTGGTGCAAACCGTGGCCCACCGCGAGATTGACGGTGCGCTGATTGCCCATACCGTCGAAGGCATTGCCGACATCCGCAGCAGCAGCGAAGGCAAAGAGGGCGTGCAGTCCTTCCTGCAAAAACGCAAGCCGAATTGGCTGGTTTAATTTTTCGAGGAAACACCATGTTTACCAAAATCCTCATCGCCAATCGCGGTGAAATTGCTTGCCGGGTTGCCGCAACTGCCCGCCGCTTGGCGGTCCAAACGGTGGCCGTGTACTCCGATGCCGACGCCAACGCCAAACACGTGGCCGCGTGCGACGAGGCGGTGCACATTGGCGGCAGTGCGCCCAAAGACAGTTACCTGCGCTGGGAAACCATCATTGCCGCCGCGCAGGCCACTGGCGCGCAGGCCATTCATCCCGGTTACGGATTTTTGAGCGAGAACGAAGAGTTCGCCCAGGCCTGTGCCAAGGCGGGGCTGGTGTTCATTGGCCCGCCCGCTTCGGCCATTTTGGCCATGGGGCTGAAGGCCGAGTCCAAGCAGTTGATGGAAAAGGCGGGCGTGCCGCTGGTGCCCGGATACCACGGCAAAGACCAGGACCCCGCGCTGTTGCAGCGCGAGGCCGACCGCATTGGTTACCCCGTGCTCATCAAGGCCAGCGCGGGCGGCGGCGGCAAGGGCATGCGCGCGGTGGACAAGGCGGAAGACTTTGCCGCTGCGCTAGCCAGTTGTAAGCGCGAGGCCATCAACAGCTTTGGCGATGACGCGGTGCTGATTGAAAAATATGTGCAGCGCCCGCGCCATATCGAGATCCAGGTGTTTGGCGACACACAGGGCAACTACGTCTACCTGTTTGAGCGCGACTGCTCCGTGCAGCGCCGCCACCAAAAGGTGCTGGAGGAAGCACCCGCGCCGGGCATGACGGAAGCCTTCCGCCAGCAGATGGGCGAGGCCGCTGTGGCCGCAGCGCGTGCGGTGCAGTATGTAGGTGCAGGAACCGTGGAGTTCATCGTGGAGCAAAAGCCCGATGGCAGCATGACGTTCTTCTTTATGGAAATGAACACGCGCCTGCAGGTGGAGCACCCGGTTACCGAAGCCATCACCGGGCAAGACCTGGTGGAGTGGCAGCTGCGTGTGGCATCGGGCGAATCGCTGCCGCTGCAGCAACATGAACTCAGAATCCAGGGGCACGCCATTGAGGCACGCATCTGCGCCGAGAACCCCGACAACAACTTTCTGCCCGCCACTGGCACGCTGCAGGTTTATGGCCTGCCCGCGCATGTGACGTTTGAACGCGCCAGCCACGGCACGCGGGTGGATTCCGGCGTGCGCCAGTGGGACACCATCAGCCCGTTTTACGACTCCATGGTGGCCAAACTTATCGTGCACGGTGCCACGCGCGAAGAAGCCTTGGCGCGTTTGGACTCGGCGCTGGCACAGACCCATATCGTCGGGCTGGCCACCAATGTGCAGTTCCTGCGTCATGTCACCACCAGCGCCTCGTTCGCCCAGGCCAATCTGGACACGGCGTTGATCCCGCGCGAAGCGGCAGCCCTGTTTCACCAGGACAAGCTGGGTCTGCCTCTGGCCGCCGCCGCTCTGGTGGCGCACACCCGCCGCTCTGGTGGCGCACACGGTGCAGGCGGAGTTGACACAAGGCGCGCAGACCGATGCCACGGGCTGGCGTGACCCCTGGGCGCAGCGCGATGGCTGGCGTTCGCACGGACCTTCGGTACGCGGGTTTGCGCTGGAATATGCTGGTGAACCCCACACTGTGGTGCTGACCACGACGCGCGGCAGTTACACGCTGGCCGTGGCGGAGCAGGCCCTGCCGCTGCAGTGGTCCGTGAGCGCCACGGGCGCGCTGGATTTGCAGCTCGGTGCGCAACGGGTACTGGCGCATATCTATCGAAATGGCGA
>REAW01000031.1 GCA_004293725.1 Curvibacter sp.
TGGCCGTCCTTGGCAGCGGCCTTGACCACCTCGTCGATGCGGTTGGTGGAATCCACCACGGAAAATTCGGTGTGCAGGCGCAGGTGTACAAACATGGGGGGATTGTAGTTTTGCCGCCAGCACTACCGTCGGAAAGTGGTATCGCTTTGCATCACAATCGCACGTGAGGAGAATTACGAACCGGGCCAACCCGCAGCCCCCCCCTGATCCAAGGAAAAAATGACGACTGTCCCTTTCCAACCGCACGGCAAAGTCCTTATTGAGTCCTCAGACGCCATCATGACGGTGCACGTGCGCGGCGACTGGAACCTTGAAATGATCAGCCAAACTACCCTGCAAATGCGGCAGCACGGCGCCCAGTTGAATGAGGAAGGCCCATGGGGCATCCTCTACTATCTGCACGACACCCTGGTCTACAGCGAGGCCGTTTACGCCCAAACGCGGCAAGACTACGCGGCACGGTCACCTCAGTCCAAGCTTTGCGCAGTCGCTTTCGTCATTGGCCCCCTGGTTGAAGGAGCCAAGCTGTTCAAGCCACGCTTTGAGTCCTTGTTGGAAGGAGTCATTGCTGCACGGGTGTTTGCGGACGATGCAAGTGCACGCCAGTGGCTGCACCAAAAAATTAGCGGCGCCTGACAATCTTAAAATCAGGGGGTGAACACCATCCTGAATATCTCCACCTACAAATTCGTCCCCCTTAGCGATGCCCCGGCTTTGCGTGAGCTGCTATTGCAGCGTGCCGTGGCGCTAAACCTCAAAGGCACCATCCTGCTGGCCGAGGAAGGCATTAACCTGTTTCTGGCGGGCCCGGCTGACGATGTACGGGAGTTTGTGGCCCAGTTGCACACCGACGCCCGTTTTGCGGACATCGTGCCCAAAGAGAGCTGGTCAGACACCCAACCCTTCAAAAAGATGCTGGTCAAGGTCAAGGGCGAGATCATTCGCATGAACCACCCCACCATCCAACCCGCCCAGGGCCGGGCCCCCGCCGTGGCGCCCGCCACCGTCAAACGCTGGCTGGACCAGGGCCATGACGACAATGGCCGCCCTGTGGTGACGCTGGATACGCGCAACGACTTTGAAGTGAACGAAGGCACCTTTGCTGGTGCCATCGACTGGCGCATCACCAAGTTCACCGAATTTCCCGACGCGCTGCGCAGCCACCTGGACGACCTGAAAGACAAAACCGTGGTGAGCTTTTGCACCGGCGGCATACGCTGCGAAAAAGCCGCCATCCTGATGCGCGAAGAAGGGCTGGAGCACGTCTACCAGCTCGAAGGCGGCATCCTCAAGTATTTTGAGGAAACCGATGGCAGCCACTACCACGGCGGCTGTTTTGTGTTTGACGAGCGACGGGCCTTGGGAGCGGACCTACAGACCGTGGGCCTGCAGGCCTGAGCTTGACGACTTCAGCCCCCCCGCCCACAAAACGGACGTCCCTTAAGCGCGCTTGCCTGCCAGCGCAGCAATGCGCTCACCGTACTTGCGTGCAGTTTCCAGGTCACCGGCGTTCATCTCGTCGGCGCTAGCGTCGCCCGGGGTTTGGGCAATGGGGCCGGCGTTGGACGCCAAGTAGTTCACATCGGTGCGCTGCGAACCCTTGTGGTTGTTGTAGGCCATACCCGTGCCCGCCCATAGGCCACCGTGTTGCATGGCCAAGGTCATGAAGTAATGCAAGGTGGAATGTTTGTCACCATCCACGTTGGCGCTGTTGGTAAAGCCACCAAAAATTTTGTCTTTCCAGGCCTGCACATACCAAGGCTTGCTGGAAGCATCAGCAAACTTCTTGAACTGCCAGCTCACGCTGCCCATGTAGGTCGGCGAGCCAAAGATGATCGCGTCAGCGGCGGCCAAAGTGTCCCAGGCCGCTTCGGGCACATTGCCTTCGGCGTCGATGGTGATCAGGTCGGCACCAGCGCCCTGCGCCACCGACTGCGCCATGCGCTGGGTGTGACCGTAACCCGAATGAAAAACCACTGCTACTTTTGCCATGTCAAAGCTCCTTGATAAAGGCTAAAAAAAGAAGATCCACACTGTGTGAATTTTCGGAAAAATCGAATGCCATTTGATGCGCCCCGGTCAGGCGTGAAGGTCAAATACCAATACCTCGGCGTTGCTGCCTTGCGCCAGCGTAATGCCGGTTTCACCGTCCAACAGTGCCGCATCACCCGCGGTGAGCTTGGCACCATTCACTTCTACATCGCCGCGCAGCACTTGCACATAGCCTTTGCGGGTGGGCTCCAAGGCGATCTCGGCGCTCTCGGCACCATTGAACAGGCCGCTGTAGAGTTTGGCGTCGGCGTGGATCAGCACGCTGTTGTCAGCACCATCGGGCGAGGCTACCAGTCGGAGCCTGCCCTGCTTCTCTGCAGTGTCAAAACTCTTCTGTTCGTAGCTGGGCGGGATACCGCGCACATTGGGCTCAATCCAGATCTGGAAGAAATGCGTGGTCTCACCCTGGGCGTGGTTGAACTCGCTATGCTGCACGCCGCTACCGGCGCTCATGCGCTGCACGTCTCCGGGTGGTATGCCCTTCACGTTGCCCATGCTGTCCTTGTGTGCCAGGTTTCCCGACATCACATAACTGATGATTTCCATGTCGCGGTGGCCGTGGGTTCCAAACCCGGTGCCCGGCGCAATGCGGTCTTCATTGATCACGCGCAGATTGCCCCAGCCCATATGTGCAGGGTCGTAGTAACCGGCAAACGAAAAACTATGGAAAGACTTGAGCCAGCCATGGTCGGCATGGCCACGGTCTTGGGATTTGCGTAAGGTCAACATTCAGTGTCCTTTCTGTATGCGTCTTTGGATGCATAGAACTTTATGCCTTGTGATGCTGATTTCTATCCACGCTGTTTGATGGCATCATTCAAAACAATTCAACTAAAAGGCCATTTTTGTGCAAACCGCCCGCGACTTTTTGACTCCCGACGCACTCGCCATGCTGCAGACCATTGCAGCGGCAGGCAGCTTTGCGGCCGCTGCGCGCGAGATGGGCATGGTGCCCAGCGCGCTGACCTACCGCGTGCGGCAAATTGAAGACGCCTTGGATGTATTGCTGTACGACCGCAGCTCACGCCAAGCCAAACTCACAGAAGCCGGAGCCGAGCTGCTGCGCGAGGGTGCACGTCTGCTTGAAGAAATTGACGCCGTTGCCAACCGCGTGAAACGGGTGGCCACGGGTTGGGAACCCCAGCTCACCATCGCCATCGACACCGTTATTTCCAAGCCCACCATGATGGAGCTGTGTGAGAGTTTTTTCAGCCAATCGCCGCCCACGCGCATCCGCCTGCGCGAAGAGACGCTGTCGGGCACGCTTGAAGCGCTGACGCGCGGCCAGGCCGACCTGGCCATTGGCGTTGGCCCCGACTCGGCCCGCACCGCCGGTGTACACAGCAAGCCGCTGGGGCACATCACTTTTGTGTATGCCGTGGCGCCGCACCATCCGTTGGCCAACGCGCCGGAGCCCTTGAGTGACGAGGTGATCCAAAGGCACCGCGCCGTGGCAGTGGCCGACTCCATCAGCCATGGCTCGGGCCAGACCTTTGGACTGCTCGGGGGGCAAGACGTTTTCACCGTGCCCACCATGCACGCCAAACTTGACGCCCAACTGCGCGGACTCGGTGGCGGTAACTTGCCGCGCTGCCTTGCCGACAGCTACATCGATACAGGCCGCCTGGTCGTCAAGCGCACCGAGCGCTCGCAGCGTCAGGTGCCGCTGCACTACGCCTGGCGCCTGAGCAAGACCACCCAACAGGGCAAAGCACTGCAATGGTGGCTCGGCCAACTCGAAAGTCCGGCCACACGCAATGCACTGCTGGAAGAGCACCGCACTGCGTAAGCCAACAGCCCTCAGCCAGCGTGTATAAAGAGGCCATTACAACTATGGAGACTGCACCCATGACAACTTCCAAACACATCGCGATCGTGGGTGCCGGCATGGCCGGTATTGCTTGCGCGCGCACACTGGTGCAAGCGGGCCACCGGGTGACCGTGTTTGACAAAAGCCAAGGGTTGGGCGGTCGCATGTCCACACGCGGCAGCGCGTTTGGCACCTTTGACCATGGGGCGCAGTACTTCACGGTGCGCGACGACCGTTTTGCATTGGCCCTGCAGACCACCGCTGGACTGTGCCGCCCCTGGAGCGCCAATACGGTGCGGGTGCTGGACTCGCATGGCAGGGTAGCCGCCGCAGGTTTGCCCGCGCGCGAGCCTCATTGGGTGCCCTCCCCCGGCATGAATGCCTTGGTAGGCGCCTGGGCCAAACCGCTGGTCGATGCCGGTTGTGTGGAGCTGCAAACCCGCGTTATCGGCATTGCGCCGGATGCACTCAACAAACACCAATGGCAATTGCGCACCTCCGGCGCCGACGACAGCAGCCATGTGTACAGCGGCTTTGACGCCGTGGTGCTGGCCATCCCCCACCCCCAGGCGCAGGCCTTGCTGGCCACCACACCCAAAGGGGAGGCGCTGGCCAAAAAAACAGCCAAGGTGTCGGTGGCTCCGTGTTGGACGCTGATGCTGGCTTTCCCCCAGGCCGTGCAACCGGGTCTTACCACCCTGGGCCCACAATGGAACGCGGCGCGAAGCACCCACCACCGCATCGCCTGGCTGGCGCGCGAATCCAGCAAGCCCGGGCGTGGCCGCGTTGAGCGCTGGACGGTGCAGGCCAGCGCCGCTTGGTCTCAAGAACATTTGAATGACAGCCCGCAGCGGGTGCAGGCCAAGCTGATCAAGGCCTTTTCCGAGATCACCGGGATTCGTGCAGAACCGGCGCACGTGGATGTCCACCGCTGGACCTATGCCAAGACGGAAGAACCCTTGGGCCAAAGCCACTTGCTAGACGCAAAAGCTGGCTTGGGTGTGTGCGGTGACTGGTGCTTAGGCCACCGGGTAGAAGACGCCTTTGTCTCCGGTTTGGAGTTGGCACTGTCTATGGCATGAGCGCCCCCGGCCCACTCCAGGGCGCGGGTGCCACCTATCGGGGACGTTTCGCCCCCTCCCCCACGGGCCCACTGCATGCGGGTTCGTTGGTTGCAGCCTTGGCCAGTTGGTTGGATGCACGCGCCCACGGCGGCCAGTGGCTGATGCGCATCGAAGATGTAGACACGCCGCGCTGTGTGCCCGGGATTGACCAAACCATCCTGCAACAACTGGCCGCCTGCGGCCTGCACCCCGACGAGCGGCCTGAGTGGCAGAGCCAACGCAATACGCACTACCAGCGCGCACTCGACCAGCTTATTGCCAGCGAGCTGGCCTACCCCTGCGGCTGCTCGCGCAAAGACATTGAAGTGGCGCTGGCGGCGCAGGGCAGCGGCAAACCGCGCCATGGCGAACTGGTCTATCCCGGCACCTGCCGCAACGGGCTGCAAGGCAAGCCCGGGCGGGCTTGGCGTTTTCGCACCATTCCAGCGGACTTTCAATCCAATGGGTCTCTAGGCCTTCTAGATATTGCGCAGGCAGCTACAAAAAACATAGCATCCATTAGCGCCCCATTGCACTGGATCGACCGCCGCCTCGGACCGCAAAGCCAGGATGTAGCGCAGGCGGTGGGGGACTTGGTGCTCAAGCGGGCCGACGGCTTGTGGGCCTACCAACTGGCCGTCGTGGTGGACGATGCGGCGCAAGGCATCACCCACGTGGTGCGCGGCGAAGACCTGGCAGACAACACTGCGCGGCAAATTGCGCTGCAGCGGGCGCTAGGCTTGCCTACGCCTCTCTACCTGCACACGCCGCTGGCTCTGGGCCCTGATGGAGAAAAACTCAGCAAACAAAACGGGGCTACGGCACTGAACACCGCCACAGCGCCAGCGGCTTTGCAGGAACTCCAGGCCGCCGCATCGCTCCTGGACCTTCCCGCTGCCACGGATGCAAACATCAGCGTCTGCTTGGCGCAATGGACCTTGGCTTGGCGCACACGTCATGCATCAGAGTGACACAGCAATAAGGTCGCTGTCCAAATCCGAGTGGCGCTTTTTCATACTGGCTTTGGCGCGGTACATCCGCTGGTCGGCCTCGGCAATACACACGTCCAAGGGAACCTCTGCACTGGCACGCATGGCATACCCCATCGCCGCGCTGGGATGACCCCAGTCGCCAGGGGCCTCAGGCAGGCTGGTTTGTTGGCAACGTTGACGCAAAAGGCCTAGCTCCGCTTGCACCTGCGCTTCCTCCAACCTCGGCAAGACGACCAAAAACTCGTCGCCTCCAAGGCGAAAGAAATGCCCGCTGGGCCACTGCTGGCGCACCAGTTTGGCAAACAAGACCAACAAGGCATCGCCTGCAGCGTGGCCAAAATTGTCGTTCACACGCTTCAGGTTGTTCAAATCCGCCACCACTATTGCTTGCGGATAGTGGTGCGGAATCTCCTGGTCTGCCTTGTGGCTGAAGTAATTGCGGTTGTGAAAACCCGTCAAGGTGTCGGTGTAGAGAAAATGCTCGCGCTCGGTCAGAAACTGGGTGCGGGCCTTTTGCTCGGCCAGATTGCGCACCACCTTGATAACGAGCGCCAATATGCCCACCAGCACCACCACCAAAACCACCACGATCACGACCAACCGGCGATTCGCCTCGTTGCGCAGGGCCGGCACACTTTGTATTCCGGCGTACTTGGCGTCTTCAAAGCGAATAAGGGGAATGACTTTGTCCATGATGGAAGCCAACTCGGGCTGGCGACGGCTGACCCCAAAGTACACAAACGAGTCCTTGGACGTATTTCCCCGCTTGACTACATCGGTATAGCCCAGGCCATTGATGTAGAACTCCACCACGGTGGGGTTTTCAATCATGTAGTCCACATCACCACTGCGCACCAGGCGCAGCGATTCCATGATGTCTGCCGTGCGCACAATCTGGGGATTCTTCAAGTTCTTGCGCAAGTATTCTTCGTGCCAAAAACCGTCAATCACGGCAACTTTTAGTCCGTCTAACCCATACACATCTTGCACCGGCGCGCTACTTTTCATGCCCACAATGATGTCGCGCTCGGTACTGATGGCATGCGGAAACAGAAAGTCTTTCTGTCGGTCTTCTGTTTTAGCCATGTTCACCACATCGACACCACCCTTGGTGGCTTTCTCCATGATGTCGGCAAATGGGGCGCTGACCACCTCAAAGCGGATTCCCACGGTGTCGCCAATACGCTTGAGCATTTCGCCCGCAATACCCCGGTACTCGCCGCGGAAGTAGTGATCAAAGGGCAGGTAGTCTTCAGCCACGCCCACCACTGCGGTTCCGCTCTTCTCGAGCCAGCGCAACTCGTCCTCACTCAGGCGCAGAATTTTGCGGTTGTACAGGCGATGGGCGCCGCCCTTCATCTCGCGGATGGCAGCCTCGCGCTGCGCAATGTAGCGGTCCAGCAATCCAGCCAGTATCTGCTGGTCTTTGGCGACCGCCATGGTCATGTCCGACGTAATGGACCGCAACTCTGCCACCAGCGCCAGCTTCGGGTGCGCGTACAAAAATTCGTACTCCAAGCCGCCACCCGCCGTGACAAAACCGTCCAGCTCTCCGCGCTCCAGTGCAGTCAGGCCTTTTTCCTGTTCGTCAAACTCCACCGCCTGCACGCGAATATTCGGAAACTCCTTGGGCAGTTGCCCGATCACGTAGTCGTTGCGGATAAAGCCCACACGTTTGCCGTCCAGATCGCCCAAGGTCTGCACCGTTGAGTCATTGCGCGCAAACACGGTGTACGAGTACTTCCAGACCGGCCGGGTGAACCGCATGATGCGTTCACGCTCAGGCGTCACGTTGGCGCCATACAAAATGTCAATCTGTCCTGCCACAAAACGGCTGTAGGCATCGTCCCACCCCTTGACCTGGGCAGGCACCACGTTCAGCCCCAACTGCACCTGCATATCGGCAAGAAGCGAGTGCAGCAAGCCAATCCGCTTGCCGCGGAACTCGAAACTGTCCATGCCGGCAAATGGGTCAAAGCCCACGGTATACGTCTTCCCACGCTGGGCAGCCAGCCAAGACAGCTCTTCTGCATTCAACTGCAGGTCAGGCGATGGGGCGGCGGCAGCCACTCCGGCCACCCAACAGGCCGCAACGACGAGCAGCATCTGTCTCAGCCGGACTGCGCAACGCTTAAGCAGAAAAAACAAAAGCACTCCCACTCTCCAGATAGCAACGGCGGGTTACAGGGCCCCAGCGCGTACTGCAGTTCTATCGTACCCCAGCATCTGGGTAGTGCAAAACCAATGGGCACTCCTTCATGGTTGTGGCGCCCTCCCTACAATGCACCCCTGACTTCTCCCCCGCCGACCATGACATTGCCTACCCCCGACACCCCCGATACCGGCGCAGCCGCTTCCGACGCGCAGACCCAGCCCTTTATGCGCACCGTCAAGAGCTTTGTGAAGCGCGCGGGCCGCATGGGCAGCGGGCAAATCAAGGCGAGGGAAGAGCTGGGGCCCAAATACCTGCTCCCCTACCAGCCATCCGCTATCGAATTTGAAGCAGTCTTCGCAGGTTTGGCAAAACTTGGCGGCCAAAATGATGCGCAAAGCAACGGCCAGCGCCCGGTGGTGCTGGAGATTGGCTTTGGTATGGGCGAAGCCACCGCCCAAATAGCGTTAACCCTGCCCGACACCAACTTTTTGTGCTGCGAAGTACACGAAGCCGGTGTGGGTGCGCTGCTCAAGCGCATCGGAGAAAACAACATTCCCAACATCCGCATCTGCAACCACGATGCGGTAGAAGTCATTGACCATATGCTGCCGCTGGCCAGTCTGGACGGAGTGCACATTTTCTTCCCGGACCCGTGGCACAAGACCAAGCACAACAAGCGCCGCCTAATCCAGAGCCCGCTGGTCGCCAAACTGGCTGCACGTTTGAAACCGGGCGGCTACCTGCACGCGGCCACTGACTGGGAGCCTTACGCCCAGCAAATTCTCGAAGTGCTGAGTGCCGAGCCCAAACTCAAAAATCGTGCATTGGCAACCAACCCCGAGCTGGCCGGATACGCACCGAAGCCTCACTACCGCCCTCTCACCAAGTTCGAGAACCGTGGCATCAAGCTGGGCCACGGCGTGTGGGACGTGGTGTTCGAGCGCATTTGACAGGCTGGCATGGCGCGCCCCCGCCCCAACGCCCCGCCTCCGCGCGATGGGGTAGGCGCCAGCAGCGTGGTGCTGCCAGACGGCCCCTGGGCCACGGTGCTCGCGTTTTTGGTACACCGCTTCCCCGGCATCACGCACGCCCAATGGTTGCAGCGCCTGCAGGACGGCGACGTGGTGGACGACCATGGCGTGGTGCTGGCGCCGCAGAGTCCTTATTTGCCCAAGCGACGGTTGTACTACTACCGCGCGCTCGAGGCCGAGCCCAGCATCCCCTTTGACGAAGTGGTGCTGTGGCAAGACGACCACCTGCTGGTAGTCGACAAGCCGCACTTTCTACCGGTCATGCCGTCAGGCAAATACCTGCAAGAAACCGTGCTGGTGCGCCTGAAGAACCGGCTGGGGCTGCAAGACCTGACCCCCATACACCGCATCGACCGCGACACGGCCGGGCTGGTGCTGTTCTCCATTAACCCCGCTACAAGGGACGCCTACCACGCGCTGTTTCGCGACCGGGTGGTAGCCAAAACCTATGAGTGCATCGCACCCGCCAACCCTGCACTACCCTGGCCCATTCACCGCGAAAGCCGCATTGCTGTGTCATCCCACTTCATGCAGCAGACCGAGGTAGAAGGGCCTGTGAATGCCATCACCGACATCGAGCCGCTGGAGACGCTGGGACCGTGGGCGCGCTACCAACTGCAGCCGCTCACAGGCCAACGCCACCAGTTGCGGGTCCACATGGCTGCGCTGGGTTTGCCCCTGCTGTATGACGGTATGTACCCCACGCTCACCCCCGAAGACGCCACCGATTACGCCCGCCCCCTGCAGTTGCTAGCCCAGCGCATTTCCTTTACGGACCCGCTGAGCGGCCAATCGCGCAGTTTTGCCAGCCAGCGCAAGCTTCTTTCATTGCAAGATTTACAAGAAAAAGACCTCTAACCCTTATGGAATATGCGCAAGCAGCTCCTAAATCAGGAGTGGCCTGACAGAAACCCAAATGCTTCAGGGTGGCGCAGACGGCGCCGATACGGGGCGCAAAGCTTGCTCGATGGCCTGAGTGTCTCCCCGCCGCAAGCTGTCTGAAAGCGCCCGTGCCGCACCGGCGCGCTGGGCGGCGTAGGTCTGCAGGGCTTCAATGGTGGCGGCCGAAGGTGCCGCCCCCTCTGGGGTGGCAGCAACCAACCTGTCAAAGCTGCGCTCGTAGCCTGCGGCCACCTCCGTGTCAATGCGCCCGGCGAGCTGTTCAAAACTCTGCCCGCCCTGTTGTCCGGCCACCAACAGGCTACCCCAGCGCAGGCTGATGCGCCTGTCTTCATGGATGAATTGGGAAATACTGGCTTGCGCCTTGATCTCTTCGCCCAACAGATACGGGGGCGCTGGGAGCATGCGCCACAACCATGCCACCATCAGCACCAAGCCCACCGCAGACGCCCATTGCCGTGCACGCACCGGCGGGCTCTGCGCTGTCCAAGGGCTTGCAAGCAGCCCCCCCAGCAAGGCCCCCGCCACCAATCCACCGGCATGCGCTGCGTTGTCAATGCCGGGCAACACAAAACCCAGCCCTAACATCAAGGCCGTAAACACCAAACCACCACCAAACAGCCAGCGGAATTCTGAGCGGTCTACCTGCTGACGCTCGCGCCACAAAAACACCAGCAAGGCGCCATACAAGCTGAACACCGCGCCAGACGCCCCGCCAGATACCGCCTGGTTGCCCTGCACCACCAACGACACTGCGTTGCCCAGCACGCCACTGCCAAGATACAGGGCTGCAAAACGCCAGCGCCCCAGCAGCCCCTCCAACAAGCGCCCCACGTCCCACAGCGCCCACATGTTGAGCGTCAGATGGACCACCCCAAAGTGCACGAACATGGCAGTGCCCAAGCGCCACCACTGTCCATCTTGGGTGGCAGGTCCAAAATTGGCGCCCCAAGCCAACGGCACGCCCTGTGCCGCGTGCCACCATCCGGCTCCGGCCAACAGCATGGCAGCAAAGACCATCAGGTTGAGTGCCAGCAGCAGACACACCACCGGCGCATCCAGCGCAGGGCTCTTGATCAGGTCGGTCAGGGGGCGGGGCGGCCGTGCTTGCATAGGTGCGCGGCCTTAGCGCAACACAAAAGGCGCCGCCAGTGGTTCACCCACTAAGACACCTTGCGCGGGCCAGGCCACGCTCTTCCAGTAAGCCTCCAACGCGGTTGCTCCCTGCGCGTAATGCAGCAGCAACACCTGCGGATGGGGAAATTTTTGCAAGTGGTTGCAGGGCTCACTCACGGTACCGTAGCTGGCCGTCGCGCCTGATTCCAGCCACTCCAGCACACTCATTTGTCCGCTTTCATTCATGAGCTGCCCACCAAAAGAGGTAAGGTGGTCGGCCAGCGCACCGGCGAGCCACTGCTGCGTATCAATCGCGTTTTGCCTGATCACGCCGGTCTGGTACAGCACCACCCTGCGCAAAGGCTCTGGGTCGGCTTGTTCGCGCCGCACCACGGCCACACCGGTCTGCCCCACCCGCCCAGCCGGTGGAAAAACGGCGGCACGCACATTGCGCGCGCGGTCTTGGGTGTTCACAAAAACCGCCAGGGCGGATGGCGCCCCTAATTTTCCCAATTTGTTGTCGGCGGCGACACCCCGGTCAATCAGCGCTTTGGCGCTGGCCACCGAGCGCGATGCCAACAACATCGAGGGGCGAATCCCCAATTCGGTAAAGGGCTTGTGGGTGCGCGCATTGAAATACGGCGACACGCGGCTGGCGGCACAGCTATTGCGGCAGGCCTCGGGCTCCAAGCCCAAGGTCAGGGCGGAGGTGATGGAGTTGCACTCCACGGCGAACGGCTGTGTCCAAGCCAACGCCAGGGCTTGCACACCCGCAGGCATTTGGTCGCGCACCTGGCTGAACAACGCCCCAAATTCCAGCACGCTCAGGTTGTTGCGTACCGGCAATTCAACTCGCACGATGTGCTCGGGCGCAATGCCGCGCTGGGCCGCGTAGTACTCGCCCACCTCGACGGAGTACGGGTCGGCAGTGTTGATCACCAGCCCCACCTCGGCTGCGGTAATGCGGCCGGCAATGCGCGGTACCGACATCCCCGGCTGCTCGGACACTCTTTGCACCTGTTGCGCCAAAGCCAGGGTTGCCATCAACAACACCCCCACCAGCACACTCCGGCTAAACCATTTCAGCATCCAGCCACCCTCGCAAACTGTTGATAAACGCCAGGCCTTGCGCACGCTGCAAGTCTTCCACCCGGACCACCGCTTCGCTCAGCCGACCGCTTTGCAGGTACACCGCGCGGCCTATGCCAGGCAGCAGGCCACACGCCAGTGGTGGCGTAACCCAGCGGCCGTCCAGCAGCACAGCAAGGTTGCCACGGGTGCATTCGGTCACCTCGCCCTGCGCATTGAACAGCACGGTATCGAACAAGCTGGAATCTGCAGGCGTGAACGCATCGTAATGGGCGCGGCGGGTTGTTTTATAGCGGACAAATTCACCGTGCGCCTCTGCCAGTGGTGTTGCCGCCACTTGCAATCGCACGGGCTCAGGTGTGTGCGCCAGCCCAAACGCCTGGGCTTGAAAGTGCCCCTGCGCCGACAGCAACAAGCGCACCCGGTACATGCCAATCGGGTGCGTTCCGGCCAGCGCCTGCAGAGCCTGCAGCCCGCGCGACCGATCCCACAGGGTGCCAAAATGCTGCGCGGCCCCGGCCATGCGGTCCAGGTGCAAATCGACGTGGTGCAGTACCCCGTCGCGCAGTGCCAGCGTCTCCAGCAATTCAAACGGCTGGCTGGCGCGCTCCAAAAACATCCGCTTGCTGCGCCACTCATTCCACTCGCCCTCGGCTTGCGCATCAAAAGTAATGCCGCTGCCAATGCCACAGCGCGCCCGGTCGCCCTGTACGGTGACCGTGCGAATCGCCACGTTGAAAGTAGCGTGGCCACCGGGCCGCACCACACCCACTGCACCGCAGTACACACCACGCGGCTCAGGCTCCAGGGTTTTGATCATGCGCATGGCCTGCACCTTGGGCGCACCGGTGATGGAGCCGCAGGGAAAGAGCGCAGTAAACACGTCCAGCAACGTGGTGCCGGGGCGCGTTGCTGCCTCTACATCCGAGGTCATTTGCCACACGGTGGGGAGCGCCTCCAGGTGGAACAGGCGGGGCACTTTGACGCTGTGCGGCTGCGCAATGCGCGAGAGGTCGTTGCGGATCAGGTCTACGATCATCACGTTCTCGGCTCGTTCTTTGGGCGTGTTGCGCAATTGCGCCGCGTTGGCTGCGTCGTCTGCGGGCGTGGCGCCCCGCGCGGCGGTTCCCTTCATGGGTCGGCTCAAAATGCGCTCGCCATTCCAGTCAAAAAACAGCTCGGGCGAGACCGACAACACCTGCTCTGCCCCGGTATTCATAAACGCGCTGTAGGCCCGAGGCTGGGCGCGGCGCAGCGCCTGAAAATACGCCAATGCACTACCCGCAAATGGTGCCTGCAGTGGCGCCGTGTAGTTGACCTGGTAGAGCTCACCCGCCGCAATCGCGCGGTGAATTTCGTCCATGTTCTGGTCAAACAACGCGCGCTCCAATCCGCTATCCCAAACAACGGTTGGCTCGGGGTCGCGGTCTGTCGTGGCATCTGGCAAAGGCTTGGTATGCACACCAAACCAGACCAAGGGTCCACCGGCCGCATGCACCTGCAGTGCCGCGTCAAACGCTGGGGCGGCCTCGTAACGCACATAGCCCACACACCAGTGCCCTTGGCGGCTCAGCGCATCCACCTGCGCCAGCACCGCGGCCACCTCATCCACCGCCTGCGCCACCAAGACCTGATCGGGCGGCCCAAACGCCAGCCGCAACGGGGCTGCGCCGGCGTGGTGCGGGTCACCAAAATCAATCAGGGCATGGGGCTGGGGCATAGGCAAAGCTTATTGTCAGGCTACCAGTTCCCTGGCGCTGATCTGGTAATTGGTTCCACGAAAGCAGTATCGGCGCGCACGGCGTAACGCAATGTACCCGGGGTAGCACAGGCCCGATTATCCCTGCAGCCTGTATATTCAGCCCTCCCCCGCGCTGAAGGCCTTCCCGTTTGAGCTCCGATTTTTCGTCCCTACCGCCCGCCAGCGCCGCCCTGGCCCAGCACGCCCTGCAAGCCTTTGAGAAGGTAGTGGGCAGCACCACAGGCTTTCGCCGCCGCCCCGGCCAGCACCAGATGGCCGAAACCGTGGCCGCCACGCTGGCGCAGGCCGACATTGGCGAGCACCCCAACCCGACCAAGGCCATTGCCGTCATCCAGGCCGGTACCGGCGTGGGAAAAAGCGCGGCCTATGCCAGCGCCGCCATTGCCATGGCGCTGGAGCGCAAAACGCGCGTCATCATCAGCACCGCCACCGTGGCCTTGCAAGAGCAGCTGATGACCAAAGACCTGCCCGCCCTGGCGCGCAGCATGGACCAGCCCTTTGCCTACGCGCTGGCCAAAGGCCGGGGCCGCTACGTCTGCAAGGTGAAACTTGAACGCCTGGTGGGCAGCGGTGCGGCTGAGGACGACATGTTTGACGACGACCTGCCGCAGCCCAAGGTGTCGGCCCTATCGCAAGAGGCGATGGAAGAGCGCCGCCAATCGTTGTACGAGAGCATGGCGCACAAACTGGCCGTGGTCAGCTGGGACGGCGACCGCGACACCCTGCCCGACACGCCGGACCCGCGCGACTGGTCGGCCGTGGCCGCCGAGCGCCACACCTGCACCGCGCGCCACTGCCCGCGCTACAAGGAGTGCAGCTACTACAACGCACGCACCAAGCTAGCCGAGGCCAATGTCATCGTGGCCAACCACGACCTGGTGCTGGCGTCCCTGGGCATGAAGACCCTGCCCGACCTGGACAACTGCCTGGTGGTGTTTGACGAAGGCCACCACCTGCCCGCCGTCGCGCTGGACCAGTTCTCCAACGCCATGGACCTCTCCAACCTGCGCTGGCTGGACAAGTTGCCCAAGGCCATGAACGAAGTGGCCGGAAAACTCGCCCTGCATGTGGGCGAAGACGTGCAGACCGTGACCAGCCAGCTCAAGGGTGCGCTCACCACACTGGCCCGCATGGCCATGGACCTGGTGTGGGCCCACACCGGCCAGAACGCACGCGGCGAAGGCAATGACGGCACGCTGCGCTTTGCCCATGGTGTGTTGCCCGATGCACTGCGCGACCCGGTCACACAAATCCATGCGCAGGCCAACGGCCTGTCCAAAGCGCTGGAAGCGTTGGGCGTGGACGTGAAAGCCATCGCCAAGGACGACCCCAGCCAAGCCGTGCTGTGCGCACAGCTCTATGCGCAGCTGGGTGGCCTGGCACCGCGCCTGGGCAGCCTGGTGAGTACTGCCCAGCTGCTGCTGGAGCATGGCGAGCAACCGTTGGCCAAATGGCTACAGGCCGAGAGTGAAAACGGCTACCTGACCATGACCGCGCACGCCTGCCCCATCGTGCCGGGCGACTTGCTGCGCCAGTTTTTGTGGAGCCAGGTGCGCGGCGCCATCGTCACCAGCGCATCGCTCACCAGCTGCGGTAGCTTCGATTACTTTTTGAAAGAAGCGGGCCTGTCTAACAAGCCCTATGTCACTGCCCTGGAAGTGGCCAGCCCCTTCAACTACGCAAAGCAAGGCAGCCTGACCGTGGTGCACACCCAAGCGGAGCCCAAAAACGCCGACGCCTACACGGCCGAGATGGTGCGTGCGCTGATGGACGACATTGAACAAGTGAAGCGCGGTGCGCTGGTGCTGTTCACCAGCCGCGCCCAGATGCGCGCCGCTACCGACGCCCTTCCTGGTCATTTGATGGACATGGTGCTGGTGCAGGGCACGCAGTCGCGCACCCGCCTGCTAGCTGCACACGCCGAACGCGTAGAGAGTGGTTTGCCATCGGTGCTGTTTGGCCTGCAAAGTTTTGGCGAAGGCCTGGACCTGCCCGGCGCCCTGTGCGAGACCGTGTTCATCGCCAAGCTGCCCTTTGCACCACCCAGCGACCCGGTGGACGAGGCGCGCGCCGAATGGCTGCGCAGTGTGGGGCGTGACCCGTTCAACGAACTGGTGATCCCCGCTACGGGCGTGAAGCTGCTGCAATGGACCGGCCGCGCCATCCGCACCGAGGAGGACCGGGCGCAAGTGATTTGCTACGACAAGCGGCTAACGCAAACCAGCTACGGCAAGCGCATGCTGGCGGGGCTGCCGGCTTACAAGTTAGGGACGCGGTTGGTGGGCAACTAGATCGGAACAGTGGGATGCCAGGTCACGTTGCACAACCGTTTACGTCACGGACTCGCAGCTTCCTCCACCGCAAACATCTCCTTGCCGCGTCGGCCTCGCCAGTCGCCCAGGAACAGCAGAATGGGTGCCGCCACGAAAACCGACGACAAGGCCGCGATGACGATGCCAAAAGCCATCGGCACCGCAAAGCTGGCCACCGCCGAGCCGCCCCATATGGCCAGCGGCAGCACCGCCAAAAATGCGGTCACCGAGGTGTAGAGGCTTCGCGTCAGCGTCTGGTTGACGGACAGATTGATCACGTCCAGTAGCGAGCTCTTGCGCATGGCGCGCAGGTTTTCCCGCATGCGGTCGTACACCACCACCTTGTCGTTGACCGAATAGCCGACCAGCGTGAGCAGCGCTGCAATAGCGGTCAGGCTGAAGTCAAGACCCGTGATGGCGAAGACTCCCAACGTGAGCGCCACGTCCAGCACCAGCGTGATGATGGCACCCACCGCAAAGGGCCACTCAAAGCGCGCCCAGATGTAGAGGAGCATGGCTAAGGCAGCCAGGATGACGGCCAGCAATCCTGCGGTCGCGAGTTCGCCGCTGACCTTGGGCCCCACGACCTCCGTGCGCTGGAAGTTGGCCTGCGGGTCGATGGCGCGGATGGACGACTTCAAGCTCTCCACTGCAGCCGTTTGCTGCACTTCGCCTCCGGGCTGGCGCTCCACACGCACCAGCAATTGGCCCTCGCTCCCCATGGTTTGCAACGATACCTCGCCCAGCCCCAGTCCATCGAGCTGGGCGCGGTAGCGGGCGATGTCGGCCTGCCCACCGGGCACTACCTCCATCTGAATGCCACCGCGAAAATCAATGCCAAAGTTCAGCCCCGGCTTGGCCATCAGGGCGGCCGACCCAAGCACCAGCGCCGCACACAGGCCCAGACCCCAGTAACGCGCCTTCATGAAGTTGAAGTTGGTACCGTCCGGCACCGGGCGGAAACCCAGCAGCGGCTGTATCGAAATCGTTTTGAGGCGACGGGCGCGCGCAATCGCCAGCATCATCACTTTGACCACCGACACAGCGGTAAACATGGAGATCACAATGCCCAGCGCCATCGTGATGGCGAAGCCGCGCACCGGACCTGATCCAAACCAAAAGAGCAACACCGTTCCCAAAAGCGCGGTCACGTTACTGTCCATCACGGTCGCATAGGCGCGCTTGAAACCCGCGTCGATGGCCGCCAGCGCGGGTTTGCCCTTGAGAGCCTCTTCACGGATGCGTTCGTTGATCAGCACGTTGGCGTCAACCGCCAGCCCGATGCCCAGCACGATACCCGCGATGCCCGGCAGCGTCAGCGTGGCACCCAACAGGCTCAGGCCCGCGATGGTGAGCACCACGTTCAGCGCCAGCGCCACGTTGGCCACCAAGCCCCAACTACCGTAAAGCACAAACATGAACAGAAATACGAACGCAAAAGCCGCAATACCGGCGTAGATGCCCTTCTGAATGACGTCGCTGCCGAGGTCCGCCCCCACGCTGCGCTCCTCAATCACCGTCAGCTTGGCGGGCAGCGCCCCGGCGCGCAGGAGCGCGGACAGGGTGCCCGCTTCTTCGACCGTGAAGCTTCCTGAAATTTGCCCCGAACCGCCCAGGATCGGTTCGCGAATGACCGGCGCGCTCAGCACCTTGCCGTCCAGCACCATCGCAAAAGGACGGCCCACATTGGCCTCGGTGATCTGGCCAAACAAGCGGGCGCCCACCCGATCAAAGCGGAAATTGACTACGGGCTCGCGGGTCGTAGGGTCAAAACCAGCGCTGGCATCAGACAGCCGGCTTCCATCGAGTTCAATTTTGTTGCGTACCGCAAAGCTATTGCCTTCTTTGTCTTGCAGCATGCGGGTATCGGTGTCTGACGGATTGCCAATCAGGTGAAAGCTCATCTTGGCCGTCGAGCCAAGCAGCGCACGCAGTTGCGCCGGGTCCTGCAGCCCTGGCAGTTGCACCAAGATGCGGTCAGTCCCAACCCGCTGAATGGTGGGCTCCGCCACGCCCACCTGGTCCACGCGCTGGCGAATTACCTCCTGGCTTTGCTCCACGGCGCGGGCGGTCGACTGCAACAGCCCCTCAGGCGTGAGCATGAGCATCACGCCGTCACTGCCGCTGGCGGTGATGGCAAGGTCTTTGCGCGCCGCACCGACCGGGCTGGACAAACCGGCCAGCAGTGCAATCGCCCGGTCTTGCTGCGAGGCTTCGCGCAGGGTGATGGAGACACCCTGCTCGCCAGCCTGCACCGCACTCCAAGGCGCATCGCCTTCGCGCAGGATGCGCCGCGCATCCTCGGCAAGATTGCGTACCCGTTCGCGGCGCAATGCGGTGCCATCCACCTCCAGCACCAGATGCGAACCGCCGCGCAAGTCCAGCCCCAAAGCCACAGGCGTATTGGGCAGGAAAGCGGGCCAGCGCTCCAACACGGAGGCGGGCAGGACGTTCGGCAGGGCAACCAATAGGCCCGCCAAGAAGATGGCCAGTGAGACAGCGACCAAAATAGGGGAGTTTTTCATCAAGAACTCAATACGGTGGGCGCCATCAAAGCGCACATTGGTTTGCGAAGCAGGAAAGGCGGACCGCGCGCCGAAACGACGCGCGTCGCATGGGCTGCGCGAAAGCTATGCGCAGCGCCTCAGGCTTGAAAAACTTGGAAGGGGGGTGCCCGGGTCAAGGGCGTTTGCCAGCGTGGCGCCGCCCGGGATGGCAGTCCGGCAAACACCGGCCGCTCGGCCTGCCGCTCAGAAGGCTGGAGCCCAAAGCTTGGGAGATGCAGGGCCGCCGCAAAAGGCTCAGGCGACAACACCGGGAGGCTGCTGACGGCAGCCCATGTTGTCATCTCAGCGCCCGGCTCGGCCCGGGCCCAGCGCGAAGCCTGTGAAGTGCCGCTGTGGCGCAGTTGCGCCAGCATGCGGGCTTCAATGCGGTTGGCCACCACATCGGGCGGTGCGCCGATCACGTTGCCAATGCCGCTGTAGAACAGTGCTATCCATAGCACCAATGTCAGCATGAGCAGCTGCGTCCAATTCCGTCCCACCGGGTGAACCCCCATGCGCGCGACCACCACTCGCGCAATAGCTGGATGGCGCAACGTGGCCGGCTGGAGGCGGTCGGTAGTCATGCAGGGGAGTTTAAGGTCACAGCCTAAAGCCCAACCCGCCAGAGGCCCATTCGGCCCGCGCGCTATGCAACGTTTGGCGTGGCCTGCCCTGCTCTAACTTCGCTCTTCGGCGGTCTGTTCTCGTCTTCGACAGTGAATAAAGACGCCAACTGCGATCAGGCCAAAGGCGAGCATTGCAATGTCAGCCATATCCAGATGGGCTTGCTGTCAAAAAACCTTGCCCAAGAGCGCAATAAGCGATACTTGCCTCGGCTTGTCTGCCATGCCGATCGGTGAATGTATTTGTCCTTGAAAGGGTGCCATGAAAGTGACACTGTTGTGGGTGCTGGTGGGTATATTTGCTCCGGCCGGGCTGATTTGATCAGCATCATGTCAATGTTTGACCGCTTGGCCGCCTGGATTCCCGGGCAGTGGGAAAAAGTCATCCTCACGGCCTTGCTCATCGGCGCGGCCTTTCTAGCCTCACACCTGTGGGCCCGCTATCTTTCGCGCGGCGAGATTTCGGCGCAAAAGCGCCGCCTTCACCTCGTCTGGGCGCGCAACATCATCTGGTTTTCGACACTTCTGGTCATTGTGTCAGTCTGGGCATCCACGATTGCGGGTTTCGCGTTGTCGGTCGCGGCGGTGGCAGGTGCCATCCTGATTGTCAGCAAAGAACTGGTGATGTGCCTACACGGCTACTTGTATTTGACCCTGGTGCAGCCCTACAAGATTGGTGACGTGATCGAGTTCAATCAGTTGCACGGCAGGGTGGTCGATATCGACATGTTTGCCACCACACTGGTGGAGCTTGACCAGGCAGGCCAGCGCACCGGCAAAGTGACCGAGTTCCCCAATGGCTTGTTGCTGTCCCATCCGCTGATTAATTCGTCGCCCAATGGGGCCTATGCGTTGCATGCCATCCAGATTCCCATTCCCGAACGCGTGACGCATGACCTGGACCGGATTGAAGCTGCTGCTTTCGCCGCAGCTGAGCACGTCACTGCTGAATGGCAAGAAGAGGCCATGGCTCACTTCCGCAAGGCGTCGGAAGAAAATTTTATTGACCTTCCCTCTGGCAAAACCAAGGTGTCGTGGGACTTTTCCAACCCCGAACATCTGGTGCTGGTGGTCCGGGTAGCCTGCCCGATTGGACAGCGCGCCAAGGTGGAGCAAGCGGTGTTTCGAGAAACCTGGCGCGCGGTTTCGCCCGCATCGCAAGCAGTGGAGAAAACACCGCTTTAGCCCTCAAGGTACTTGTGAACCCTTCCCCGGCCCACGCTGATCTCATTGCCACCTACCGCAGGGCGGAAGCCGAGGCTGCGCACAAGTTCGGGTTGATCCAAGTGGTGGCCAAAAAAGGGCCCAAGGCGATTCAGGCGGCGGTGGAGACAGCGGCCAAGGCGGCCAAGCGCCGGGATGCGTATGCCAAGAAACTGCAAGCTCTAGGAGTGGAGCTCAAGGACTGAGAGACGAGTCGCCCGCACCACCCAGCGCTTGCTGCTTGCGCGCGGCGTGGTACGCGGTGAGCACTTGGGTGGCCACCATATCCAGCGCGGGACGGGTGTTGCCTTGTTTGTCGGTCCATACCTTGGGCGTAAGAGCGCCGGCCAGTGCCACTGCATCGCCGTCGTCCAGTGCCATTAATGCGGTGCCAGCCTCCGCCGCAAAGGCAATCACGTTCACGATCAGGCTTTCACCATCGCCCGCAATGGCTTTGACCTTGGCCAGCGCAAAGGTGCTGTCATTTTTGCCTTGGCGGGTTTCGGCCAGGCCGACCAGGTGGCCGGCAATCAATCCTTCAATCATGCTCACTCCTGCGGGCTCAATTCCAAACGGGTCATGTCAAAACCGCTCTGGGCCAGACGGGCCAGCAAGTCTTGGTAGGCGGCGGGCTCCACCTTGGGGGTACGTGAGAGCACCCACAGGTATTCGCGCTTGGGCTCGCTCACGGCCACCAGTTGGTACTGCGGGTCCAGGTCAATGACCCAGTAATTGCCCCACACCATGGGCAAGAACGACAGCCATGCGGGCGCAAAGCGCACTTGCAGTTTGGGGGAATCAGCAGGCCCTATTTGGCGGGCAGCGCCCAGCGCTTCGGTGGTTTGGCCATCGGCCATGACACAGCGGTTGAGCACTTGCAAGGTGCCGTCCGGCTTGGGCTGGTAGTCCGCGCGCGTATTACGGGCACACTTGTTCTGAAAGCTGTTGGGGTACTTGGCAATTTCATACCATGTGCCCATGTAGCGCGCCACATCCAGCGATGCAATGGGCTGCAAGGGCGGCTTGTCGGGTTGGGCCAACGCGGCCCCACTGGCAAAAGTGGCGGCAAGCGCCCATACGAGAAGGTGTTGTTTCATGGGGTCAGTATGCACGTGCAGAGGGTTCTAACGGTGCGGCATCGCACGCAATTACAAAGCGTGCGCCCTGAGCTGTTCCAGGCTCACGTGCTCCAGCGCCTTGGCGTGGGTGGCTTCCAGGTGCACCGGCGGGGCCACACCGGCCTGCAGGGCCTCCAACCAGCGGTTGACGCACAGACACCAGCGGTCGCCGGAACGCAGGCCTGAAAAACGGTATTCCGGCCGCGGGGTGCTCAAGTCATTGCCCCGCTGCTTCGAATACGCCAAAAAATCAGCTGTGACCTTGGCGCACACGACGTGGGTCCCGTGGTCGTGGGCATCGGTGTTGCAACAGCCGTCGCGGTAGAACCCGGTGAGCGGATCAAACGAGCAGGCTTGCAGGGCGGTGCCTAAAACATTCAGGGCAGACATACTCAACTCGCTTTCAGACACACAAAAAAAGCCCCCATGGACACACGGGGCGCGGTTTCCCACAAAATACGGGCACCGAATGCTGCCACAGTGGCAAGCAACCTTTGTACATAAGGCTTTTCAGGACGCAACCATGGACAACGACGACGAGCGCTGCTGCGGAACTGGCACTTGCATCATCAATGACGAGGGCCTGTGCTGGTGCGGCCAACAATGGAACGGCACCACCATGTGCCGCCCCGGGGCCGTGACCGCCGCTGCGCTGGCCAGCAGTCCAAATGACGACTCCTTGCAGCAAGCCGACGCTCTATGACTGCAGCCTCGACGCCCCTGCCCTTGCCACGCTGGGCCGCTCGGCTGGGCTATGCCGGGGTACTGCCGTTTGTTGCACTGGCCGCCGCCGCTTGGTGGGCACCAAGCGCCCACCGAGGCCAAGCCGCTTTTGCCCTTTTGGCTTACGGAGCAACGATTGCCAGCTTTATTGGAGCCATCCATTGGGGCTTGGCGATGCGTGGGCTGCTGACGCCGCAACCCGGTCCGTTTGTGTGGGGCGTGTTTCCCAGCCTGGTGGCTTGGGTGGCCTTGTTGCTGCCGTTGGCACAAGGCCTGTTCACGCTGGCCATGCTACTCGGCATGTGCCTGGCGGTAGACCGTCGCAGTTACCCAGCCTACGGTTTAGCCCAATGGCTGCCCATGCGCTTGCACCTGACGCTTGTCGCAGCGCTCAGTCTGCTGGCGGGTGCTGTCGCAGCCTGAGCTTCAATGGCACCGCGCGGAACCCAACCCCGGTTTATTGCTCCACAAATGCGCGCTCGACCACATAGTCGCCAGGCGTGGTGGTGTTGCCTTCCTTGAAGCCCTTGGCATCCAGAATCTCGCGCATGTCTTTGTTCAGCCCGGGGCTGCCGCAGATCATGATGCGGTCAACAGCCGGGTCCAACGCGGGCAGGCCAAGGTCGGCGGGCAACTTGTCGGATTCAATCAACGTCGTAATGCGGCCCTGGTGCTCAAACGCTTCACGGGTGACAGTCGGGTAGTACAGCATTTGCTTGCTGACCAATTCGCCCAAAAACTCGTGTTGGGGCAGTTCGTTCTTGAAGTAGTCGTAGTAAGCCAGTTCTTTGACCTCGCGCACGCCGTGCACCACAATGACTTTTTCAAACTTTTCATAGGTCTCAGGGTCACGCGCCACGCTCAAGAAAGGCGCTAGGCCCGTGCCGCTGCCAAGTAAATACAAGTTTTTTCCGGGCAAGAGGTAGTCAATCAGCAGCGTGCCGGTGGGCTTGCGGCCCACCACTATCTTGTCGCCCACCTTGATGTGTTGCAGCTTGGAGGTGAGCGGACCGTCTTGCACCTTGATGCTCAAAAACTCCAGGTGCTCTTCATAATTCGCACTGACGATGGAATAGGCGCGCAAGAGCGGCTTGCCGTTGTCTTGCATCAGGCCGATCATGGTGAAGTGGCCGTTGGAAAAACGCAGTGCCGGGTCCCGAGTGGTGGTGAAGCTGAACAAACGGTCTGTCCAGTGGTGTACGCTTAAAACTGTTTCTTCCAGAAATGCACTCATGGGGGCCTTGGGTGAGGGTCAGTCAGAGGGAAATGCCCGCAGCCACTTTTGGCCAGGGCGAAACCCTCTATTGTAAAACTCCATACCCCCGCGACTTGATATAACGATATTGACCAGAGTCATTAGCGCGACCACCATGCCACACGCCCCTGCCCCACCAGAAACTTCCGTTACCAGCCTGCTGGTGGCTTGCCTGTGTGCCCAATGGTGCGGCACGTGTACAGAGTACCAACCACTGTTTAACCAGCTGCAGGCCGACTTTCCGGGCGCGCGTTTTGTGTGGGTAGATGTGGAAGACGAGGCCGACTTGGTAGACCCCATTGAGGTGGAAAACTTTCCTACCATTCTGATCAGTCAAGGCGGGCAGCCGCGTTTTTTTGGCACGGTAACACCACATCTGGAAACCCTGCGCCGACTCATCCAGTCCAGCAGCGCTGCAGACGCACGCCCCCTGCAGGCGCCTGACGTGGCTGCCCTGACTCAGCGCTTGGGTGGGCGCTGAGGTTCTGATCGCTGCGCTTCATGGGCGTTTATGCATCAAATAGAGCTCTAGAGCTCATGGAATAAGCGCCAATAGCTCCCGATTTGATAGCGATTACGCGACCAATTACAGCTTGGCGCTCACCCACGCTTGCACGCTGGCCAGCGCGCCTGCCAGCTTGGCGGGCTCGGTGCCGCCGGCCATGGCCATGTCGGCCTTGCCACCGCCCTTGCCACCGACTTGCGCGGCCACAAAGTTGGCCAGCTCACCGGCCTTAACCTTGGCTGTAGTGTCGTTGGTTACACCCGCTGCGATCTGTACTTTGTCGCCATCCACCGCGCCCAGCACGATGACGGCCGTCTTGAGCTTGTCCTTGAGTTTGTCCATGGTGTCGCGCAGGGTCTTGGCGTCAGCGCCTTCCAGCTTGGCTGCCAGCACCTTGACGCCATTCACATCCACTGCGCTGCTCATCAGTTCGTCACCCTGGGCGGAAGCCAGCTTGCCCTTGACGGCCGCCAGCTCTTTCTCCAGATCACGCACTTGCGCCTGCATGGCTTCAACCCGCGCATGAACCTCGGCGTTGGTCACGCGCAAGGTGCCGGCTACGCCGCCCAGCGTCGCCTCCATGCCTTGAACATAGGCCAGCGCGTTCATGCCGGTTACCGCCTCCACGCGGCGCACACCAGCGGCAACGCCGCCTTCGGCCAAGATACTGAAAAAGCCAATATCGCCAGTGCGCTGTACATGGGTACCACCGCAAAGCTCTTTACTGGAACCAATGTCAAGCACGCGCACGGTTTCGCCGTACTTTTCGCCGAACAACATCATGGCGCCGGTTTTCTGTGCAGACTCGATGTCCATCACATTCGCAGACGTGGCAACGTTGGCCAAAATTTCCGCATTTACCCGGCTTTCAATCTCACAAATTTGCGCATCCGTCACCGGGGCGTTGTGCACAAAGTCGAAACGGGTGCGCTCAGCGTTCACCAAGCTGCCCTTTTGCTGCACATGCTCACCCAGCACTTCGCGCAGGGCTTTGTGCATCAGGTGGGTGGCGCTGTGGTTACGCACGGTGGCGGCGCGCTTGGCGGCGTCCACATGGGCAGTGACGGCATCGCCCACTTTCAAGCTGCCAGTCTTCAGCGTGCCATGGTGGCCAAACACATCGGCCTTGATCTTCTGGGTGTCGCCCACTTCAAACTGGCCGGCATCCGAGAACACCGCACCTTCGTCACCCACCTGGCCGCCGCTCTCGGCATAGAACGGGGTGGTATCCAGCACCAACACGCCGTCCTGACCTGCCTTTAGCTCGGTAACCGGCGTGCCTTCTGCGTAGAGCGCTACGATTTTTGCAGCTTGTGTGAGGTGTTCGTAACCAACAAAGGTGTTGCCTGCGCCGGTGTATTCCAGCGCCTTGTCCATCTTGAACTTGCCGGCCGCACGGCCCTTGGCTTTTTGTTGCTCCATGGCAGCAGCGAAGCCTTCGCTGTCCACTTCCACACCGTTTTCGCGGCAAACGTCGGCCGACAAATCGAGCGGGAAGCCATAGGTGTCGTGCAACTTGAAAGCCACTTCACCGGGCAAAACCTTCACTCCGCCGGCCAAGGCCTCGTCCAGAATTTGCATGCCGGTGGCCAAGGTTTCAAAGAAGCGCTCTTCTTCCACCCGCAGCACTTCAGTGATGCGCGATTCCTGACTGGCCAAGCTCGGATAGGCGGCACCCATCAATTGCACCAGGTCCTTGACCAGCTTGTGGAAAAACGGGGTCTTCTGGCCTAGCTTGTAGCCGTGGCGAATGGCACGGCGGACGATGCGGCGTTGCACATAGCCACGGCCTTCGTTGCTGGGAATCACGCCGTCGCTCACCAAGAACGCAGTGGCGCGAATATGGTCGGCAATTACCCGCAGGCTCTTGTTGTTCAGGTCGGTGCAGCCGGTTTCGCGGGATGCGGCCTTGATCAGCGTGTCGAACAGGTCGATCTCGTAGTTGCTGTGCACGTGTTGCAGGATAGCGGCCAGACGCTCCAGGCCCATGCCGGTGTCCACGCACGGCGCGGGCAGCGGGGTCACCGCACCAGTTTCGTCCATGTTGAACTGCATGAACACGTTGTTCCAAATCTCGATGAAGCGGTCGCCGTCTTCATCAGGGCTGCCGGGGGGCCCGCCGGGGATGTGGGCGCCGTGGTCGTAGAAAATTTCCGAGCAAGGGCCGCAGGGGCCAGTGTCAGCCATCATCCAGAAGTTGTCAGACTTGTAGCGGCCGCCCTTGTTGTCGCCGATGCGGATGATGCGACCCTCTTGCTTCACGCGCTCTGGCGTCCAACCCGCCTTGACGAAGATATCTTCCCAGATGGCATGAGCCTCGTCGTCTTCCAAGTACACCGTGGCGTACAACCTGTCGGCGGGCAGCTTGTAGACCTGCGTCAGCAACTCCCACGCCCAGTTCAGGCTTTCCTTCTTGAAGTAGTCGCCAAAGCTCCAGTTGCCCAGCATCTCGAAGAAGGTGTGGTGGCGGGCGGTGTAGCCCACGTTCTCCAGGTCGTTGTGCTTGCCGCCAGCACGCAGGCAGGCCTGCACAGACGCCGCCCGAACATATGAGCGCTTGTCGCTGCCCAGAAACACGTCCTTGAACTGCACCATGCCCGAGTTGGTGAACATCAAAGTGGGGTCGTTGCCGGGAACGAGCGGGCTGGACGCCACCACGGTGTGGCCTTTAGAGGCAAAGAAGTCGAGAAAGGATTTGCGAATGTCGGCGACACTCATTACAGGCTGGGTCATGTCGGTAGAAGTAGTCTTGGAGCTGGGTTCAAAAGGCCTAACCACGTATTATCGCGTGCCTTGCGCACTGCTTCCGAGGGCATGGCCATCCAGCGTGGGACGAACGGCCGTCAAAAAGTTGCTCAGGGGCTCGGATTGCACTGCACCTTTGCGCCAAGCCAGCCCCACATCTAGCGGAGGAAGCGGCTTGGCCATTGGCCGCGCTTCGATGCGATCACCCTCCAGCGACCACGGGCGGTACAACATATCGGGCAACACCGAACAACCCGCCCCCGTCGCCACCAGGCTGCGGACAGCCTCCACCGAGGAGGTGCGAATGAGTACATTGGGGTCGCCCCCTGCGGTATTCCATTGGGCAGTCGCGGCATCGCCGAGTTCATCGACCTGCAGCAGCACCAATGATTGGCGCGCCAAATCGGCTGCCTCTATCTTTTCTTCGCCAGCAAGTCGGTGGTTCACCGGGCACCACACGCGCCAACCCGAGCGAAGAATGGTCTCAGTCTCCAGCGCGCGGTGGTTCTGCAACTGGGAAACCACAATCAACGCCACATCAAGCTCACCACTAACCAGCAGATGCTCCAGATAGTCGCGCCGGTCTTCCGTAATCTGTACCGTAATCCGTGGAAACACGCGGCGGAATCGGTCCAGCAGAAACGGCAGGTAGTAGCCCACCATCAGGCTGGTGACGCCAATGTTGAGGTGGCCGGTGACAGTATGAGGACGCGAAGCCAAGGCATCTCGCGCATTGCGCATGGCCACCTCAATCTGGTGGGCGTGACGCAGAAACTGGTGGCCCGCATGGGTCAATGACATGCCGCGAGCCCGGCGCTCAAACAGCAAGGTGCCTAAATCGGCTTCAATTTGTGCAATGGCCTGCGACACCACGGACTGGGATACACCCAATTCATGGATGGCAGCTGAAATCGAACCCGACTCTGCGACCGCAATGAAATACCGAATGCTCTTGAATGACGTGCTCATTTCGACAATACAGGCACCTTTATGGCGCATTTTCCGGGTAAACCCTGCGCCGCACCAACTTCGGACCTAGGGTAAACCACTAATTTTTGACGATTGTGGTGCGAGGTATCTGTTTTACCGATGGATTGTATTGGTTTGCCCGCGTGGCACGCTTGGACGGGCCTTTCTAAGATGCAGACTCCCTACAACCCTTGGAGAGTTTCCATGTCGCATACACGCGCAGTTCTTGCCGGTCTGTTCGCCCTGTCAGCAGCCACCAGCTTTGCAGCCCCCCCCACTGCCATCGGCAAAGGTGAAGGCCAACTCAACATCATTGCTTGGGCTGGCTACATCGAACGTGGCGCAACGGTCAAGGAATACGACTGGACCACCAGCTTCGAAAAAGACACCGGATGCAAGGTCAACGTGAAGACCGCAGCCACTTCCGATGAAATGGTTTCGCTGATGAAAGCAGGCGGTCACGACTTGGTCACAGCCTCGGGCGATGCCAGCGGACGCCTGATCGCTGCCAAATTGGTGCAGGAAGTCAACATCGGCCTGGTCCCCAGCTACAAGAACATCGACAAGCGCTTGCAAAACGCGCCTTGGCACACACAGGGCGGCAAAAACTATGGCGTGCCGTACCAGTCGGGACCCAATGTACTGATGTACAACACCGACACCTTCAAGACTGCACCCACCTCGTGGTCCGTGGTGTTTGAAGAACAGAACCTTCCCGACGGCAAGTCCAACAAAGGCCGCGTCCAGGCTTATGACGGCCCCATCTACATTGCCGATGCAGCGCTGTACCTGATGACCAAGAACCCAGCGCTGGGTATCAAAGACCCCTACGAACTCAACGAAAAGCAATACGCAGCAGCGCTGGAGCTGCTGCGCGGCCAGAAAAAACTGACCCATCGTTACTGGCATGACGCCACCGTGCAAATGACCGATTTCAAAAATGAAGGTGTGGTTGCCTCCGGCTCATGGGGCTTCATGGTCAACAGCCTGAAGGGCGAGAAGAAGCCCATTGCCTCTGTCATCCCTAAAGAAGGTGCAACAGGCTGGGCCGACACCACCATGCTCCATACCAATGCCAAGAACGTGAATTGCGCCTACAAATGGATGGAACACCAGTTGAGCGACAAGCTCCAGGCGCCGTTGGCCGAGTGGTTCGGTACGGTGCCCGTGACACCGGGTGCATGCAAAGCCAAAGCTCCTGGTGGTAGCGACTTCTGCAAGGTCAATGGATTTGACGACTTGAACAAGATCAAATTCTGGAAGACCCCTGAAGCCAAATGCACGACCCAGGGCACCTGCGTTCCTTACTCCAAATGGGCGCTGGACTACATCGCCATCATGGGCGGCCGCTGATCAATTCTTGCTAAGTTAACTAGGGAAAACATGCCAGTCGCTATCGAGTTTCAACAGGTTTCCAGGCATTACGGAGACGTCAAGGCCCTGGACCGCGTCAGTTTCAGTGTGGAAGAAGGTGAGTTCTTCTCCATGCTGGGGCCGTCGGGTTCCGGCAAGACGACTTCGCTGCGGCTAATGGCGGGCTTTGAGCAGCCTAGCAGCGGTAGCTTGCGCCTGATGGGAAACGAGGCGTCTGGCACCCCACCGTATGCCCGTGATGTGAATACCGTATTCCAAGACTACGCGCTGTTTCCACATATGAATGTGTTGGACAACGTAGCCTATGGCTTGATGGTGCGCAAGGTTCCCAAGGCCGAGCGTTTGGCACAGGCGCGCGAGGCACTGGCCATGGTTGCTTTGCCCGACCACGGCGAGCGCACACCAGCCCAGCTTTCTGGCGGACAACGCCAACGCGTGGCCCTGGCTCGCGCCTTGGTCAACCGGCCACGTATTTTGTTGCTCGACGAACCCCTGGGCGCGTTGGATTTGAAATTGCGCGAGCAGATGCAGGTAGAGCTCAAGGTCTTGCACCGCAAACTGGGCATTACCTTTGTCTATGTCACCCACGACCAAAGCGAGGCCTTGTCCATGTCGGACCGCATCGCGGTATTTAACAAAGGACAAATCGAACAAATCGCCACGCCACGCGATTTGTACCACCGCCCCCGCACCCGTTTTGTCGCTGACTTTGTCGGTAGTTCCAACGTGTTTGATGCGGAACTGGCACACAACCTCACCGGCAAACGCCAGCCTTTCGCAGTACGACAAGAAAAAATTTCCTTGCTGGCCCTTGGAATGTCTGCTGCACCAGGCAGCTTGCAAGTAGAGGGGGAGGTTTTGGCGATCCAATTTTTGGGGGCCTCGCAGCGCGTGGAAGTCCGCGTAGGCAACCAAACACTGACCGCACTGCAGCCGGAAAGCGAAGCCGCAAGTGCATTGGCCGCTGCAACGCAGGCTGGACAGCGCATTGCCTTGCAGTGGGCAGAACAACACATGGTGATGCTCGATGCGTGAAGCCGCCGCCTTGCCCTCTTTGCAGTCCGAAGCACACAGCCTGCGCAGACACATTTCCAACACGCTCTACCAGCGGCGAACCCTCACGCTGTTTTTGATCCTGCTGCCGCCACTTCTGTGGTTTGGCGTGGTCTATGTCGGCTCGCTGCTCACCTTGCTAAGCCAGAGCATTTTTACCTTCGACGAGATGGCCATGTCGGTCACCGCCGAACTGACCAGCGACAACTTCACCAGCTTGCTGAACCCAGCCAACTACGACATTGTGTTGCGTACGGTTTTGATGGCCGTGGCCGTCACCGTGGGTTGTGTGCTGATCGGCTTTCCGATGGCGTATTACATGGCCCACCACGCCGGCCCCCGTGAAAAAGGCTTCTTCTTTGTCAGCGTCATGTTGCCCATGTGGGCCAGCTACATCGTCAAGGCCTACGCTTGGACCGTACTGCTGGCGCAGGGCGGCGTCATCTATTGGACTTTGCGGCAACTGGGCTTGTTGCCTGTGCTGGAGGGCATTTTGCAGCTGCCGGTGATCGGTGGTGAAACCTTGGCTACCTCCAATCTGGGCCGTTTTTTGGTGTTTACCTACATCTGGCTTCCCTTCATGATTTTGCCTATCCAGGCAGCCATCGAACGGGTACCCGCGAATCTGCTGCTCGCATCTGCGGACTTGGGCGCAACCCCCTTCAAAACCTTCACCAGTGTGTTGTGGCCGTTGGCGTTTCCCGGGGTAGTGGCAGGCTCCATCTTTACCTTCTCGCTGACGCTGGGTGACTACATCATTCCGCAGCTCATTGGTCCGTCTGGCTTCTACATCGGCAACATGGTCTACACCCTGCAAGGAACGATTGGCAACATTCCCCTTGCGGCGGCGTTCACCTGTGTGCCGATTGTTCTGATCACCCTCTACCTGGCACTGGCACGCCGCTTGGGAGCATTCAATGCGCTCTAAACTCATACTGCGTCTTTCCGCCTATGGCGGACTGGCCTTTCTGCATCTGCCCCTGGTGTTCATTGCTGTCAGCGCCTTCCACGATAGCTCAGCCGGAGCCGTGTGGTCTTGGGACAGCATGACCTTGCGCTGGTTTGCCAAGGTGATGGAACGCACCGACATTCGCGATGCCATTGGCCTGTCGCTCTCCGTGGCGGCAGTCGCCACGCTGATTGCCATCGTGCTGGGTACCCTCACGGCCGCGGCACTTAACCGGGATCGTTTCTTTGGCAAGAACGCGTTCACCACGCTGTTGATCATGCCCATTGCACTGCCAGGCATCGTGACCGGAATTGCGCTGTTGTCGGCATTCAAGTTGATGGATGTGACACCTGGCTTTTGGACCATCGCCATCGGACACGCCACGTTTTGCGTTGTGATCGTTCACAACAATGTGGTGGCTCGTTTGCGCCGTCTGCCAAACCGCCTGTGGGAAGCCTCCATGGACTTGGGAGCAGACACGTTGACCACTTTGCGTTACGTGATTCTTCCCCAGTTGGGTACCGCCCTGCTGGCAGGAGGCATTTTGGCCTTTGCACTTTCGGTGGACGAGCTGATCGTGACTACCTTTACCGCAGGTGCCGATCAAACCCTGCCCATTTGGCTGCTGAACCAGTTGGGACGCCCGCGCGACGCTGCCATTACCAATGTGGTCGCCCTGATCGTCATGCTGCTCACCATGCCGCTGATTGTGCTGGCCTGGCGCCTGACCCGAGACGGCGACGCCAACCCCAACAACCGCTAACCCTGTCATCGTTTTCACCATCACATCCAAACATCATGGCTATACAACGCTTCCCCACCCAATTGCTCATCAACGGCACCTGCGTAACCGGCGAAGGCCGTGCGGAGCCGGTACTCAACCCCGCGACCGGCGATGTGCTCTGCGAAGTTCGCGAAGCCAGCGCTGACCAGTTGCGCCAGGCCGTGGATGCTGCCCATGCAGCCTTTCCGGGTTGGGCCGGTTTGACGCCGAAAGACCGTAGTGCTTATCTCCTCAAGATTGCCGACGCCATAGAAGCCAACGGCGATGAATTTGCGTCGCTGGAATCTCTGAACTGCGGCAAGCCGCTGGCCGCCGCGCGCAACGACGAAATCCCCGCCATCGCCGACGTCTACCGCTTCTTTGCCGGCGCCATCCGCAACATGATGGGTGCACTGGCCGGGGAGTATCTGCCGGGCCACACCAGCATGATCCGCCGCGACGCACTGGGCGTGGTGGCCTCCATCGCCCCGTGGAACTACCCGTTGATGATGGCCGCCTGGAAGCTGGGGCCCGCCATCGCCATGGGCAACACGGTGGTGCTCAAACCGTCTGAAATGACACCACTGACCACACTGCGATTTGGCGAGCTTCTGGCAAAAATTCTGCCCCCCGGTGTCGTCAACATCGTCTGTGGACGTGGTGATTCCGTAGGCGCGCCATTGATCCGCGACCCGCGCATCCGCATGGCGTCGCTCACCGGCGACGTTTCGACCGGCAGCAAAATCATGGAAGCCGCAGCGCGCGGCATCAAACGCACCCATCTTGAACTCGGCGGCAAAGCACCTGTCATCGTTTTGGACGATGCCGACATCGCCAGCGTGGTGGAAGGCATACGCACCTTTGGCTATTACAACGCGGGCCAAGACTGCACCGCAGCATGCCGCATCTATGCGGGCGAAAAAATCTACGAGCGACTGGTGGCGGATTTGAGTAGTGCGGTGTCCTCCATCAAAACCGGGACCCAACAAGAGCCCGGTGTCGAAATGGGGCCACTCATCTCGGCACGCCAGCGTGACCGCGTGGCCAGCTTTGTGGACCGTGCCAGTCAGCTCCCCCACGTCGAAATCACGGCAGGCGGAAGCACCAGTGGCACCAAGGGCTTCTTTTACAAGCCGACGGTGGTGGCAGGAGCGCTTCAAGACGATGAAATTGTGCGCAGCGAAGTTTTTGGTCCGGTTGTGTCTGTAACGCGCATCAAGGACGCAGAGCAGGCGATCGCCTTTGCCAATGATTCCGAATACGGTTTGGCCAGCTCCGTCTGGACCAAAGATGTGGGTTTGGCGATGAATATCGCCTCCCGCCTGCAGTACGGCTGCACCTGGGTCAATACCCACTTCATGCTGGTCTCAGAAATGCCCCATGGCGGCGTCAAGCACTCTGGTTATGGGAAAGACATGTCGGTTTATGCTCTGGAAGATTACAGTTGCGCTCGCCATATCATGGTGAAACACAACGCCTAAGCTTCCCACTTCATAAAGGTTGTAAACATGACAAACAGCACATCAGCATCCAACGCTTCCCTCATGGCCCGTCGCCGCGCTGCCATCCCCCGCGGCGTCGGGCAAAGCCACGAAGTGTTTATCTCCAAAGGCGAAAACGCGGAGGTATGGGATGTGGAAGGCCGACGCTACATCGACTTCGCCGGCGGCATTGCGGTACTCAACACTGGGCATCGCCACCCTGAGATCATTGCCGCAGTACAAAAGCAACTGGAACATTACACCCATACCTGCTTTCAGGTACTGGCCTACGAGCCCTATGTGGAGCTGGCAGAGCGCATCAATGCGCTGGCCCCTGGCAACTTTGACAAGAAGACATTCTTCCTGAGCTCAGGCGCCGAGGCGGTAGAAAACGCCATCAAAATTGCCCGCGCCCACACCAAACGCTCGGGTGTCATTGCGTTCACCAGCGGCTACCACGGCCGCACACTGCTCACGCTGGGCATGACTGGCAAAGTGGTTCCCTACAAGGTGGGCTTTGGCCCTTTCCCCGGAGATATCTTCCACGCCCAGTTTCCCAATGCACTGCATGGCGTGAGTGTGGATGACGCGCTCGCTTCGGTGGAAACCATCTTCAAGAACGATATTGAAGCCAGCCGCGTCGCTGCCATCATTGTGGAACCCGTGCAGGGCGAAGGCGGGTTCAACGTTGCACCAGCGGACTTTTTGCAACGTCTGCGGACACTGTGCGACCAGCACGGCATTTTGCTAATCGCCGACGAAATTCAAACCGGAGCGGGTCGAACCGGCACATGGTTTGCCATTGAACAGAGTGGCATTGCACCCGACCTCATCACCATGGCGAAGTCCATGGCAGGCGGCTTCCCCATCTCTGCAGTCGTAGGCCGCGCCGAAGTGATGGATGCACCGGCCCCCGGTGGACTGGGTGGCACCTATGCAGGAAGCCCGCTAGGCTGTGCAGCAGCGCTGGCCGTGCTGCAGGTATTTGAGAAAGAGAAACTGCTGGAGCGCAGCAAAACACTGGGCCAGCGCATCACCAGTCGCCTGCAAAAGCTGGCTACCCAACAGCCTGCCATTGCCGATGTGCGCGGCTTGGGTGCCATGGTGGCCCTGGAGCTTTGCAAAAACGGCGACGTGCACCAACCCGATGCCGATCTGACCAAGCGCTTGTGTGCCGAAGCAACCAAGCTCGGACTCATCCTCCTGTCTTGCGGCACCTATGGCAACGTCGTACGCATTTTGGTTCCACTGACCGCCAGCGATGCCATCGTGGACGAAGGCTTGGACATGCTGGAAGCCGCCATGGTGGCTGCGCTGCGGGCCTGAAACCGACTCGTCGAGAACATTGAACCTTTAGAGTCCCCATGAACAGCCCCCTCACCCAACTCAAAGACCCCAGCCTCCTCAAAACCGACGCCCTGATCAACGGCGAATGGACGCGCGGTAGCAGCCGCTTTGACGTACTCGACCCC
>REAW01000032.1 GCA_004293725.1 Curvibacter sp.
CACTTGGAGTGCGCCGTTGCCCGCAAGGGACTTAACCGATTACTTGTAAACGCGTTGGCGCACTTGCTCCAGGCGTTCCAGGATGGCTTGGCGGTCTTGCGGTTTCAACATGTACTGTTGGAACCCGTTCATGCCGGCCTGGGCCATTTCTGCAGGTGCGTCGCGGTCATAGAACTGACCCAACGCATAAGCGTTGGACAGCATGGAGAAGCCTGCCTTCAGGTACGTGTCCTTGGGCATGGTGGCGTTTTTGTTGACTGGCAGTTGGCCCAAAATGGTGTTCATTTCGGTTTGCACTTCTGGCTTGGCCATGTAGGCCAGGAAGCGACGCGCATCCACCTTGTTCTTGGCCTTGGAAGTAATGTGGATAGTGTCGGTAGGTGCATCTTCAGCCTTCGGCACACCCTTGGTAATCTCAGGGAACTGCATGAAGCCCAGTTGCGCTTCAGTCAGTCCGGCTTCCTTCATCGGAGCCACTGCAAAGTTGCCCATCAGGTACATGGCGGCCTCGCCCTTCACGAACGCAGGCAGCGCCTCTTGCCACTGGTAGGAGGCATGGTTGGCCAGGTAGTAGCCGGGCTTCACCAGATCATCCCACTTGTCGAACACCGCTTGCACGCGCTTGTCGGTGTAAGGCACCTTGCCAGCGGTCAGGTCCATGTGGAACTCGTAGCCATTGACGCGCATGTTCATGTAGTCAAACCAGCCGCCGGTTGTCCAGGTGGCTTTGGTGCCGATGGCAAACGGTGTGATGTTGTTGGACTTCAGAGTGGCAGATGCCTTGACCAGGTCTTCCCAAGTCTTGGGCTCAGCAATCTTCAGCTTGGCGAAGATGTCCTTGCGGTAGTACACACCCCACTGGTAGTAGGTGTAGGGCAGGCCCCACTTTTTGCCATTGATGGTCATGGAGGCGCTGGCTGACTTGAACGACTCGTTCAAGCCTTCCTTGGCCCACACATCACTCACATCTTCAAACAAGCCGGCATTGACAAACGGTGCCATGCGGTTGCCTGCGTACCAAGTGGCGAGGTCCGGCGGATTGGCCGTCAGGAAGTTGCGAATGGAAGTCTTGTAGCCTTCGTGGTCAAAGGTGTTGATCTTCACCTTCACATCTGGGTTGGCCTTCTCAAATCCCTTGACCAAGGCTTCAAACGCGGCCTTGGGTGCGGGATCCGAGGCGTCGGTGTTGATCACCAGGTCGCCAGCCATTGCTGACAGTCCACAGGCCATCAAGGCCGCGGTTGCCAGAGCGAGTCGTACAGGTTTGAATGTCATGTCTTGTCTCCTAAAGTTACGTCGTCAGACGCGTTATTTGGAAGCGGTTAGCTTCCAGATGGCCAGGCCCTGGGGGGCCAATTCACGCGCACCCAGCAGGCAGAGCGCATGTGTTGACGGGGAAAAATTCACCGTTGAACTCGAAAAATTCTGGACAAAGGCGAGGTCGCCTTTGCGGCTAATGCGCACATCGGCGGGAACCGCTTGCGGTGCAAGTCCGGCAGCCTGTGCGGCTTGCGTGAGGAGCTGAAGCCACCCGCCCTCGTTGGGCCAGCCCGCGCTGTACCACACTGCGCCGTGGCGCGTGACAGCGGGTTTGCCATCTGCAAATGTCGCAACACTGGTGGCACCGGTGAGCGCCAAGTCCTCGCGCCAGCGTGTGACTTCAAAAGCTCCACCATCCGCCCATTGCACAGCGTCGGTCAGACCAGGCGGCAGCGATGCCACGCGTTGCACTTGCACACCGGCCAAGGTACCGAATGCACCGGGCGGCAGCGTGTCCGGAAATGCAAGGGCCTGGCCCTTGGCACCGCTGCGTGGCCCGAACACCACTTGCGCGCCGCTGGCTTGCAAGCGCTGGGCCAAGACAGCGTCTTCACGCATGTGGGCCGGCAGCAAGACCAGTTGGTAGGCAGACACGTCGGCCTTGCTGGAGACGATGTCTACGTCCAGGCCTAAGCAGCGCATGGCGCTGTAGGCGCGGAATGCGATTTCGATGGCATTGAAGTCTGCCCCTTGTGGCTGTATTTGCGCCATCCAAATACTGGGGTAATCAAAAATGATAGCTGCTCGCGCAGACTCCATGGGCGCTAGGGGTAGATTTGGCTTGGAATTGAGTCCCAGCTTCTGCACCTCAGCGAACACCTGCTTGGCTTCCATACCGCCTTGGTCCAGGCTGCGGTCCGGGCGGTTCAGGCCGGCGTGCATCTGCTCTTGGGCAAACGGCGCCTGGCGCCAGCGGAAGTAGCTCACCACTTCGGCGCCATGGGCAAAAGCCTGCCATGTCCACAGGCGCACCATGCCATCCAGCGGCGCCGGGTTCCACTGCGCCCAGTTCACCGGCCCCGGTTGTTGCTCCATGACCCACCATCGGCCTTTGTTGGCGCCCTGGCACATGCCACGATAGAGGTCGTGGTGGAAAGACGGAATATCGGGATGCCCGGTGCGGGCGTAGCGGCGCTTTTCGTCCGCGGTCAGGAAGAAGTCCTGGGTGAAGCCCAGCGGGTAGCTGTCCCACGTCGCAACATCGAGGTCCTGTGCCACATCGTGGTGGTCGAACTCGGTGAAGAAGCCCATGTAGTTATGCACCACATCACGGCCGGGTGAGTGCTGGCGCAGCAGATCGGTCTGGATACGGTTGAAGGCCACCACCTCGTCCGAGGCAAAGCGGCGATAGTCCAGACGGTGCGCGGGGTTGGCTTCGGTGACTGTGCCTACCGGCGCATCCACTTCGTCAAAACTGCGGTACTCCTGACTCCAGAACACCGTTCCCCACGCCGCGTTGAGTGCGGCGACTATGCCATAACGCTTCGCAAGCCACACGCGGAACTCGGCGCGTGCAGCCTGGCTGTAGCTCAGTACGGTGAGGTGACAGCCGTACTCGTTGTCGGTTTGCCAGGCCACGACGCCCGGGTGCTTGCCGTAGCGCTTGCCTACTTCGGAAGTGATGCGCGCGGACTGCGCGCGGTAGGTTTTGCTGGAAAAACAGTAGTGACGCCGTGAGCCGAAACCACGGGTGTCGCCATTCGCATCCACCGCCAGCATGGACGGGTCGGCATCGACCAGCCATTTGGGGGGCGTGGCGGTGGGCGTGCACATCACCACCTTCAGCCCGGCGGCATGGAGTATGTCGATAGCACGGTCCAGCCAAGCCCACTCAAATTGGCCCGGGTTGGGTTCAATGCGGCTCCAGGCAAATTCGGCAATGCGCACGTACTCGATGCCCACATCCACCATTTGGCGGGCATCGTCGGCCCACCACGCTTCGGGCCATTGTTCGGGGTAATAGCAAACGCCGAGTTTCATGGAAGTGTGTCTCAGGCTGTTGCGACGGCGGATGCCAGCGGCAAGTCTTCATTGGCCACAGTGCGCTCCAGCGCACGGCCATCTACATCAAACAAATGCAGGTGCTGCGGCGGCAGCGACATGGCCACGCGCTCGCCCGCCTTGGCAAACGAATTGCCCGGGGCTTTGACAACCCACGGGGCGCCAGCGACGCCACTGTCGAGGTACAGGTAGGTGGATTCGCCCAAACGTTCCTGCCACTGCACAACGCGGATCACATGCTGGGAACCAGTGCCAATTTCCGCGTCCTCCGGCCGCAGACCAATGGTCACCGGGCTGCCTGTCGCCAAGCGCGTCGCGTTGACACGTACTTGGAGGCTCTCACCGCCAACCAGTTTGACGCTGGCTACTTCGGGGGTTGCGGCGGTCAGAACACCCTCAACAAAATTCATCTTCGGGGAACCAATGAAGCCCGCAACAAACTTGTTGACCGGGCGGTGGTACAGCTCCAGTGGCGCACCAAACTGGGCGACGCTGCCGTCCTTGGCCACGGCTTCGCCAGCGTTGAGCAACACGATGCGGTCGGCCAGCGTCATGGCTTCAACTTGGTCGTGGGTCACGTAGACCGTGCTGGCCTTGCCGAAATCGCGGTGGATCTTGGCAATCTCGAAGCGCGTTTGCACGCGTAAAGCGGCGTCCAGGTTAGACAGCGGCTCGTCAAACAAAAACACGCCAGGTTCGCGCACGATAGCGCGACCAATCGCCACGCGCTGACGCTGGCCACCCGACAGGGCCTTGGGCAAACGCTCCAGCAAGGGTCCGAGCTGGAGAATGCGTGCCGCTTCGTTCACACGGCGGTCAATTTGGTCTTGCGGAGTCTTGGATAGGCGCAGGCCAAACGCCATGTTTTCAAACACGGTCATGTGGGGAAAAAGCGCGTAGCTCTGGAACACCATGGCCACACCGCGCTGGGCGGGGGCTACATCGTTCATTTTCTGACCACCAATGCGCAGTTCGCCGCTGTTGATGGTTTCCAGACCAGCCACCATACGCAACAGGGTGGATTTGCCGCAGCCCGACGGGCCTACGAAAACACAAAATTCGTTTTCCCCAATATCCAGCGACACATCGCGGATCACTGGTGCGTGGTCGCCATAGGCTTTGAAAACGCGGTTCAGTTCAATACGGGCCATGAGATTTCCTTGCCAATGCGCTTAGTGGGAGTCACGGGGCACGGCGTCGCCGCGGCAGCCTACGAGGAAATCCAGGTCTGCCCCTTTATCGGCCTGCAAAACGTGCTTGTGGTACAGGCGTACATACCCAGACAAGGGTTCAGGCGGTGCCACCCAGGAGGCGCGGCGTTGCGCCAGTTCTTCATCACTGATCAACAGTTGCAGCTTGCGCGCAGCCACATCGAGTTCGATCATGTCGCCGTCCTTGACCAGAGCCAACGGGCCTCCGGCTGCGGCTTCAGGCGCTACGTGCAGCACCACAGTGCCAAAGGCAGTGCCGCTCATGCGGGCATCGGAGATGCGGACCATATCCGTCACGCCTTGCTTGAGCAGCTTGGGCGGCAGACCCATGTTGCCGACTTCAGCCATGCCCGGGTAGCCCATGGGGCCGCAGTTTTTGAGCACCATGACGGAGTTCGCATCGATGTCCAGATCGGGGTCCTGAATGCGGCTCTTGTAGTGGTCTATGTCTTCAAACACCACGGCCCGACCGGTGTGCTGGAGCAAGCTTGCGGTGGCGGCAGAGGGCTTGATCACGGCACCATTGGGTGCGAGGTTGCCGCGCAGAATGGCCAGACCGCCCTGGTCCACCAACGGCTTGTCCAGCGACAGGATGACGTCGTCATTGAAGCATTCCGCGTCCTTGACGTTGTCAGAAATCGTGTAGCCGTTCACCGTCATGGCATGGCCATGCAGCTTGCCTGCGTCCAGCAGGCGCCTCATCACGACCGGCAGGCCGCCTGCGTAGTAGAAGTCTTCCATCAGGTACTTGCCGGAGGGCATGAGGTTCAGGATGGTGGGAATATCCCGCCCCAAGCGATCCCAGTCGTCCAGCGTCAGCTCAATGCCAACCCGCCCTGCGATGGCCAGCAGATGGATGACCGCGTTCGTGGAGCCACCGATGGCACCGCATACACGGATCGCGTTCTCAAATGCTTCCCGGGTCAGGATGTGCGACAAGCGCACATCGCGGTTCACCAGATCCACGATTTGGCGACCGGCACGCTGGGCCAGTTCATAACGCCTGGAATCGACCGCTGGAATTGCCGCATTGGTAGGCAGTGCCACGCCCAAGGCCTCGACCAGGCTGGCCATGGTGGACGCGGTGCCCATGGTCATGCACGTGCCGGCTGACCGGGACATGGAACCTTCGGCTTGCATGAACTGGGGCAGTGTCATCGAGCCCGCATTCACCGCCTCGGAAAACTTCCACACATGGGTGCCGGAGCCGATCGTTTCTCCGCGGTAGTGACCATTGAGCATGCCACCACCTGACACCACGATAGTGGGCAAGTCCACACTGGCGGCACCCATCAATGTGGCAGGCGTGGTTTTGTCGCAACCTGCCAGGAGCACGACGCCATCCAGCGGATGGGCCCGAATGCCCTCTTCCACATCGATGCTGGCCAGGTTGCGGTAGAGCATGGCGGTGGGACGCATCAAGGTCTCACCCAAAGAAGACACTGGAAACTCAACCGGCAAGCCACCCGCCTGCAGCACGCCATGTTTGACCCGTTGAGCCAGTTCACGGAAATGCTGGTTACAAGGGGTCAGCTCACTCCAGGTGTTGCAAATGCCGATGACCGGGCGGCCATCAAAGCTGTCGTCAGGCAGACCTTCGCTCTTCATCCAGCTGCGGTGAATGAAATTGTCTTTGCTGGTGCCGCCAAACCAGTGCTGAGAGCGGCGTTTCTTGGGCGTGGAGTCGGTCATGTGGGCTTAACGGGTGATTCTTGCGTTTAATTGTCATACAAATAAACGCAAACAAATCAAGGGAATACCCTCGATTCCGCCAAGCTCTCGCAAAAAATCCCCGACTAATGTTCTATCAAGACACTTTTCATCAGCGTTCGCGTGTCGGAAAGCATCCCTGCCATTCGGTGCAGTGCGCTTTGTGCATCACCGGCCTCGATCGCCTGGAATACTTTTTGGTGATCCCCAAACCCACGCTTGAAGTCTCCCGCTCGCCGGGCGCTCACCGCGAGTAGCGACTCCAGTGCACTGCCAATAATTGCGGCTAGCGGCATCAACAATGGGTTATTGGTGGCCCGCAATATGGCGGTATGAAACTCCAGATCAGCCTCCACCCACTGGCTGATAACTGACGCAGATTGCATTCGTGACAGTGCGCTGGCAATGGCGGCCAATTGGTCATTGCTGCGACTTTTTGCAGCCAGTGATGCAGCCGCCGGCTCCAGTATTTCGCGCAACTCCATCAGGTGCCGCAAAAACTCGGCATCGACTCCGGTTGCACATCGCCAGGCAAGAATGTCGGGGTCCAACAAATTCCACAGGTCTTTGGTCCGCACTCGGGTGCCAACCCGCGGTCGCGACTCCAGCAAACCTTTGGCAGCCAGCACCTTGACCGCCTCCCGTAACGCGGTGCGGCTGACGGAGAGCTCTTGGCACAACAACTCTTCGTTGGGCAATAGACCGCCCGCCGCGTAGACACCACCCACAATACGGCGGCCCATTTCGTTCACCACTTGGCCGTGCAGATTTCGACCGGTGTACGTGGAAACTGAATTCTTAGAATGCGGCGTCATAGCGTGGTGGTGATTCGAGGAAATGATGACAAGGATAGATTATTTGTCATATGTTTAGTCAAAAAATTGTGCGATGAGTTTGGAGCCCCCGCCCTGCATCCCATTGTCAATGTTGACGCCTCCTAACAACGCCTGCAATGTCCAAGATAGGTCAGGTTTGCGATCAAATGACCCCGAAGCGCACACACAAGTGCCAGCTCCCATCAGCCTGCGCTGGAGCGCTGACGATGAGCTGGCGGGTATTGGGATTTGGAGAATCCAGGTCACTCGCGGGCGCAGAAATATCTCTCACCTCCAGTCGCAAACCACTGCCAGCAAACTGCACACGCATTGACTTATTTTTTTGTGTCAATCTCGCCGTGCTGCCCTCTAAATGGACTCCGGCTTCTGTCGCCATCGTCCATCGGACGGAGGTGCCTGGGGGGGCTCCTTCAAGCCTGTCATCCATTTCCACCGCAGTGGCAGAAAAACGGACGCGGCGGCTGGCCATATTTAGGCCCAGCACGGAGGACAGATCAACCAGTGCTTCGTTTTCGTTCACCATGCGCAGTGTGGCCATGCCAAGAGCACTATGGGGTTTGCCACCAACTGTCAAGGTGTTGTGCGCATCACTACCCAAGCGGAACACCTTCCACCGCGGCGATTCTTGCCTCATGTTCCAAAGGTCGATGCCGCGCGATTCGAGGCTGTTGTAATCCTGCATCCCCAAGTCTTTGGCCCAGCGCAGTCCGGCGTAGTCCAGCGCAAAACTGCCACCATCCATATGGGCATGGTTGTGGGCTGCACCCCCGCCTTTGATGGCAAACCACAAGGCATTCGGGTCGGCCCAAGACGAACGCCAGATTGCCACCGGTTGTGCACCTTGCCCTGCAAAAGATGGGAGCGTAGAAATGCCAGAGCCCTTGGTGGGCCACCACAGAATAGATAGCGGCGCGAATCGCTCGGACACGCCCTGATTCTTGCGGATCATTTCGCGCTTGGAGTTCAGCCAGTCTGGCTGCCCCAGTTCGCGTGCAAGGTACACAATCGGCGATGGCAGCTCTTGCCCTTCATTGCCGTCTGCAAAGTTGAAGTGCTTGCCAGAGGTGCCAATGGAGTGCGTGTAGAACTCTGCGCTTCGGGCAAACCCAGGTGCCGCAAGCACGCCCCAGTCCGGCAAGGAAGCGTTGCGCAGTGCTGCCACCAGCAGTACCGAGTAAGTCGTGCCATAGCTCCAGTAACCCGGCCCTTCCGGGTAAACACCGTCGGGTTGGTAGGCGTCCAGCCCGGTCAGGACCTCCTTCTGGGCTGCGGCCAGGACGTCGGCGGCCAGCGCGGGCTCGTCGTCCTGCACAGCCATCGCGCCCAGCACCATGCCGCCAATACAAACCTGGTTCCAATTGTTGCGATAGCGGAATGTTTTGTGTCCGTTGCGCGCTTGGGCGATCCCTTTGTCAATGATGGCTGTACGTAAGAGTGTCCGATCGGTCTTGGAGAGGTCGTTGAAGAGCCAGTCGTATCCAATGGCCAATCCTGCTGTCATCTCGGCCACATCAAGGTAATGGCTGGGGTTCCAATCGGGGAAAGCGGCAACCGCGAGCATTTCGATACGTGCCCGGTCGAGGAAGGCGGCCTCGCCCGTGATCCGATACGCAAAGGCCCACTGCAGCACCCGGCGAATGGCTTCACGCGAGGTGCTGAGCAGTCGGCGTCCATCAAGCTTGTACGTCAACTGGGCAAGCCCCAGATCATTGCGGGCGCGTGTCAGCAGCAAGGTTGCAAAGCGCTCCAAGTCTGGGTCGCCCTTGCGTCGCTCGTCCAGACTGGCCCACTCTGCTTCACTTACCAACAGACGCGGATGGCTCGACACGCTGCCGCGACTGGAGCTTGCGACATCTGCACTGCGGCCAACAACAGGGAGCGCTCCCAACATAGCCAGTGCGCTAAGGCATTTACGACGTTTCATTGGGGCTTCGGGCTATTGGTTGGTCATGCGCCCATGATACGGGCTGCCCCAGACGCGCGTCGCTCAAATATTTCGCTCGCATACCTACAGCTGCTTGAAACACCCACCGTCGACACCTTGGGTACAAGGTGCCCCTGCTGCCAGCAGTCGCCGGGTCTGGCTGGCTCGTTGGCTTGTAACCAAGGAGTGAAAAGCAGCAGAGTGGGTAAAGCGATTAGAAGATGAGACAAGCCATCTGTCCAATACATACTTCATATAGCAATATCTTGAAATTAGATAGCTTGAATACAATGGAGTCTTGTTTTTCCGACACTTCATGGAACTCCGCCAACTCCGCTACTTTCTCGCCATCGCCGACAGCGGCTCGTTTTCCAAAGCAGCGCAGCGGGTGTTTATTGCCCAGTCAGCACTAAGCCACCAGGTTGCGCAGCTGGAAGATGAATTGGGCACGCCCCTGTTTCACCGATCGCGCCGAGGCGTGGAGCTGACTGAAGCAGGCAACCGCTTTTTCCCCCATGCGGTATCTATCCTGCGCCAAGCAGAAGAAGCAATTGCCAGTGCGCGCAGCGGCACCGCAGAACCCCGTGGCAAAGTGGTGTTTGGCATTCCGCACAGCGTATCCAACGCACTGGCCTTGCCGCTGCTGCGAGCGGTGCGCCAGCAGTTACCCAAAGTGCAGTTGGAACTGACGGAGGAGCTAACCGGCAACCTCAGCAAACAATTGCGTACCGGTCAGATTCATCTGGCCGTACTGTTTGACGATGGGCATTTGTCCGAGTTTGCCGCCACGCCTCTGCTTTGCGAACAGATGTATCTGATCGAGCCATCCCTAGAAGGCAAAAAACGGCGCGCCAGTGTTCCGTTCAAACAAGTGCTCACCATGCCGTTGATACTACCGGCCAGCCCGCATGGGGTACGCCCCATTATCGACAACGCAGCTGCGCGCGCAGGACTGGCTCCGCCAGTGGTGGAGGCCGACATTAGCTCCATCAGCATCCTGCGTACCACCCTGCTGGCCGGGCTAGGGCGCACACTTTTACCGTTGATGCCGTTTCATCATGAAATCAGCACGGGTCTGTTGAGCGCCAGCAAAGTGAACCATACTCCGCCATTGGAGCGCACCTTGGCCCTGTGTGCCTCCGGCCATATTCCGGGGTCTGCCGCATCCCAAGCAGTGGAAGCGGTAACACACACGCTGGTGCGCGAGTTGTGCCAAACGGGCCACTGGCAAGGAGCCAGGCTGTTCACCCGCGACATCAACCCTCCATAACATTGGCACGCCCGAAGTCGAGCACCCACCACGCGAGCGGTTTCAGACTCAAGTAGTTGGATGTATAGCCTTTGGAATACGGCTAACGGCGGCACTCAAATCCTCTTTGCGCAGGGGCTTGGACAAAAAGTCATTCATGCCTGCAGACAGGCATTCTTGTCGGTCCGATTCCATAGCGTTGGCTGTCAGCGCAATGATCCATCCACCCTGGTTCCGCCCGGTACCGTGGCGGATCGCGCGGGTTGCCTCCAAACCATTCATCACCGGCATCTGCACATCCATCAGGATGGCATCGTAGAGTTGTCGTTCTGCCATATCCACACCCAACGAGCCGTCTTGCGCAATATCGACCTCAAAGCCCATACGTTGGAGCAACGTTGCCGCCAGCTTCTGATTCACCGGATGGTCTTCAACCAGCAGCAATTTGCCCTTGTACATCAATGCGTCTGAAACAAGCATCACCTTTGGTGCCGCGTCAGAAGGTACCGCTGCAGGCACCGCCATAAGTGAATTGGGGGCATTGGCGGCAGGCGCAGATCGCTTCGCCACAAGACGGGTTGTGTCGATCTGAAGCGGCAGGTCAAAGTAGAAGGTGGTGCCCACACCTTTGTGGCTGTCTACCCCGATCGTGCCCTGCATACCTTCCACCAATTTTTTTGAAATGGCCAGCCCCAGCCCAGTTCCACCGAAACGCCGTGTTGCGGAGCCATCGACCTGCGTGAAGCTCTGAAACAGCTGCGCAACTTCCTGAGCGTCCATTCCAATACCCGTATCACTGACCGAAAAGCGCACCCCTGCGGCCTGGCGTTGCACAGTGACATTGACCTGCCCATGATCGGTGAACTTGACCGCATTGCTGACCAGATTCAGGAGAACTTGCCGTGTGCGCAAAGCGTCGCCCACAAAACAATGCGTACTTGCATCATCCAAGTCCACGTGCAGACCAATGCCTTTTTGATCGGCGCGAACCATCAGCAAGGCGTGCACGCTTTGTACGAGCTCGGGTAAGTCAAAGGTCGCGTGCTCAAACTCCATCTTCCCCGCTTCGATCTTGGAAATATCCAAAATGTCGTTGATGATGGCCAACAGCGATTCACCAGAATTCACAATATCGTGCACATAGCCCGACTGCAACGGGGTCAGCGGTGTTTCCTCCAGAAGATGCGCCATTCCAATGACACCGTTCATGGGCGTCCGAATTTCGTGGCTCATGGTCGCCAGGAACTGCGACTTCAGGCGGGTGTTTTGCTCAGCCGCCAATCTGGCTGACTCGTTCTGGGTGGCAAGTTCCTGCAGAGACCCCACATGGCGCAAGCGTGCCCTCTCACTGCTCCAAAACACAAACAACAGCACGGCATACAACACCACATAAATCGCCCCAAGACCCAGCAAGAGCCCCCACTGCTGAGCCCTCATGTGGGCAAACTCGGACGAGCGGTCGGTATAGATCTCCAGCACCGCCACGCGGTTCGCCCCCTCCACCACGGGCACATACGAGGAAACCAGATTCACCTCCTGCAGGGTGCGACCGAAGCTCTCGAAACCCTGCCTAAAACTTAGTTCGCTGGTGGCAACCCCTTGCACTGCGCTCGAAAAACCAGAAGAGGCTGCCTTGTTTTCACCAATCTGGCGAAACTCGGAGGAGTACTGCGTCACCCCCCGGAGGTCAAAAATCTTGACCTTGACGATGTCGGTTTGGCGACTGAACTTGCGCACAGCGGCGTCTATTTGATCAATATAGGGGTTGGCCTTGATGGCAACGACGGACTCTTCATCCAATAGCAGCAGCGGCCGGATTTCATTCCAGGCTTCAGACACCATGACCTCGGTAATCGCCATGCTGGCGGCCTTGGTGGCATTCACAATGCCTTCTTGGTTGGACTGAACCAGCAACTTCCAAGTTAACGCTAGTGCCACAGAGAGCACGACAAACGTCAATGCTGCAAACGCACGTGTAGTGTGGTTCTTCAAAGCCGACCACAGCAATACAGCCAGATTCTTGGATTTCAGTTGCATGTGATTCAAGGTGACACGGATGGGACAGCGCGCCACGCCCCCATGCTAACCAAGGACTCCCATCACCGCAACGGCGAAATGCGCAGGGGGCAAATACTGCCCAAACGTCAGGTGTAGTTGTGTGTCAGCAACTGCGCCTTGGCCGCTGCGTACTCCCGTTTGAGCTGCGCGACGTATTCGCTGACGGGTTGTACCTTGGTCACAGCGCCAATGCCTTGGCCGCAGCCCCAGATGTCTTTCCAGGCTTTGGCCGATGCACCACCAAAATCCATCTTGCTCGGGTCACTGACGGCCAGGTTGGCGGGGTCCATACCGGCGTTGCGAATGCTGGGCGCCAGGTAGTTGCCGTGCACCCCCGTGAAGAGATTGCTGTAGACAATTTCGTCCGAGTCGTTGTCCACAATAGCTTGCTTGTAAGCTTCACTGGCGCGCGCCTCTTCGGTGGCAATGAAGGCTGATCCGATGTAGCCAAAGTCGGCTCCCATGGCCTGCGCCGCCAGCACAGCCGAGCCGGTGGAGATAGAGCCACTCAAGGCCAGAGGGCCATCGAACCACTGGCGAATTTCTTGCACCAAGGCAAACGGGCTTTTTACTCCCGCATGGCCACCGGCACCAGCTGCGACGGCAATCAAGCCATCCGCACCTTTTTCAATGGCTTTGTGGGCGTGCTTGTTGTTGATCACGTCGTGCAGCACCACCCCGCCGTAGGAGTGCGCTGCCGCATTGATTTCTTCGCGGGCACCCAGGCTGGTGATGATGATAGGCACCTTGTACTTCACGCACATGGCCATGTCGTGTTCCAGCCGGTCATTGCTTTTGTGCACGATCTGGTTGATGGCAAACGGGGCGGCAGGCGCATCCGGATGCGCGGCGTTGTAGGCCGCCAGAGTCTCGGTAATTTCAATCAACCACTCTTCCAATTGCTCGGCGGGGCGCGCATTGAGGGCAGGCATGGCCCCCACCACACCGGCAATGCACTGGGCGATCACCAACCTGGGAGTGCTGATGATGAACAGCGGTGAACCGATGACGGGAAAGGGCAAGTGATTCAGGTGCGCGGGCAGTTTAGACACAGCGTTTCCATTCGTAGATAGTGAGAAAAAGACCTGTAGCCCTCATAGCTGCTGCGCGAGCAGCTATGCTTTCAGTAGCAATTAGAACGCCTCTAGCGCTAGCGCCGTGACGCACTCTGCGCCTTCCACAATGCTGTCACGCATGCCTGGCGCCTTGGTCAGCAGGTGGTCGGCATAGAAGCGCGCGGTGGTGACCTTGGCCTGCATAAACGGCACATCGGTGCCCGCAGCGATGGCTTTTTCAGCCACCAACAGTGAACGTGCCAGCTGCCAGCCCGCCATCACATTGCCTGCCAACATCAGGTAAGGCACGCTGCCGGAGAACACGGCGTTGGGGCTGGCTTTCGTATTGCCCGCTACAAACTCCACCACATCCACCAAGGCAAGGCGGGCCGCTTTCAGGCGTTTGGCCACGGCCACCGCGTGGGCAGAGCCGCTGGCCAGCAAATCGGCTTCAGTCTTCTCCACCTGCGCCGCAATAGCTTTAGCTGTCTGGCCGCCATCGCGCGATGTTTTTCGGCCTACCAAGTCATTGGCCTGGATAGCGGTGGTGCCTTCGTAGATGGTGAGAATCTTCGCGTCGCGGTAGTACTGCGCCGCACCCGTTTCTTCAATGAAGCCCATGCCGCCATGCACCTGAACCCCCAGGCTGGTGACTTCCAAGCTCATCTCGGTGCTGTAACCCTTGATAAGTGGCACCATGAATTCGTAGAAGCCAGCATTCTGCTTGCGTGTGTCCGCATCAGGGTGGTAGTGGGCTGCGTCGTAGGCGCTGGCGCCCACGCTGGCCAGGGCACGGCAGCCTTCGGTGTAGGCACGCATGGTCATCAGCATACGGCGCACATCGGGGTGATGAATGATCGGGGCAGCTGCTGGCATCGAGCCATCCACGGGGCGGCTCTGCACGCGGTCCTTGGAGAACTGCACGGCCTTCTGGTAGGCGCGCTCGGCAATTGCAATGCCCTGCACGCCCACACCGTAGCGGGCAGCGTTCATCATGATGAACATGTACTCCAGACCACGGTTTTCCTGGCCCACCAGGTAGCCGACAGCACCACCGTTATCACCGTACTGCAGCACGGCGGTCGGGCTGGCTTTAATGCCCATTTTGTGTTCGATGGAAACGCAATGCACGTCGTTACGGGCGCCCAGCGATCCATCCTTGTTCACCATGAACTTGGGCACTACAAAGAGGCTAATGCCTTTGACGCCCTCAGGCGCGCCTGTCACGCGAGCCAGCACCAAATGGACAATGTTCTCCGCCATGTCATGCTCGCCCCAAGTGATGTAAATCTTGGTACCGAAAACCTTGTAGCTGCCATCAGCTTGCGGCTCGGCGCGGCTGCGTACTGCCGCCAAATCACTACCGGCTTGGGGTTCCGTGAGGTTCATGGTCCCAGTCCACTTGCCGCTCACCAGGTTCTCCAAGTAGGTGGCCTTGAGTTCATCAGAGCCGGCCGTCAACAGCGCTTCAATAGCGCCATCGCTCAGCAAGGGGCACAGCGCAAAGCTCATGTTGGCGCTGTTCACCATTTCGCCACATGCAGCACCAATGGTTTTGGGCAGGCCTTGACCACCGAAGTCCGTGGGGTGCTGCAGACCCTGCCAGCCGCCGTCGGTGAATTGTTTGAAAGCCTCTTTAAAACCAGGCGTGGCCGTCACGACGCCGTCTTTCCAGCTTGAGGGGTTCTTGTCGCCTTCCCAGTTCAATGGGCTCAAAACACCTTCGGCGAACTTGGCGGATTCTTCCAGCACGGCCTGCGCGGTGTCGAGTCCCGCATCTTCAAAGCCAGGTATCTGTGCGATCTGTTCAAGGTTGGCCAGATGCTCAATGTTGAACATCATGTCGTTGACGGGGGCGATGTAGCTCATGGTGAACTCCAAAAAATTTGATATTTCAAGTACTTACACAGGCATTTAGACCAAAAAAAAGGGCATCGCATGCGATGCCCTTTTTCACGTTGGCATCAGAGTGCCGCAATCAGTTCGGGCACTGCCACGAACAAGTCTGCTTCCAAACCAAAGTCTGCAACGCTGAAAATGGGAGCTTCAGGATCCTTGTTGATGGCCACAATGACCTTGGAGTCCTTCATGCCGGCCAGGTGCTGAATCGCACCGCTGATTCCGCAGGCCACATACAGCTGGGGCGCCACAATCTTGCCGGTCTGGCCCACTTGCCAGTCGTTGGGGGCGTAACCCGCGTCGACCGCAGCGCGCGATGCACCCATAGCGGCACCCAGTTTGTCAGCCAAGGGCGTCATGACTTCCGTGAATTTTTCGCTGGAACCCAGCGCACGGCCACCCGACACGATGATCTTGGCGGCTGTCAATTCGGGGCGGTCGTTCTTGGCGATTTCGGAGCCCACAAAAGTGACACTGGCACTGGCGGCCACAGCGGTGAGGGTTTCGATAGCGGCGCTACCGCCCGTGGCAGGTGCTGGATCGAAACCGGTGGTACGAACGGTCAACACCTTTACAGCGTCGGTGGCTTGCACCGTAGCCATAGCGTTGCCGGCGTAGATCGGGCGCTCAAACGTATCGGCGCTGATGACTTTGGTGATGTCAGACACTTGGCCTACATCCAGCTTGGCCGCCACGCGAGGCGCGACATTCTTGCCCGAAGCGGTGGCCGGAAAAACGATGTGGCTGTAGTTGGCCGCGATGGCCATGACCTGCGCGGTGACGTTCTCGGCCAGTCCGTGGGCCAGGCCCGCTTCGTCTGCATGAATGACCTTGGAGACACCAGCGATTTGCGCGGCGGCGGCGGCGGCGGCGGTGGCATTGTGGCCAGCCACCAGCACATGCACATCACCACCGGCTTGCGCTGCGGCGGTCACGGTGTTCAGGGTCGCACCCTTGATGGAGTTGTTGTCGTGTTCGGCGATTACGAGAGCGGTCATGGTCAGATTACCTTTGCAACGTTCTTCAGTTTGTCCACCAGGGTGGCGACATCCGGGACCTTGATACCGGCGCCACGCTTGGCCGGCTCGGCCACGGACAAGGTCTTGATGCGGGGAGTCACATCTACACCCAAGTCTTCAGGCTTGAAGGTGTCGAGCTGCTTCTTCTTGGCCTTCATGATGTTGGGCAAGGTCACGTAGCGGGGCTCATTCAGGCGCAAATCGGTGGTAATGATGGCGGGAAGTGTTACGGCCAGGGTTTCCAAGCCGCCGTCCACCTCACGCGTCACATGGGCCTTGCCATCCACCACTTCTACTTTGGAGGCAAAAGTTGCTTGCGGCAAGTCAGCCAAGGCAGCCAGCATCTGGCCGGTTTGGTTGCAATCGTCGTCAATGGCTTGTTTACCCAGAATCACCAAGCCGGGTTGCTCTTTGTCGATCAGGGCTTTAAGCAGCTTGGCAACTGCCAGTGGCTGCAACTCCTCTGTGGTTTCCACCAAGATGCCGCGATCAGCGCCGATGGCCATGGCGGTGCGCAGGGTTTCCTGGCACTGGGCCACGCCACAGGACACCGCAATCACTTCCGTGACCACGCCCTTTTCTTTGAGTCGCACAGCTTCTTCCACTGCAATTTCGTCAAAGGGGTTCATGCTCATCTTGACGTTGGCGATGTCTACACCGGTGTTGTCCGACTTGACGCGAACCTTCACGTTGTAGTCCACCACACGCTTGACGGGTACCAGGACTTTCATTGCTGCCACTCCAGAGGTTAAAAATGGGTCTATTCAGTTGACGTGCACGTCAATCATTGGATTCTATGCGGGACGGCGCTGCACGCTTGACTGTGGCCATTCCATCCCGACAAAACACAAAATAGAACGATCGTGCTTTTTTCTTATTATAGCCGTGCCTGTCGTGCCTTTAGGCACATGTGTGACTTAACTTAGGGGAGACTCATCAAAATGGCATGGGGGGTTAGCGTGTATGCACCACACGCTGGGGATAGGGTATGTCAATGCCATGGTTTCGCAACGCCTGCAAAATCGCCAAGTTGACATCCGAGCGCAGATTGGCTTGCCCATTTTCAAGATCATTGATCCAGTAGTTCAGGGTGAATTCCAGACCGTCGGCCCCAAAATTCGCCAGATTGATGAGCGGCGCTGGTTCGCGCAGCACCCGGGCTTGGCTCAGTGCTGCCTGGTTCAACAGGTCCATCACTTGCTCCACATTGCTTTCGTAGCCCACAGAAACATTGATGACCTGAATGACCCGGGTATCTGCAAGCGACATGTTCTCCACCCGCTGGGTAATCAACATCTCGTTGGGTACGATGGACTCACGCCCGGTCGGCGAACGCACGAGGGTGTAGCGCGCATTGATTTCGGTAATGGCCCCCTCAAAGTTATCCACTTTGATCACATCACCAATGCGCATGGCGCGCTCGGCCAGGATCACGAAGCCACTCACATAGTTGGCGGCCAGTTTTTGCAAACCCAGACCAATGCCCACACCCACCGCCCCACCCAACACCGAGAGTGCGGTCAAGTCAATGCCCACCACGGACAATGCCATCATCAACCCGACAAACATCAGCAAAGCCCGCGTGGCATTGCTGACCGCCTTGCGCAATGACAGCTCGCCCCCCGTGGCAGAACGCAGTAGGCGGGATTCAATGCCCGCAGAGATCCACAGCGTGATGATCAACACACCCCCAGCCGTCACCATCCCCTCGATGATGTTGCGTACCGACAAGGTGGTTCCGCCCACCTTCCAGGTAATCAAATCCAACTCGTTGAGAATGACTGGCAACAAACCACTCACCCACAGCACCATGGCCAGCCATGCGACCCAGGAAATGGTTTGCTCCAAGGGTTTGACCCATCGCGACTCAGCAAACGTGGCCTGCAATACCTTCACACCCACGCGAATGACGACCAGTGACATCAGCACCGGAATAACGATGCGGTACACCGCCACAGGCACAAAATGGCTCAGCAGCTCCAGCGACAAATAACCTAGGCACAACAAAACCAGCGGGAACAATACGCCGTCAATCACCCGCTTGCCAAACCAGATGGACCGTTCGTCTTGCATCCCCAAAGTGCGACGCAGCGCTGCCACCAGCCCCCAGGCCAGCGCCACGCTAAGTCCCAGAACAAACAACTCCACAAGGACGGTGGGTTGCGTGAACATGGCCAGCCATGCGCCCATGTCATCAATTGGTTGGGGAGCGGGGGGATTTTTCGCGGTATTCATCACAAATCTGCCAAAACGCGCACATGCGCCTCTACGCTGCGGGCCAAAGCATCCAAGTGGTAGCCACCTTCCAGGCAAGAGACGATGCGCCCCTTCGAATGACGGTCGGCCACGGCCTTAATCTGTGCAGTGATCCACGCGTAATCGTTTTCAACCAGGCCCATCTGACCCATGTCGTCTTCGCGGTGGGCGTCAAACCCGGCGCTGATAAAAATCATTTCAGGCCGGTAGGCTTCCAGGCGCGGCAGCCATTGCCGGGCGATCAGCTCTCGCACTTCGGCGCCTTTGGTGTAGGCTGGCACCGGCACGTTCACCAGATTGCTGGCCTGCGAGCGGACACCGCCCATGGGGTAGAACGGGTGCTGGTAAAAGCTCACCATCAGGATGCGCTGATCTCCCACCACTATGTTCTCGGTGCCATTGCCATGATGGACATCAAAATCCACGATCGCCACCCGTTTGAGACCATGGCGCTCCAGTGCATAACGCGCGGCAACGGCCACGTTGTTGATAAAACAAAATCCCATGGCCTTGTCTTTGCAGGCGTGGTGACCGGGCGGGCGGGTAGCACAAAAGGCATTGGCCAACTCACCCGCCATCACCGCATCCGTGGCTGCCACGGCAGCGCCGGCGGCCCGCAAAGCGGCATCCCAAGTGTGTATGTTCAGGCTGGTATCGGGATCAATCTGCGCATGCGGGGGGCCGCCTGCGGCCATCTCTTCACGCAAGTTGTCGGTCAACCCGCGCAGCGAGGCCACGTACATCCGGCCATGGGCCAGCTCGATGTCGGTCAGGGAAGCCTGCGGCGCTTCGCGTTGGTCCAGCGCATCCGCCACACCGGTCAGCAGCAGACGGTCGTCAATCGCATCGAGTCGTTGGGGGCATTCGGGGTGGCCCTCGCCCATTTCATGCTTGCGGCAATCGCGATGTGAAAAGTATCCGGTCTTATTCGCCTGTGTGCTCATCATTCAGGATTTTCGGGTAACGTCGTGCCATGGACGCACAACTCAAACTTAAATCATTGCTGGCCCAGCTTAACACGGTGATTGTGGGTAAACCGGCACAAATCCAGGACTGCGTGGCTTGCCTGCTGGCGGGTGGTCACCTGCTGATTGATGATGTACCGGGGGTAGGAAAAACCACGCTCGCCCATGCATTGGCCCGAAGTTTTGGCCTGCAGTTCTCGCGTGTGCAGTTCACTTCAGACTTGATGCCCAGCGACCTGTCGGGCGTGTCCATTTACGAACGTGCCAAAGAAGCCTTTGTTTTTCACCCAGGTCCCATTTTTGCGCAGGTGTTGTTGGCCGACGAGATCAACCGTGCCAGCCCTAAAACGCAAAGCGCGCTACTCGAAGCCATGGAAGAAAAACAGGTCACGGTGGAGGGGGAAACCCGCGCCCTGCCCCAGCCGTTCTTTGTAATCGCGACCCAAAACCCGCTGGACCAACTGGGCACCTACGCACTGCCCGAGTCGCAGCTGGATCGTTTTTTGATGCGCATTTCGCTGGGCTATCCGGACCGCGCATCCGAGCGCGCGCTGCTGGCCGGCACCGACCGGCGCGCCATGGTGGACGAACTGCCCAGCTTGCTTGCAACAGGGGAACTGGCACAGCTACAAGCCACGGTGCTTGCTGTTCATGCGGCGGGGCCCTTGCTGGACTATGTGCAAGACCTGATGGCCGCCACCCGCTCGGGACAATGGTTTTTGCAAGGCTTGTCACCGCGCGCGGGCATCGCCGTGGTGCGCGCGGCCAAAGCACAGGCGCTACTCAGCGGACGCGACTATGTAGCGCCCGACGATGTGCAAGCCATATTGCCCCAGACCATCGCCCATCGACTCATTCCTGTGGGTGAGTCGGGTCGCGGTGCGGTGGAGCAAGTGCGCGCCATGTTGCAGGCGGTGCCATTGCCGTGAATGTGTTGGCACAGTTCAACCCACTGGCTGCGGTACGCCGACGTTTCCAGACGTGGTGGCAGTCCCGCTTGCCGCTCAAAGACAGCACCCAGCTAACCCAACGCAATGTCTATATCCTGCCCACGCGTCCGGGCTTGATGTTGGGCCTGACCCTGCTGGTACTACTGGTGGCCAGCATCAACTACCAGCTCAACCTGGGCTATGTTTTGACGTTTTTGTTGGCGGGCAGCGCCGTCATCGGCATGCATGTATGCCATGGCACCCTGCGTGGCCTTACTATGCATTTAATAGCACCCGACGCACAATTTGCGGGCGCCAGCGTTCCCATTGGCATACAACTGCAGAGCGACAGCAAGCGGGTTCGCTATGGGATTGGCCTGGCGGTTTTGGGCACGTCGCACTGGAGCTGGACCGATGTACCCGCCCAGGGAAGCGCCAAGGTGCAGGTGGCTTTTACCCCCACCCAGCGCGGTCTGCACCGCCTGCCAGCGCTGACCGCAGAAACCCGGTTTCCGCTGGGCACCTTTCGTGTGTGGACCGTATGGCGCCCGGCCGCACAGGTATTGATCTACCCGGCACCCGAGACCCGCCCGCCCGCCTTGCCGCCCGGCGAACCGCGGGCGGGAGGTGCCGCCAACAGCCACAAACAAAACACCGGTGAGTTTGACGGCGTTCGCGCCTACCGGCGTGGCGACCCGCTCAAACTCGTTGTCTGGAAAAAAGTGGCCAAGGCGGACGAGTTGGTGAGCAGAGATGCCCAGCAGTCCCAACGTTTCGAGCTATGGCTGGACCTGGCCCATACGGGCCACAGTACCGGTACTTCCCGTGAACATGCCTTATCGCGCCTGTGCGCTTGGGTGCTGCTCGCTGAAAAACAGGGCATGCGTTACGGGCTGCGCTTGGGTCCGCTAGAGATTGCCCCCGACAGCGGGCCGGCCCACCAGAAGAACTGCCTTCAAGCGTTGGCCTTGGCTTGAACACCCACCGACGCATCCCCATGCTGCAACGCCTTAGTCACCTCCCGCGCGACGCCCGTGACACCCTTTTTCTCTTGGTTGTCATTGCCTGGGTGATCCTGCCACAGGTGGAACGACTGCCGCTATGGTGCAGTGCCATTGCTGCAGCCGTGCTGCTGTGGCGCGGCCACATCGCGGTTCAGGGCCAGCCCTTGCCCTCGCGCTGGTGGTTGCTGGGCCTGTTGGCCCTGGCCAGTGCCGCCACTTGGTGGAGCTACCGCACCCTGCTGGGGCGTGACGCCGGCGTGACGCTGATTGTGGTGTTGCTGACACTGAAGACACTGGAGATGCGCGCCCGGCGCGATGCCTTTGTGGTCTTCTTTCTGGGCTTCTTCACCATGCTCAGCAACTTCTTCTTTTCGCAAAGCCTGCTCACTGCAGCAGCCATGCTGGTGGCTTTGCTGGGTCTGCTTACCGCGCTGGTCAACAGCCATATGCCAGTGGGGCGCCCTCCGCTGCTGCAAGCTGCCAAGACTGCCGGCTGGATGGCCCTCTTGGGCGCGCCCATCATGGTCGTGTTGTTCATGCTGTTCCCGCGCATGGCGCCGCTGTGGGGCCTGCCGGGGGACGCCATGAGCGGGCGCAGTGGCCTTTCGGGCCAGATGCAGGTAGGCAGCATTGCCAGCCTGGCACTCGACGACAGCATTGCCATGCGCATCCGCTTTGAAGGCCCGCCGCCTGCGCAAAATGACTTGTATTTTCGGGGCCCGGTGCTGTCCAGTTTTGATGGCAAGGAATGGCGCCCGCTGCGTTCGTCCTTTCCGCCGCGTTTCCTGCTAGCTGCGGACGTGTCCGTGCAAGGTCCTCCGGTCCAGTACCAAGTCACACTGGCGGCCAACAACCGGCCGTGGTTGATCGTGCTCGACGCCACGCCCGACAAGCCGGAGATCGTGGGATACACCCCCACCATGGCACCCGACCTACAGTGGCTGACCGACCAGCCCATGGCGGACCTGGTGCGCTACCGCGCCACCAGTTACCCGCAGTTCCGCCATGGGCCCACGCGCCTGGCTGTAGGCCTGCAAGACTATGTGGACCTGCCCAGCGGCTTTAACCCGCGCACCTTGCAGCTGGCTGCAGAGATGCGCCGCAGCCCGGAGCTGGCACGCGCGAGCACGCCCCAGCTAGTCGATGCCGTCTTGCAACGCCTGCGCACTGGTGGCTACCAGTACACCCTGGAGCCCGGCCTGTTTGGCACCCATACGGCGGATGAGTTTTGGTTTGACCGCAAGGCCGGCTTTTGCGAACACATTGCATCGAGTTTCGTGCTGTTGATGCGTGCGCTGGATGTACCCGCCCGCGTGGTCACGGGCTACCAAGGTGGGCAAGTCAACAGCGTAGACGGCATGTGGACCGTGCGCCAAAGTGATGCCCATGCATGGACCGAAGTCTGGGTGGCGGGCCAAGGCTGGGTGCGCGTAGATCCGACCTCCGTCGTGGCCCCGGGAAGAACCGGTTCGTTTGTTCGCCTGCAGCCGCCACAAAACGTATTCACGCAGGCGCTAAACACGGTGAACCCTGTCTTTGCAGTCAATCTGCGCGCCATGTGGGAGGCGGCCAACAACCGCTGGAACCAATGGGTGCTGAACTACACGCAGTCCCAACAAATGAACCTGTTGCGCCAGTTGGGGTTTGACGCGCCTAGCTGGGAAGACCTGAGCTATGTGCTGCTGTCCCTGATCGTGTTGGCCAGCAGCGTTGGCGCGCTCTGGACTTTGTGGGAGCGGTACCAACAAGACCCCTGGCTGCGGTTGTTGCATAAGGCCCATGCCCGGCTGCGCAAGGCCGGCTGGACGGTCGCGCCTCAAGACACACCGCGGCAATTGGCTGTCAAGTTGCAGGCCAATGGCAGCAGCCTTCCTGACACGGCAGCCATTGCCGCTTGGCTGCTGCGACTGGAGGCCTGGCGTTATGCGCCGCAAACCCCGGCTTCACTGGCCACATTGCGGCGAGAATGTCAGCAATTGACTTGGCCCCATCGCTTACCGTGAACTCCTACACACTTGTGCATATTTCCCTCCGCTTTTTCGCTCTCATTTTTATAGCTGTTTGCGCAATATCCACAAGCTCTGCAGCCCAAAAGCACACAAAAGGCAAGCACCGCACCAAAGCACAGGCGCCCGCACCAGGGCCGCTTTACAGCACCCGCCCCGAGGTCATGCAGTGGGCCAACGAACTCGCGCAACGCCGCAACCTCGATCCGGAGTGGGTGCGCAACGCTATTGGTCAGGCGCGTTTGGTACCTGCCATTCAGCGGGCCAGCACCCCCCCTGCAGTGGGCACACCCAAAAACTGGGGCGTTTACCGCAGCCGCTTTATCGACCCCATCCGGATCAAAGCCGGTGTGCAGTTTTGGCAAGACAACCGCGAGACCCTCGCCCGTGCAGAACGCGAGACAGGCGTGCCAGCCCAGATCATCGTGGGCATCATTGGCGTAGAAACCATCTACGGCCAGCAAACCGGCAACTATCGGGTGATCGACGCCCTGAGCACCCTGGCGTTTGACTTTCCCAGTGCCCACCCGCGCGCGGCGAACCGCGCAAAGTTTTTTCTCTCGGAGCTAGAGGCTTATCTCAGCCTCACCGCGCGCACCAGCACCGACCCACTCGCCCTGAAAGGCAGTTATGCGGGTGCCATGGGCTTGCCGCAGTTCATGCCGTCTAGCTGGACCAAATATGCCGTGGATTTTGACGGCGACAGCAGGGTGGACTTGTTTCACAGCGCGGCCGACGTGATCGGCTCCGTGGCCAACTACTTTGTTGCCTTCAAGTGGCAACCCGGCCTTGCGACGCACTACCCGGTGCAGTTCGACGTAGCCCGGTTGGACCGGGCCACACTTCTGGCTCCTGACATCGTGCCCACGTTCACCGCCCAGGATATGCAAGACAAAGGTGTGCTGCTGGACGCCCCCGCCGCAAACCACGCCGGGAAACTGGCCCTGGTGGAGCTGCAAAACGGTGCCCAAGCCCCTCTGTATATCGCTGGCACCGACAACTTCTACGCCATCACCCGCTACAACTGGAGCAGCTACTACGCATTGGCCGTCATTGAGCTGGGGCAGGAAGTGGCCGCCGCGTTGGCCGTCACCCCCGGCGTGACAAAATAGGCCATGCCAACACCCGCCGCCACTGCACTCGACAACACGGACGAACAAGCCACGACCGCGCTCTACCGTGCTGCCATTGGCGAGGTCAACAGTGGCTACTACCTGCCACTTTTCGAGCGCTTTGAGGCCGCTAACCGGGCCCACCTGAGCTGGAACGGCGCGGCAGCCCTCTACACCCTCCCCTGGTTGGCCTTTCGCCAGCTTTGGCACGCGGCCCTGGTCTATGCTGGTGTGCTGGTGTTGATGGCGCTAGGTATCTTTGGCATCGGTCGCTTGGTGTTCCAGTTTTCGGACACCACCCAATGGGCCTTGCTGGCTGGGTTGGTCTTGCTGTCGGTACTTGTGCCCGGTCTGGGTGGAAATGCCCTCTTGTTTTCGGCCACACGCAAACGCATGGAGCTGGCGCTCAAAGCTACCACCACGGTCGCTGAAGCATGTGCACTTCTTGGCCGCAAGTCGCCCACACGCAAGGGCCTGATTGCACAAATGCTGGCCAATGGCATGTCTGTTGCGCTGCTGGCATATGCATGGCTGCAATTTGCAGGCTGGATGCCAGATGTCATTGGAGTTGCTGCCCCCGTGGACACTCGCAACGTCGCAGTAGGCCGAACGATTGATGCAGCAGCCCCCGCCCTCACTGCGCCCCTTCCAGCCGCTTCGGCACCGATGGCAAGCGCTAGTGTTAGTGCCCCAGCCCCCGGCTTTGCAGCTTCCGAACCTCCGCTAGCGGCATCCGCACCGGTCGCGGTAGCCTCGGCCCCACTACCACCTGCCTCTGCTCCCATACCTGCGGCATCTTCTATTGCACCGGCTTTGGTTGCGCCGCAGACAGCGGCTTCCGCCCCCGTGCCAGCGCAAACCCAACCCGCGCGCACGCTGGCAAAGCCCCAAGCTCCGCCCCGTAGTCCTCCAGCGCCCCCCGCCGCAGTCAAGGCGGCGCCACCGACACCGCCTGCAGCACCGAACAAGATTATTTTGTTGTCCAAACCCATTGCCGTGGACATCACCGCAGCCAGCGCCGGCTCCGATGCGCCCGCGGCAGTGGAATCGCCCGCTACTTTGCCCCAAGGCTATGTGGTGCTGGTGGGTCTGTTCGTACTGGAGAACAACGCGCGCAATGCCTACACGCAGATTATGGACGCGGAGTTGCCGGCCCAATCGCAACGCATCAGAACCCCACAAGGCTTGCGTACCCGGGTCAGCGTCGGCCCGTTTGAAAGCCAGGCCGAAGCCGACCGTGCCGTCGACAAAATCCGCGCTATGGGACTGAATGCACAAGTTGCGCCGCGTTAGCGAACTTCAGACACGCGGTCTAGAAGCCTGCTGGCACTTCGAATTGGCCCTGTAATGCGTCCAGCCAGTGGTCGATTTCCGCCGCGCCGACATGCAAATACTCCAAACACTCCGCGCCGTGTTGCTCCCACTCCACGGACGGGGCTTGCCCTTCGTGCAAGGACACCAAGTGCTCCGCCAACAACGACATGGCCACCAGGGTGCGCACCTCAGCGGGAATGTTGTCATCCGTTAGTACCGTAAAGTCGTGGTGCAACCGCACGGCAATGGCCACGATGGGGGGCAAGCGCCAGGTCTTGGCCACAATGGCGCCCACCACTGCGTGGTCGGTGCGATGGGCCTCGTTCTCTACCTGCGTAAACGTTCGATCGCTGGCGTGGTAGGCCCGTGACAGCGTGCCTTCATACCCAGGCAAACTCTGCAGCATGATAGGCAGCCCCACATGGCAAAAGAGACCACAGGTATGGGCTATGTCTGCGTTGATGCCATACATCTGGCGTGCGATGTAGCCCATGGCATAGGCGCGGCGTGTCGATGTTTCCCAAAAGTGCTGCAGAACCGCAGACTTCACCGCAATGGTCTCGCGCAGCAGAAAGCCGGTAAGGATGGCGACCGTCTGGGCAATGCCCAACATCGCAACCGCTTCGGCCACTGTAGAAGCGGTTCGAGAACGGGCATAAATGGGACTGTTCGCAACCCGGATCAAGGCAGCGGCCATCGCCACATCGCGTGAAGCAATTTTCGCAATGGTCGCCGGCTCCGGGTCTTCGCGGTTGAACTCCACCCGCAAATCCGTCAACAACGCAGGGCATGGCTGAATCACGATGTCCCGCAGAGGCCCTGCCGACTTGGCGGTATCAATTTCCCGGTCGATGTCTGCTACACGCATGCTGTCTCCTCGTTGAAGACATTATGCTGAAAACACGGCATCAAAGCCGGAATCGCACACCGCTTTTTTGCCGCCCCTTCCGCGCTATCGGATCAAGTCACCGGAACCAGATACTCCCGGCTGATGTGGGCGCCCAGATCGTTCACGCGGTCCAAAAACTGCGTGAGGTAGGCGTGCAGCCCGGTCGCCAGAATTTCGTCAATCCGGCCAAACTGCAGCTCGGCGCGCAGCTTGCCGGCACGGCGCAAGGTTTCGCTGCCTGGGTCGCTCGCCACCAGGCGCAGGTTGTTCACGACTTCATTCAGGCTGGCATGCAACGAGCGTGGCATGTCGGGTTTGAGGATCAACAGTTCGGCGACCCGCTCGGGCTTGATGACATCGCGGTAGACCTTGCGGTACACCTCAAACCCCGAGACGCTGCGCAAAATAGCACTCCAGTGGTAGAAGTCGTACTCTTGGTCCTTCTCGCTGGCCGCACCAAAGAAATCGCTCTGCACCGCGTGGAATTTCACATCCACCAGACGCGCGGTATTGTCGGCCCGCTCCAAGAAAGTACCCATGCGCATGAAGTACAAGGCCTCATCCATCAGCATGGTGCCCACGGTCACGCCGCGCGAGAGGTGAGAGCGAAACTTGACCCACTCAAAAAACTGGGCGGGGTCTTTCTCAAACTCTCCAGACTTGATCATGCGTTTGACCTCCAGCCACGTGGTGTTTTGGGTTTCCCACACCTCGGTCGTCAATGCGCCGCGCACGGCGCGCGCATTCTCGCGCGCAGCGCTCAGGCACGACATGATCGAGGACGGATTGCTCTCGTCCTTGACCATGAAATCCATGACTTCTCGGGCCTGAATTTCGCCGTATTTTTCTTTGTAGGTGTACAGCAGCTCGCTGATCGATAGCAGTCCCTGCCATCCCACGAGGGCGACGGCCTGCGACTGCGGCAGCAACGAAGTCTGGTAGTTCACGTCCAGCATGCGGGCGGTGTTCTCGGCCCGCTCGGTGTAGCGGGACATCCAAAACAGATGGTCGGCGGTTCTTGACAACATGGGGTGGTTCCTCCGCAGTTTGCTTATTGTTTTTGGGCTTGGGTTTGGCTTGCAGGGGCTACAGCGGGCACATCTTCTTCCAGAATCCAGGTGTCTTTGGTACCCCCTCCTTGCGAGGAGTTCACCACCAGCGAGCCGTCTTTCAACGCCACGCGGGTCAGCCCACCAGGAACCATCTGCACCGTTTTCCCAGAGAGCACGTAGGGACGCAAGTCGATGTGGCGCGGCGCAATGCCACTTTCAACAAACGTGGGGCAACTGGACAAACTGAGCGTAGGTTGGGCGATATAGCCGCTGGGGTTGGCCTCCACGGCTTTGCGAAAGTCCTCGATCTCGGCTTTGGTGGCCGCCGGCCCCACCAGCATGCCGTAACCACCCGCGCCATGCACCTCTTTGACGACCAAGTCTTTCAGGTTCGCCAGCGTATAGGCCAGGTCATCCTTGTTGCGGCACATGTAGGTCGGCACATTGCTAAGGATGGGTTTTTCACCCAGGTAGAACTCGATCATCTGGGGCACGTAGGGGTAGATGGACTTGTCGTCTGCAATGCCGGTTCCCACCGCGTTGCAGATGGTCACATTGCCCGCCTTGTAGGCGCCCATCAGGCCAGCACACCCCAGAGTGGACGCAGGGCGGTACACCGTGGGATCCAAAAAGTCGTCATCAACCCGGCGGTAGATCACATCCACCCGGCGCGGGCCGCGCGTGGTGCGCATGTACACAAAGTTATCTTTGACGAACAGGTCTTGCCCCTCTACCAGCTCCACGCCCATTTGCTGGGCCAGGAAGGCGTGTTCGAAATAGGCGCTGTTGTACATGCCCGGGGTGAGCACCACCACCGTCGGCTCCGCCGTCGTGGCGGGGCTGCTGGCGCGCAGGGTCTCCAGCAACAGGTCGGGGTAATGCGCAATTGGTGCTACGCGGTGCGCGCTGAACAAATCAGGAAACAGCCGCATCATCATCTTGCGGTCTTCCAGCATATAGCTCACACCGCTGGGCACGCGCAGGTTGTCCTCCAGTACGTAGTACTCACCGTTGCCCTTGGCATCAGGGGCGCGCACGATGTCGATGCCGCTGATTTGCGAATAAATGCCATTGGGAACGTGGACACCCACCATTTCGGGTCGGTACTGGGCATTGTTCTCAATCTGCTCGCGCGGCACGATGCCGGCTTTCAAAATCTCTTGGCCGTGGTAGATGTCGTGGATGAAGCGATTGAGCGCGGTCACGCGTTGCGTCAGTCCTTTCTCCATCGTGGACCACTCATGCGCCGGGATGATGCGGGGAATCAGGTCAAACGGAATCAGGCGCTCGGTACCTGCGCCGTCCTCGTCCTTCTCGCCATAAACGGCGAACGTGATGCCCACGCGGCGAAAAATCATCTCCGCTTCTTCACGGCGCTTGGCCATCATGTCGCCAGGTTGGCGCGCCAGCCATTCGTCGTAAATTTTGTAGTGGTCTCGTATCTGCTCGCCATGAGTGAAAAACTCGTAGGGAAGCTGGGTGTACATCTCGTCGAATTTCCGCATAAAAGACCTCTCTGATCACACCGTATGCAAGCTTCGGGCCACGGCTCCCATTGCCTGCCCGTGCACCACTATGGCACAAGATGATGCCAGTACCGCCGATGGTCTTCCCGTATACACGCCACATTGTGGGGCAGCTCCGAGCGCCAGCGCATCGCACCACAACGGGGCGATGTCACCAAATTGATGCGCGCCTCGGCGTACCGCGCCAGCACGGGCGCGGCCGGGTGGCCAAAGCGGTTGCGGTAGCCGGCTTGCACCAGCGCCCACTCGGGTGCCACGGCTTCCAGAAATTCAGCGGTGCTGGATGTTTTGCTGCCATGGTGTGGCACCAGCAGCACGGCAGCACGTAACTGGTCGGTACCCAGCCAAGTCTGCACCAAGCGCGCCTCCTGGGCTGCTTCTATGTCGCCCACCAGCAACGCGCTGTTGGTACCCGTGCCAATGCGGAGTACGCACGACAGGGCATTCGGTTTGACGGATGCCGCGTAGTCCGCTGCGAGCGGATGCAGCACCTCAAACGACACGCCGTCCCACACCCAGCGCTGACCCGCTTCACAGCGCTGCCCAGGGCGCACCTGCTGTAGCGGATGCCCGGGCTCTATCGAGCTTAGCAATGCGGCTTGCGGCTGCATGGCCAACACGGCTGCTGCACCGCCCACGTGGTCGGTGTCGCGGTGGCTCAACACCACGGTGTCCAGCTGCACGTCCAGCGCCTTGAGCAGCGGCACCAGCACGCGATGGCCCGCATCACTTTCCAGGCTGTAGCGCGGCCCGGCATCAAACAACAACGCATGCCCGGCGGTGCGCACCAGCACGGCATTGCCCTGCCCTACATCGGCGGCCAGCAGTTCAAATTCACCCGGCACGGGCAGCGCCGGGCGCCACAGCAGCAACGGGAAAACCAATGGAAGCCCCAGGGCGCGCACATGCCAAGGCAGGGGTAACACACCGAGCAGCCCGCCGCCCACTGCCAACAGCCCCCAGCCCAGCGGCGGCAAAGGCCAAGCAACGGTGGCCCCGGGCCATGTGGCCAACGCGCTCAACCACCACCAAAGCAGTTCGGTGGCCTGCGCTGCCAGCCCCCAAACCATGGGCACCATCACGCCCAGCAAGGCCAGCGGCGTGAGCAACAAGGTGACCCAGGGAATGGCCAACAGATTCGCCACCAGCCCCACCAACGAGAGCTGACCAAACAACAGCAGACTCAGCGGCGCCAGTGCCAAGGTAATGACCCACTGCTCCCGGAGTAAATGCCAAATCTTCAAGGCAAATCGCCCTCCAGAGCTCTTGGAATATGCGCGAGCAGCTCCTGAATCCGTAGCAAACAACACCCCTACGGCGACAAAACTAAGCCAAAAACCCGGCTGCAGCAGTGCCCATGGGTCCAGCGTCACCACGGCAGCGCAGGCAAGCATCCATACCAGCGGCCAGGGCCAGCGCGCACCCGCTAGGCGAAGGACGGTGATGGTGGCCAGCATCAGGCAGGTGCGCTGCGCGGGCACGCCCCAACCGGCCAACACTGCGTAGCCACAGGCCAACAGCAGCCCTCCCACCAGTGCCGCAGAGGGTGCGGGCAAAGCCAGGCATAAGCGGCGCGAACGCCGCCACAACGCCCCCGTCAACAAACCTGCCCCCCAGGCAAACATGGTGATGTGCAGCCCGGAGATGCTGATGAGGTGGGCCACGCCCGTTGCGCGGAATACATCCCAGTCGCTGCGCTGGACACCGACAATAGAGTCATTAAGACTGACAAATAGTCTTTAAATGGACCGTTTCAGACAATGTGTCCTTAATTGACGCGAATTTTTTCCATTTCACTTTAGGCCCCAAGTCCTTAAATCAAACCACCTAACCATTTGATTTTGTTAGGTTTTGTGCAGGGCTTGTCGGACACTCTGTACGACACCTACCTCGACCTGCCCAAACGTCCTCCGCAAGTCCCTCGAACGGCCAAAATCACCTAGACATCCAAGCTTCGTTGTTTTGCGCTATTTTTCGACCATTCAGACAATATGTCTTTAAATGGAAATCCACTCCAACATTAAAGTCGTTAAGTGAATACCTGCCCCGCTAAGCGCTTTTAACGTCCTCAAAGAGCCTCTGAACAGGCACACCTAGGGTATTGGCTAGCTTTTGAACGTTATCGACTGTAGCGTTCGCCACGCGACGCTCAACCTGGCTGACGTATGTACGGTGAAACCCGGCCATCTCAGCGAGCTTTTCCTGCGAAACACCCATTTTGGTCCTCAACTCTTGGACGTTTGCTGCCAGAAGAGCTCTGGCCTCGGTCGACTGTTCTTTAGTTTGCATGCCTTAAGGGTGCCTAAATACCGTCGAAAAATCTACAGTTTATACATCTACCGTCTTTACATTCACTGTCTATACATCTACACTTCAGCATCACCAACGTTTTCGCCAGGTAAGCCCGCCTTTTCGCCTGGATGGAATCTGCATTAGGAGATTCGAGATGCTCAATTCACATGAAGCAAATAAGTACCAAGAATTTATCGAATCCATATGGGTCGACGAGGAATGTGAACTTAGGCCAGATATTGGCTTAAGGGACTGGCGGTGCTTCCAACTTCAGCTTCCAGGTTGTTTCAAGAAAACACTACATCTTGTAGGAACAGCTGGACGAAATCAACGAATGCATGTCAGCAACCCAGTCACCAGTATCGACCGCATGGACTGGACCGCATGCGTCCACGGAGGCTGTGTCTATGCGCTCGGCATTCAAAATGAACGCTCCACATTCAATGAACAAGCCTGGCAGCAATGGAAGGTAAGTCACAACATTCCCCACTTCGTCGACGTGACCGCTGAGTTTCTCGGCCAATTTGACTAGTCGCAATGAAGTAGCGCCGCTGCGAACAATGGAGCGCACCCAATGAAAGGCACAGGCAAACTCGTCCTCTATCTTGACTTTGATGGGGTACTGCATCATGAAAACGTGTGGTTCCATCCAAACTTAGGCGAGTACTTTCCTTCACACCCTCCAGTGCAATCGAAGCTCTTCGAACACGTGCCACTGCTAGAGCAACTGCTTGAACCCTACCCAGAGATTTGCATCGTCCTAAGTACGTCGTGGGTTCTTAGGTATGGATGCGCGAAAACAGCAAAGAACCTCGGACCACGGTTGCGCCAGCAAGTAATTGGCGCAACGTTTCACTCGCGAATGAGCCGGCAAAGTTTTGAATACTTGTACCGAGGCGTGCAAGTCATGGACGACGTGCGTCGACGAAAGCCGCTCGACTGGCTCGCACTTGACGACACAAACGAAGGATGGCCCGTGTCAGCGGACGGGCATTACATACAAACACACTCGCAGCTGGGCATTGCTGAGCCGCAAGTGCTGGAAGCTACAAAAGCACGCCTTGCGTTGCTATCAATGAAAGGCAAAAAATGACCACACCGTTCGAACGAACGCGCGCATTAGTGCTGACAAAAGATTTTCTGCAACGGCTGTCTTCGCTTGGCGATGACGTAGTGCCGCATGAAATTTCGGTGGAAGCTGAGACGCTGTTGCGTCACTATCCAGGCCTGGCGGATATTGAAATAGCACACCTAAGCTGTCCGATATGGTTCGGCCCAGTGCCGCCGTGCTCCCGCCGGAGCGGAACGGTTCCCCCCCGCTGATTGCAACTCGGCAGGCGAGATGATTCTGCACACCGCGTGTTTACTAGCAAAGCTCATGCACAGTGAAATGTCCGAGGAGAAAACTTTTCGGTTCTTAGGTTAGCAAGAGCTAGCAACCTGTACCCAGTTAGTTGAAGGTAACAATGGGGTACAGCACAAAATGAAAAAATACCTATGAATCAATCAATGTTCGACCGTTTCGGTTCCGCAATTCGAAATTTCAGTGGAGCACCGGATTCTCCTGACTTATTGATAGCTAAGGAATCGAATATTGCATGCTATTACGCACCATTTGACATCATTAATCCGGACGCAAAAATCGTTCTGGTTGGCATAACACCTGGGCGAACCCAGGCTGTGAATTCCCTCGTAGAAGCTCAAAGACAGTTGAAACTTGGAGCGACACCAGAAGCAGCAATGCATAAAGCAAAAAGCACTGGTGCGTTCTCTGGAGCGATGCGCTCGAATTTGACTTCACTGCTAGACCATATTGGATTGCAAAGATGGCTCGACATTGGCAGTTGCAATGAACTTTTCGGAGGCGCAAGCCATTTGATGCAAAGCACTTCAGTTTTGCAATTTCCTGTGTTCGTAAGCGGAGAGAACTACAACGGTACTCCAGACCCGACCGTGAGCCCACTTTTAAGGCAAATGCTCATTGAGCATTTCGTACCGGTCGTCAAGGCTCTGCCAAATGCAGCCTTCGTTCCGCTTGGTCCGGTGCCGACAAAGGTAATGCAGTGGCTGCTCGAGACGGGTCACGTATCGAAGGTCCAGCTCATTCAAGGTTTGCCACATCCAAGCGGCGCGAACGCTGAGCGGATTCAGTACTTTCTTGGAAAAAAGGATGTCTCTTTGCTGTCAACGAAAACAGACCCAATCAAGCTCGATGCTGCGCGCCAAAGCTTACGGGCTGCTGTGGCTGGCCTGCGCTGAAAAAATAGCACCCGTTCGCAACGGGTTGAATGCTAAGCCTCAAATTTCCAAACTCAATGAGTTCAAAGGGGGTTAGAAGGCCAAAAATGTGCGATAAACCGGATAGAGAAAATATAAAAATGCAGAGGGATGGGCACAATGCTAAGCGAATGGGAGCAAGATTTAAGACGCGTCATTCAAAAGACTGATGCTCCGTTTTTGGGGTACTACGCCGAGCTCTCCAAGATTTTCACGGCGGCAAATGCACCCATGTCAAAAGAGTTGGCCGCAACGGTTCAAAAAATTCAAGAGCTCTCCGCTTAACTAGATTGCAATCAGCAACAGTCAAATGGATGAGACTGAATTTCCCGCGCTAATTCGCGAGTTGTATGACTTGGTCGCCAGGCTAGAGAACATGTTTCCTGGGCGGCACTTCACGCCTGATGGCCACTTGGTCGGAAGTATTGGTGAAGCCTTTGCCTCGTACTATTACGGTGTAAAACTGCATCGTGCGTCATTTGAAGGGCACGATGGAACCGTAGGAGAACGACTCGTAGAAGTTAAAGCAACTCAGGGAACAAAGGTTGCGCTTTCCAGCGAACCTCAGCACTTGTTGGTCCTGAAGTTGTTCAAAGACGGAAGTTTTGAAGAGGTTTACAACGGTCCAGGCGCACAAGTGTGGGCCCGTTGTAATCCGCCTCAAGCTGCCAATAAGTCAAATCGAAAGCGTGGGCAATACCACGTAAGTCTTTCTGTTCTCAAAACCATGATGGCAACAGTTGATAAGACACTTGCATTGAAGGTAGTCCATCCATTACCGACAATGAGCGAGAGAAGCGTCTAACAGGCGCTGCAGTTGCTCAAATTGTTGCCGCCAGCCGAAAACTAGTCATCTAAACGGATAAGTGCCAATCCAAAACTGGCCAGGGTGTTCCACTGACCTGCTGAATATTTCAGCAGGTACT
>REAW01000050.1 GCA_004293725.1 Curvibacter sp.
GTGTTTTTTGACGATTTTTCTGAGTTGGGTCAAGACCGCAGCTTTGGAATGCTGCAGTCCGTCGGTGATGCGTTTTTGAGTGCCTATCTGCCGATCGTAGAACGCCGCAAAGACACCGTCTATACCGAGCGTGAGCGCGAGTTCCAGCTTTTTCGGCGTGGCCGATATGTCGAGTTCAATTTGGTGTGGGACCGTGGTACCCACTTTGGACTGCAGTCGGGCGGGCGCACAGAGTCGATTTTGTTGTCCATGCCACCCTTGGTGAGTTGGGCTTACCAGCGCCAGGCGGAGCCTGGCTCGCCGGAAGCGGCGCTGACCGAGTATTTTTTGACGGCAAAGGACTGGGTGTGACCCCTCCCGTGGCCGCGCAGCCCCGGCGGATTGGCGTTTTTGGCGGAGCCTTTGACCCGCCGCACCGGGGGCACTATGCGCTGGCGGCGACGGCGATTGACCAACTGCAACTGGATGTGCTGCACATCATTCCCACCGGCCATGCCTGGCACAAAAGTCGTGCCCTGAGCGACGCATCCCACCGGTTGGCAATGGCCCGGTTGGCTTTTGCCGATCTTCCGCGGGTGCTGGTGGATGGCCGGGAGTTGGTTCGCCCTGGACCCACGTATACAGTGGACACTTTGCAGCACCTGCGGCAGGAGTATCCGGGGGCGCAACTGTATTTGTTAATTGGTGAAGACCAGGCCCGGGCGCTGCCCAGTTGGAGTCGTTGGGAGCAGGTGCCCGCACTTGCTATAATTTGTGTAGCTGTTCGCGCAGATTCAACGGGGGCCAAGGGCCAATTTGATGCCTTAAAGGCCCAAGTCCCAAGCTTGACGTTGCTGAATATGCCCCCTGTGGCCATCAGTGCTACTGACATCCGACATCGCGCCGCCATGGGTCAAAGCATTGACCCTCTGGTTTTTGAAACCATTGCGCGTTATATTGACCAACACCACCTTTACAGACCGACCTGATGACTACTACTACCGTTGCCAAAAATACCCAAAAACTTCAACGCGCCATCGTGGACGGCTTGGAAGACGTCAAGGGCCAAGACATTGTGGTTTTCGACACCGAGCACCTTTCCTCTTTGTTTGAGCGGGTGATCATCGCCTCGGGCACCAGCAACCGCCAGACCAAGGCGCTGGCGGCCAGCGTGCGCGATGCGGTGCGTGAAGCCGGCTTCCCCAAACCCCGGATTGAAGGGGAAGCGAATGGAGAGTGGATCATCGTCGACTGTGCGCAGGCCGTGGTGCACATCTTCCAACCCAATTTTCGCCAGTACTACCACTTGGAAGAGTTGTGGGGCGAAAAGCCAGTGCGCCTCAAGCTGGGTGCAGCAAAGCCAGTGGTGCCGGAGGCCACCATGCCAGCTGCCAAGAAGGCCGCAGCCAAGAGTGCCGAGCCGACCAGCATGCGTCGCTCCAGCGCTGCCAAGAAGGGTGTCGAAGAAGCCTTCCCCTCCAAAGCCGCGTTGAAGAAGGCCGCAGCAAAGTCGGCTGCAGCCAAGTCGCCCGCAAAAAAGGCGCCAGCTCGAAAAGCTGCACCCGCTAAAGCCCCCGTGAAAACCGTGGTGGTAAAGCCGGAAGTGAAGCCTGCTGCCAAAAAGACGGTTGCCAAGCCAGTAGCGGCCAAAAAAGCGCCCGCCAAGAAAGCCGCCCCCCGTAAAGCCTGAGGCCAGCGATGAAGCTGGTCATCATCGCTGTGGGGCAGCGGGTACCGGATTGGGCACAAACCGCGTGGGATGACTACGCCAAGCGCTTTCCGCATGAGCTTAAGGTTGAGCTCAAGCCGATCAAAACGGAGCCGCGTGGCTCCAAAACCGTTGAACAACTCTATGCGGCTGAGCGTAAGCGCATAGAAGAAGCCATTCCCAAAGGTGCGCGTATTGTTGCGCTGGACGAGCGCGGCACCAGCTTGCGCACCACGGCGCTGGCTGAGCGGCTCAAGGAATGGCAATTAGGGGGGGGCGATGTTGCACTGGTGATTGGTGGCCCGGACGGGCTGGACCCGGAGTTTCGCCAAGCCGCCCATGAGCGTGTGCGCCTTTCCGACCTGACCCTCCCGCATGCCATGGTGCGCGTGCTGTTGATTGAACAGCTGTACCGCGCCTGGTCCGTCAACGCCAACCATCCGTACCACCGCGAGTGACTATGCCCAGCCCTGATTTCATTTATCTTGCTTCGCAAAGCCCGCGCCGTCGTGAGCTGTTGACCCAAATTGGTGTGGCGCACGAGCTGTTGTTGCCCACGCCTGACGAAGACGCGGAAAGCCTGGAAGTGGTGCTGGCCGGCGAAGCACCCGATGCATACGTACAACGCGTGACCGCTCTTAAATTGATAGCTGCTCGCGCAAGATTGGCGAAGGCTGGAAGCCTAAATCGTCCCATTTTGTGTGCGGACACCACGGTTGCGGTGGGGGACACTATTCTGGGCAAGCCTGAGAATGCAGCCGACGCCCAGCGCATGCTGCGTACCCTGTCAGGTCAGACCCACCGGGTGTTCACTGCCATTGCCATTGGCTGGGCCGACAAAACGGCCCAGGCATGCTGCGAATCACGCGTGACCTTTGCCGAAATGACCGATGCCGAGATTGCCGACTACGTGGCCAGCGGCGAGCCCATGGGCAAGGCCGGCGCCTATGGCGTGCAGGGCAGGGCGGCGGCATTTGTTGCGCGCATCGAGGGTTCGTACTCTGGCATCATGGGCCTACCTCTGTTTGAAACTGCGCAGGCCTTGCGCGAAGTAGGCTTTGCATGCAACAAGACATTCTGATCAACTGGTCGCCGCAAGAAACGCGGGTGGCCGTCGTCGAACACGGCGCGGTGCAGGAACTGCACGTAGAGCGCACGCTGGAACGTGGGCTGGTGGGGAATGTGTATTTGGGCAAGGTGGCCCGGGTACTGCCGGGCATGCAGTCGGCCTTCATCGACATTGGCTTGGAGCGCGCGGCTTTTCTGCATGTGGCCGATGTTTGGCACCCACCAGCCGAGGGGGAGTCGCTGAGCGCATCGCGTGCCTCGCAGCCGCAGATCCCCATCGAGAAGCAAGTGTTTGAAGGCCAGTCTCTCATGGTGCAGGTCATCAAGGACCCGATTGGCACCAAGGGTGCGCGTCTGTCGACACAGATCAGCATTGCCGGGCGCTTGCTGGTGTTCTTGCCGCAGGACGACCATATCGGTGTGTCGCAAAAAATCCCGACTGCGCAGCGCGACGAGCTGCGCAACCGCATGCAGAAGCTGGCGGGCAAGGAAGGTGGCGGCTTTATCTTGCGCACCAACGGGGAAGATGCCTCTGACATAGAACTGGGCGACGACATCGCCTACCTGCGCAAGGCCTGGGCCCGAGTCAAGGATGCCGCGTTGCGGCTGCCCGCACAAAGCTTGTTGCACCAAGATCTGAGCCTGTTGCAGCGCGTTCTGCGCGATCTGGTGGGCGAAGGCACGCAGACCATCCGTGTGGATTCTCGCGAGCAGTTTGAGGCGCTCAAGGCCTTTGGCTCTGAGTTCATGCCAGCCGCCGCGGAGAAACTGCATCATTACAAGGGCGAGCGCCCGATTTTTGATCTGTATTCGATTGATGAGGAAGTGGCCAAAGCACTCGCGCGCCGCGTGGAACTCAAATCCGGCGGCTACTTGATCGTGGACCAGACCGAGGCGTTGACCACGGTGGACGTCAACACAGGTGGTTTTGTGGGGGCGCGTAACTTTGATGACACCATCTTCAAGACCAACCTCGAAGCCGCGCAAGCGATCGCACGACAACTGCGGCTGCGCAACCTAGGTGGCATCATCATTGTGGACTTCATCGACATGGCGCGCGAAGACCACCGGGAGGCGGTGCTGGGCGAGTTCCGCAAACAGCTGGCGCGCGACCGCGTCAAGACCATGGCTGGTGGCTTTTCCCAACTTGGTTTGGTGGAAATGACGCGCAAGCGCACCCGCGAGTCGCTGGCCCACATGTTGTGCGAGCCTTGCCCCACCTGCGAAGGAAAGGGCATCGTCAAAACCCCGCGTAGCGTCGCCTACGACATCTTCCGTGAAATCCTGCGCGAAGCCCGCCAGTTCAACCCGCGCGAATTTCGCGTGGTGGCGTCACCCAAAGTTATTGAACTGTTCCTGGACGAAGAAAGCCAGCACCTGGCCGGCCTGTCCGAGTTCATCGGCAAGCCGGTGTCGCTGCAAAGCGAAGCCGCTATGGCGCAGGAACAGTACGACATTGTGTTGCTTTAACGACATGCCGACCCGCAATCTTTCCCCTATTCCCATTCTGACCTACCATCAGATCGCGCAAGCGCAGCCCAAAGGGGCAGCCTACCGCAGCCTTTCAGTTGCGCCTGCAGACTTTTCCAAACAAATGCAATGGCTTTCGCGGCTGGGTTTTCAAGGTTTGTCGATGACGGCGTTGCTGCCTTACTTGCAGGGAGATCGGGTAGGCAAGGTTTTTGGAATTACCTTTGATGATGGCTACCTAAATAATCTGGTGAATGCAGCGCCAGTGATGCAACGTCTTGGATTTTCATCGACATGTTATGTTGTAAGTCAACGCTTGGGAAAGTCCAATATTTGGGACTTGGAAACGGGGATTGCTCAAACTCCCTTGATGGATGCACCGCAGCTGCGTCAGTGGCAAGCGATGGGACAAGAGGTGGGGGCGCACTCTCGAACCCATGCTCGGCTGTTGAAGCTGGACTCTCACTCCGCAAGAGAAGAGATTGCCGGAAGCAAGAGTGATTTGGAAAGTCTGCTCGGTATGGCCGTGAATCATTTTTGCTATCCCTACGGAGAATATGGAACCGAGCATGTAGCTATGGCACTCGAGTCTGGTTATCAGACTTCCACCACTACCCAGCGCAGCCGTTGCCTAGCAGGTGAGGCGTTCTTGCAACTGCCCCGAGTGCCCGTTGTTCGCCGAACCACTCGACCGGGCTTGTGGTTCAAACTTGCGACCGTCTACGAAGACAGGCGGCGCAAATGACGCTTGATGAAACAGAGACCAAACGACTTCGTATAGCGGTGCTCAGCAGGTCATTTGTAGCCACTGGCGGTGGTGCCGAGCGTTATTCCATTGCACTAGTAGAACAAATGGCACAGCGGCACGAGGTACATGTCTTTGCTCAACAGATTGATCACGATTGGCCAGGTGTGCACTACCATCGCCTATGGACCCCCCTTATTAGGCCGCGGTGGATCAATCAACTGTGGTACGCGGTGACGTCTTGGTGGGTGACACGTTCTGGCTTTGATGTAGTGCATTCACACGAGAACACGTGGCATGGGCAGGTCCAGACGGTGCATGTCCTGCCAGTCAAATACAGTCTGTTTCTTGGGCGAAGTGGGTGGCGACTGGTTGCGCGCTGGCTTAAGGTACTTTCCAGTCCCCGATTGTTGGCGTACCTATGGCTGGAGAATTTGCGATATGCGCCAGATGGACTTCGCCGTGTGGTAGTCACCTCACCCAGTCTTCGCAGCATCTTGCTCCAGAGCTACCCCCAAACTGCAAATGCTTTAGATGTGCTTTTGCCAGGGGTGACCCGAGTCATCGGTCCATCGAGTGCCCACAATCGCCTCGCCGCGCGGGCTGCTTTGTCGCTTCCAGCGGAAGGGCAGTGTGTCCTATTCGTCGCCAATGACTACCGAAAGAAGGGGCTTGATGCGCTACTAATTGCAATGACGCTTTTGCCTGCAGACGTCTATCTTGCCGTTGTTGGAAATCCTGCGCACATACCGCCATTCCGTTTGATGGCCCAGACCAAAGGTCTTGACAAGCGAGTTTTTTTCTTGGGTTCGCTTAAGGACATGGACTCGGCATACACCGCGGCTGACATGCTAGCGCACCCGACGTTGGAAGACACTTTTGCGATGGTGGTACTTGAGGCCATGTCTCACGGATTGCCAGTGGTTGCTAGTGTGGAGCACTATTGTGGAATTTCTGGTCTCCTGCAAGATGGTGTCGAAGCGCTGCTACTTTCCGATCCTACGAACGCTAGCGAGCTGGCTGAGCGGATAAAACTAGCGTTGCAGGATACTGTCACGAAATCGTGTTTGACATTGGCAGCCACCAAGTATGCACGGTCCTGTCTTTGGTCTGAAATTGCATTGCAGCAGGAAAAAATCTACCGATCCAGCATCACTGGTCAAGTCTGAGTCATTAAGGCTTATGCCCATAAGCTATCAATGATTTTCGCAAGGACGGAAAGCTATTGCGAATATGGCTACCAACAGATTTGAGCTTGCTAGTGCCAGTGCGTATACGCTCATCCCGCAAAAATGAGACTTGTATGTTGTTGAAGTCTGCTGCCTTTAACAACAGTTCCAGATCGTGTTTAGTCAATTCTCGATTATGCCTATTGGGATAGTATTCTCTGTTCTTGTATACAGAGGGTTCAACATGGACATAGTGTTCTAGGTAGTCCCAAGTGATGTGCTTTCCCCTCAGCATGCGACTACGGTTTCGTAGGCAAACCGCATTCGGCACGTCGATCTCCAGCAGTCCTCCGGAAACGAGCTTGCGTTTCATTTCCAAGAGTGGCGGCAAATGCGAATGGGTGAAATGTTCAAATGTTTGACAGCAGCTAATGGCGTCAAAGGACCCGTCCTCAAAGGGAAGGCTATCCGCCTCAATGTTGCAGACCTTGAAGGTAATCGGGTGCATCTGGTACGTGGTGTTTCCGCTGCGGTCAAAGAAATCCACTGCGCTCACTTCGTGTCCTAATACCGAGAGAAGTGATGCCAAAATGCCACCCCCAGAACCGATGTCAAGCACACGCAGTGAATTGCGGAAGGCCATTGCGATATCCGCGAACCTGTCAATAGAACTAAAGAAGTCTTCATCGTTTTGCACGCTTGGCAATGCGTATATAGCGCCTGCATTTCGTTTTTCTAACGCTAATGCGATGATTTGGTTTTTGTTAAGGAAACTCTGCAAAACCCCACCCCCATCGTGCTAAGCCCTGCGCGTAGCCCGCAGAATACTGCCTCATGAAACAAGCGACCCTGCCCCTTCAACTAGGCACCCGAAAGACTCGCAAACAAGTATTCCTCGAGCAAATGGAACAAGTGGTTCCGTGGGATGCCTTGGTGGAGTTGATTGCACCTTACTACCCAGAGGGCAAGACCGGGAGGCCCCCGTTTTCATTGCAGACCATGCTGCGTACACACTTCATGCAGCAATGGTTCACCTTGTCAGACCCTGGCATGGAGGAGGCATTCTTTGATACGCCCATCGGTAATCCCCCCGATTTCCACTGATCCTAAAAGTAGAACAGTTATGCAGCCATGGCCAGATGCTGCTTTGGGGTGAAACCGCCCAGGGCCATATTCGGGATTGAACCGTTCGACATAGGCATTTTGTTGGGGCTTGCCAGGCTGAATATATTCAAACCGTATGCCCCATTCCTTGGCCCAGTTCTGAATCGTTTGGCTGATATTTTCCGGCCCGTTATCGCAGCGAATCACCTGTGGTTTACCTCGCCAGGAAATGATCTGTTTCAAGGCCCGGATCACGCGTTCCGAGGGCAGTGAGAAGTCCACCTCGATGCCCAATGCCTCGCGGTTGAAGTCATCAATCACGTTGAACAAGCGCAGGTTGCGGCCGTCCTCCAGTTTGTCGTGCATGAAGTCCATCGACCACACCTGATTGATGGCCAGCGGTACTGCCAAGGGCTCAGGTTTCTCACGCACCAGGCGCTTCCTGGGCTTGATGCGCAGGTTCAGTTCTAGCTCGCAGTAGATGCGGTACACGCGCTTATGGTTCCAGCCGAAGCCCTTGACGTTGCGCAGGTACAGATAGCACAGGCCAAAGCCCCAGTTGCGATGGTTTTCCGTGAGTCGTACCAGCCAGTCGGCGATCAGCGCGTTCTCAGCGTTCTGCTTGGATTCATAGCGGTAGCAGGACTCGCTGACCGAAAACACCGCGCAGGCCACCCGTATGGTCAGGCGACGCTGCGCAACAACTTCCTTGGCCATCTCGCGTCGGTGAGACGGCCGGCTTACTTTTTTGCGAGGTACTCGTTGGCGATCTCGGCCTTGAGTTTCTCTTCGAGGTACATCTTGCGCAGGCGCCGGTTCTCGTCCTCGAGTTCCTTCATGCGCGACATCATGGAGGTGTCCATACCGCCAAACT
>REAW01000033.1 GCA_004293725.1 Curvibacter sp.
TCGTATCGAAGGTTCGCCGTTTCTGTCGCTTTGTCATGCTTTCCGTTTCCGTGGTGGTTTCCACCTATCGGCTTGTCCGGGAAAATTAGACCACTTCACTGGTCCAGCGCCTGAAGGATAGATATTTTGCGTTGAAGCGCTTCCTTCAACGATGAAGTAACTTCTGACCGTTCTCGGACGGCGGCAAGGTAAATTCGCTCGGCCTTCGCAAACTTCTTGTCCAGGTAATTGCACTGGGTTTTGGCTTTTTGGATTTCGCCAGCCACTGCAGCGCGCTCGTTGAGCAACCATTTCAGGTCGGGCGGTGTTTTTTTTGGCTTCCCGAGGGGAGGCAGATTGGGTCACGATTGGCGCTCATAAGGGTTACGTTACCCCTGTACAGCGACCAAATTCAGCCAAAACTGCCCGTGAATCCTTGGATTTGAACCCATGACCCAGTTATTGGGCCATCAGCGTATTAACACCCGCTCATTCAAGCCATCCGTTATCGCATGCGGGCGGCCAGAGCCGCTTTCAGCTCGGGAATAGCCCGAAGCATGGCCTGACGCCCTGCTTCTATCGAACGCTTTCGGGCGCTGAAGTCAGCACTCGAAATGCCCTGTAGGGCCGGACGCACCACTACATCCGCATCGCGCAATTCAAAATTGTTAATACTCTTTCCCATAATGGAAAAGGTTTGCAGCAATATTTCCAGCGTCCCACCCGTCAAACTGCCCTCAGGTGGACTGGAGATGTCTACGGCAATAACAAAATCCGCTCCCATTTTGCGTGCCGCACCCACCGGTACAGGCGAGACCAGTCCACCATCCACGTATTCACGGCCAGAAATTTTGACGGGCTGGAATACGGCTGGCACAGCACTGGAGGCACGCACGGCAGTGCCCGTATCGCCGCGCTGGAAGACTACATCTTTACCAGTATTCAGGTCAGTGGCAATAATGCCTAAAGGCATTGGCATATCTTCTATCAGGCGCGACCCTACCTGGGCATTCACGTACCTGGCGAGTGCTTCGCCCCGCAACATTCCACGGCTGAAGATGGGCAGTGTCCAGTCGGCAATTGCAGCCTCTTCCATCGTCTCTGCCACGCGCTGCAACTGGGCTCCTGTCTTGCCACTTGCGTAAATGGCCGCAACCAAGCTACCGGCCGAGGTGCCCGTCACCAGCACAGGCCGTATACCGTTTTCCTCCAACACCTGAATAACGCCCACATGCGCAAAGCCCCGCGCAGCGCCCCCACCCAGTGCCAGTCCAATTTTGGGAGGTGGCTTGACTACGAGCGTTGGCGCCGAGGGTATCGTGGTAGTGGGATCAAGCACTGGAGTTTCGAGCACTGGCGCCGAAGCACATCCAACCAACACTGCGACCGAACACAGTACAACGGGCATCGCCAATGCTCTATTCATCCATTTGAATACCGGCATGGATTTCCTTTAATAAGAATGATTCGTGTTTGCACTATAATTATCGGACTTCCATCACTTCAAAGCGACACCCAATGAAAATCCATCGCATTACTTTGGCAGCACTGATGACCTTTGCCGTAACGTGCACCATGGCACAAGAGCAAGTGCTGAACATCTATTCGGCACGCCATTACCCCACGGATGAGGCCCTGTATACCAACTTTACCAAGGCCACCGGTATCAAGCTGAACCGGGTTGATGCGGATGATGCGGGCATTTTGGCGCGCCTGAAGGCTGAGGGAACTGCATCGCCAGCAGACATTATCTTGTTGGTAGACGCAAGCCGCCTGTGGCGGGGCGAAATTGAAGGTCTTTTCTTACCGGTCAAATCAAAAATTCTGGATGAAAGCATTCCTGGGCACTTGCGCGGCAAAACAGCGGCAGATGGTGGCACGCAGTGGTACGGTTTCTCCACGCGCGCGCGCGTAGTGGTGTATGACAAGATAAAGGTCAAAAAAGAAGACGCAGACACCTACGAAGAACTTGGCGATGCCAAGAATAGAGGCAAGCTGTGCATTCGCTCAGGCTCGCATCCCTACAACCTCTCCCTCTTCGGCTCTGTGACCGAGCACCTTGGTGAGGTAGCGACAGAACAATGGCTTAAGGGCATGGTTGAGAACATGGCGCGCGCGCCAAAAGGTGGCGATACCGACCAGATAAAGGCGGTTGCCAGCGGAGAATGTGGCATAGCGGTAACGAACTCCTACTATCTCGCCCGATTGATGCGCTCAGAGAATCCATCAGATAAGACTGTTGTCGAGCGCGTTGGCGTCGTGTTCCCAAATCAGTCGTCATGGGGTACCCACATGAACATTGCAGGCGGTGCAGTCGCCAAAAACTCAAAGAACGCGGCCAACGCAGTCAAATTCCTGGAGTACTTGGCCAGCCCCTCGGCGCAAGAACACTTTGCTAACGGTAACAACGAGTGGCCAACTGCCAAAGGGGTGAAGTCCAACAATTCAGCGCTTCAGGCGATGAGCGGTGGCGCTTTCAAGAGCGAGATTATTCCTATCAGTGTGGTTGGTATGAACCAAGTAAAAGTTCAGCAAATGCTGGACCGCGTTGGTTTCAAGTAAGCTTGCGAAGGTTCGACCTTGCGTGCAACGCAAGGCACCCCAACAGCACTCGATTTGCAGAGGTTCACTATGAAAGTTGTTTGGTTCATCCTATTGCTGGTTTTCGTCATTGCAGTATTCGTGCTTTTGGCAGGGCAGCTAGGCATGCTCAAAGGAAATGCCCCATTAACCCTGGGTGTTACGGACGGCCGACTCAAACCTCCTGCCCGCACCCCTAACAGTGTGAGTAGCCAAGCGGCCTTATACCCAGACCATCCGCAAGCCCACTATGCGGCCATCGCGCCCCTTGAATACCAAGGCGACGGGAAAACCGCGATGGACAAATTGGCTGAAGTAGTTAAGGCCCAGCCAGGCATGGTGATCGTGTCGCACGCCAATGGCTATCTATATGCCCAAAGCACCACGAAGCTGCTGCGTTTTACCGATGACGTGGAATTTTGGCTGGATACAGCCAACCAAAAGATTCAAGTGCGGTCTTCAAGTCGTATTGGTAGGAAAGACTTTGGTGTGAACCGCAAGCGCATCGAAACTATTCGGACCCAATTTCAGGCCAGCTGAAAAGCAACAGTTATGCGAAAAAAGGGGCGCTGTAAGCGCCCCTTTTACTTTGAAAATCTTTGGTGTAATCAGGCCGCCGTGGCCTCTTCGGGCTTGGACTTCCCCTCTTTCTTGGGAATTGGCTGAATGTCCAGAATCACCTCCGTTTTGTCCGCTACGGTATCGTCCAGATCCACCGTGAGACGCCCACCATCCACCAAACGACCGAACAGCAACTCATCAGCCAAGGCACGGCGAATGGTGTCTTGGATCAAACGTTGCATAGGACGTGCGCCCATCAGGGGATCAAAACCTTTCTTGGCCAAATGCTTGCGCAACTTATCGGTGAAGGTCACATCTACTTTCTTCTCGGATAACTGGGTTTCCAGTTGGAGCAAGAACTTGTCCACCACCCGCAGAATGACTACTTCATCCAGTGCCTTAAAGCCCACGATGGCATCGAGACGGTTGCGGAACTCCGGCGTGAACAGGCGCTTGATGTCTATCATCTCATCACCTGCTTCACGCGGATTGGTGAAGCCAATAGTGGCCTTGTTCATGGTTTCGGCGCCGGCGTTGGTCGTCATGATTACGATGATGTTGCGGAAGTCCGCCTTACGACCATTGTTGTCAGTCAACGACCCATGGTCCATCACCTGCAGCAGCACATTAAAGATGTCTGGATGGGCCTTTTCAATCTCATCCAGCAACAACACTGCATGCGGTTTTTTGGTGACGGCCTCGGTCAGCAAACCGCCTTGGTCAAAGCCAACGTAACCTGGAGGTGCACCAATCAGGCGGCTCACGGCATGGCGTTCCATGTATTCGCTCATATCAAAGCGAATCAGGTCAATGCCCATGATGTAGGCTAACTGTTTGGCGGCTTCAGTTTTGCCCACCCCCGTGGGACCACTGAAGAGAAAGGAACCAATGGGTTTGTCAGCCCTGCCCAGTCCAGAGCGCGCCATCTTGACTGCCGAGGCCAGAATATCCAGTGCCTTGTCCTGACCAAACACCACGCTTTTCAAATCGCGCTCGAGTGTCTTCAGTTTGCTGCGATCATCATTCGACACATTGGCAGGGGGTATGCGCGCGATCTTCGCCACAATTTCCTCGACTTCTGTCTTGCTGATGGTCTTCTTGCGCTTGCTGGGTGAAAGGATACGCTGCGCCGCACCCGCTTCGTCAATAACGTCAATTGCTTTGTCTGGCAAGTGGCGGTCGTTGATGTACTTGGCACTCAACTCGGCTGCCGCCTGCAAAGCAGCCAATGCGTACTTGACGTTGTGATGCTCTTCAAAACGGGACTTCAGACCTTTGAGAATCTCCACGGTCTGGTCAATGGTGGGCTCCACCACGTCCACCTTTTGGAAACGGCGGGACAAAGCGGCATCTTTTTCGAAAATGCCTCGGTACTCGGTGAACGTTGTTGCTCCAATGCATTTGAGCTGGCCTGAGCTCAAGCTGGGCTTGAGCAAATTGGACGCATCCAGAGTTCCACCTGAAGCAGCACCTGCTCCAATCAAGGTATGGATTTCATCAATAAAGAGCACCGCATTGGGCTTGTCCTTGAGGGCCTTCAACACACCCTTAAGACGCTGCTCAAAATCGCCGCGATACTTGGTTCCAGCCAACAACGCCCCCATATCTAGGGAGTACACGACCGAGTCGGCCAGAATTTCTGGAACTTCGTTTTGGGATATGCGCCAAGCCAAGCCTTCTGCAATGGCGGTCTTGCCAACACCGGCTTCTCCCACTAGCAAAGGGTTGTTCTTTCGGCGGCGGCACAGAATCTGGATCACCCTTTCAACCTCGTATTCGCGACCAATCAGGGGATCAATCTTCCCTTCTTTGGCCATTTGGTTTAGGTTCTGGGTGTATTGCTCCAAAGGCGAAGCTTTCTCGCTCTTTTCAGCCCCGCCTTCATCAGTTTCGGATGGATTTTCACTCGACTTGGCGGCTTCTGGTGGATCACTCTTTTTGATGCCATGGGCTATGAAATTCACCACGTCCAACCGGGTTACACCTTGCTGGTGCAGGTAATAGACCGCGTGTGAATCCTTCTCCCCGAAAATGGCCACCAGCACATTGGCGCCTGTAACTTCTTTCTTGCCACTACCGGTGCTTTGCACGTGCATGATGGCGCGCTGAATCACACGCTGAAAGCCTAGTGTCGGTTGCGTATCAACTTCATCGGCACCTGCCACCTGTGGAGTGTTGTCCTTAATGAAATTGCTAAGTGACTTGCGCAAATCGTCGATGTTGGCTGCACAGGCGCGCAGCACTTCGGCAGCACTGGGATTGTCGAGCAAGGCCAACAGCAAGTGCTCTACCGTAATGAACTCATGTCGCTGCTGCCGGGCTTCCACGAAAGCCATGTGCAAGCTTACTTCCAATTCTTGGGCAATCATATGTATTCCTTTTTGCCTTGCTGTGTTGAATAACTGTAATCCGTTTTAGGTCGCCCAAACCGGTTGCGCAGGAAATACCCTACAAATCAACCGGCTCGCTCACGCACTGCAATGGGTGCCCAGCCTTGTGTGCTGCGTCCATGACCTGGTCAACCTTGGTCGCAGCAATGTCCCTCGAATAAACCCCGCAGACCCCTCGCCCATCTAAATGTATCTTCAGCATGATTTGCGTTGCAGCCTCCAGATCTTTGCCAAAAAACTCCTGAATAACCACCACCACAAATTCCATCGGGGTGTAGTCGTCATTGAGCATGACCACTTGGTACATGGATGGAGGCTGCACCTTTTGCGTGAGTCGCTCCATCACAACAGATCCATCTCCCTCCCTGGGAGCTATGGGTGTAATAGAGGGTTTGTTGGGTTTGATGGTAGCCATTGGAGGATTTTATCTAGCGCACACACTTGAATGCATGCCATAGATGTTGTTTGCAGTTGGTGACAAAGACCGGGGTTTCAAGCGGCTCCAAAAATAAACCGCTGCGCAGCGATTGCTCCACAGCGGTTTTGGGGTGAGCAAAGCGCTGCCGAAGGCGCCACAGCAAATCCATTACATTCTATCAATATATAGAATATGGGCTATGAACCGCATGGATACTTGATGCTTCTCTTTTGATAGCAAATCTATGGCTCTTCATATGGCTCAATAGAACTTGGCTGTAAAGGTTTCATGCTCAGTATATCTAGCGCGAAAGCTCTGTCAGAGTCTCTCCCTCACTTCTCCCCAGTATGCTGGTTGTTTGCTGGCTTCTTCGCCTTGAGCACTGCCATCAACTGCTCGTTGTCCTCCAGCCACCAAGTCTTGCTGATTCCATAGCGCGTCCGGTAGTCTGCCTCCGGAATGAAATCCAACAAATCAGGATGCCGTGCCAGAAGCAGCGTCCTGGTGGGAATTGCCAGGATGTTCAACGCGCCCTTGAGGTGTAGCTTGATCGTCGTCTCATCACACGTCATCCAATCCGCGATCTTGGTGTAGCCAACTCCGCCGAGTGAAGCGGTCAAAACCGCGTGGCGTTTGAGAGTCAGTCGCTCAAGTCGCACCAGAGTAAATGCCTCCTGGGTGCTTGGGAGCGTAGTGCGGAGCATTTGCCCTGATTGCAAGGCCCTCTCAAACCTATCCATCCGCGCGACCAGAGATTGAATCGCAGCGGCCATTTCGCCGTCCGTTTTCGCTTTATTTGTGTCCATACGAGTTCCTTATGTAAGTCACAGCGGAGGAGATCTCTACTGTCGACAGAGCAAGGAATCTCCTTTCCTCTTCGAGGAATGCGGGCGCGCGCGCACGTGCGAGGGCGTGTGCGTGGGTGCATAGGCGAGGTTGGGTGATTTCTCTGATAGCTATCATCTATCGATACGGCAATTCGATAGCTGTTATCCCCCTTAAAAGGCCCTAACAGAGGGGGGGGGTCGTGTGCCAACCCGGGCGCGATGTGCGCTCATTGGTTACCTAGCCCCGCGCAAATTTTCAGCAGCTCGCCGAGTCTCAGAGTAACAAGAAGTCTCAAGCGATTTCCAAGCCTGCTTATTGACTTGGAGCCTTCCGTCATAGAGTACATTCGCAAAATTCAAATCAAATTTGACTCAAGGGACATAAGGAGACCAAATGCATACATTCAAGGCATTGGCAATCGCATCCGCGCTCACATTCGCCATCTCATCTCAAGCCGCCGTTTATGACAACGGAGGACTTGTTGGCACATCGGCAACCAACATCGGCTTTGGCGTGCTTGTTCCAAGCTATGCGACAAGTGACTCGTTCGAATTGGCTACTGCATCCACTTTCGATACTGCTTACTTTGGCTCCTGGGTGCCGTATGCGAACAAAGTGGAGTTTTTAAGTTGGTCGATTGGAACGAGCTTTTTTGACAACTCCATCGCCAGCGGCATTGCGGTACCCGTGACGAATCGCAGCCTTGGTTTCAACGGAGTTTTTGCCCTGAATGAAACTTCCTTTTCATTCGCCCCGGTCAATCTTGCTGCCGGAACCTACTACTTGACCTTAAGAGATGCGCGAAACGATGCTGGCGGCACGGTGTTTTGGGATGTCACTAAAGGGGCATCACTCTCCCGCAATTCTGACCAAGGGACAATTGATTCACACTCGTTCAAGCTTGTAAGTTCAGTACCCGAGCCAGGCTCACTACTTATGCTCGCAGGGGGATTGGCACTTTTCTGTGGGGTTTTTGGTCGAAGACTGAAAGCCAATAAGCCTTAAGGGCAGAGGTTCTTCCCTCCTAGGCTACAAGCAATACGAATTGCTTGACAACAACTCCCAAGCGCACCGGGGCACTCGTAGTCGATTACGGATGTGATCTATGGCAGGATTTTTTGTCCACGCCGGAGGGGTCACTAACTCTGCAAATCTCGCGCGACCGTTGAAACCGCTCTAGGGGACAGCTTCAATGAATAGATTCATTCTTTAGGAATGGAGACCAAGATGCTCCCAACCTGTCGTGGAGTCGTTGCTGTTGTTGCTTGTCTTGCTTCCACATTATTTGAACTTTCTTTCGCTGCGTAGCTACTTTCGGCACTTCAAAATAGATACGCAACCTATCGCTTTGCTTGCCATCGCTGATGTGCTCTCTGATTTCGTGCCAATTGTCGACAATGCGTTGAGCGAACTGAGTGTCTTGACCACTTCCGTGCTTGTAGTCGTTCAGTTTTTTCAACTCGCGCCACAACTCAGGAGCACTGCGAAACCATCCTTCTTCAACAATCTCGCTGATCGCTTCGGAACTGATTGAAAGCCTAGGTAAGCAGTGATGCACAAGCGCGCCAACATCTTCAAATCGCTGTCTCGCCCCACTTCCCCCTGCCCTACTCTGCTGCACAATCTCTATTTGGGCTTTATGCAACTTGGTGTAGTCTTCCTCCAGGTTCGCATGCGCATCAATCCACTGCTCACTCTCTGCGTGGGCCATTTCCAGCTTTGCGGTCAAGGCCGAAATTTCAGACTCAAGTGGCTGCAACTTACCATTGACCATCCCCAGTTGCTCTTGGAGCCGACTCGCAACTATTCTCTCGGCTTGCAGAGACTGCCGAACAGACTCATTTTCGGCCTCCACTCTGGATACACGGTCATATGCAGCCCGCAATTCTCCGCGCAACGAAGCGACCTCATTGCCTTGCGATGCCGTCCATTTCCTTAGGTTGGTTGATCGCTCTTCCTCAAGCAGTCTAAGCAAACGAGCGTGGCTGCGCTGCATATTGGCGTAATCCTCAGCCTGTGCTCTTAGCTGCGAAGAAAGGGCGTCGTACTTCCTTTGAAGCGCACCGAACTCCTCGTCACGTTTGCGAAGTTTGTACTTCGCGTCTTCCAGCTCCCGCCGCAATACTTCTTGCTGCCTCTCTAGACTTGAAACCTCAATAGCTTTCTTAGTGGCTGCGATTCGATCGGTATTGACTTGGCTTTCCTGCAAAGCCCGAATGAGTTTTTCAAGCTGAAGCGTTTGTTCTTCGGCCTGCTCTGTAACTACGGCCAACCTATCTACTGGTGCAGCAGACATGGCAGCAGCGGCTTGACCGGGGCTAGCTTTCACCTGGCCGAGTGCGGCCTTAACTTGCGCTCTGAACTGCTCTGGCGACCTATCGTCTCGTTCGAAGCGAAGGAACCAGTCATACATATGCCCGTCTTTTGATGGCCGGTAGCACTCATCTGCACGAAGCCAACTGAGGCCCTGGCTGTAAAAGCTTTTTTGGACTTCGCCGAAGAAAGCTTGGTCACCGTCGAACACGAGGTAATGCCCATATGCGGTGGATTCAGTGCTCCACTTAACCTCAGGCTCTGGAGAGAAGGGAGATGCGACTTGGGTCAGGCCGATAAAATTGGCACGCCCAGTGAGGACAAAAGTCGCACCTGGCCTTGGAAAGGTTGTTTCGTCCTTATCCGTAGGAACATCTTCAAGGTCAATGTAAGCTGTCGTTAACTTGCCCCTCTCTGAAGCTGTGACTGTCCTAAGGGGATACGCCAACTTCTTGTAAACAACTGCCGCTGAATTGCGGTCAGGAAGAAGTCTGATAGGCCGCTCACCAAGTTCCTCGATGATCAAATTTCCACGCTTCACAATGACTTTACGCGTCATACCATTTCCGATTTTCAAAAACTATTCGCTTTTTAGCCCGTTCAAAGCTACAACCACAGAACGTGCCAAGAAAGAAACTTCAATTGTTTTCATCCCACCTTCTATCTACGCGTTGATCCACGGAGGGACCTTGCCTTATATCCCAAAGTAACTTGGGGGCATCAATACCTCTGCACTGTGCAAGTGTTGGCTTTGTCGCAGCTTTGGTAGCAGCAGGGTTTGAATATGACGAGCCAGCGGGAGGCGGGTGAAAGTCTGAAGTGGGAGCTATCTCCTCATCAAAATCCATGTCCAGGTAGCGAACAAAGAATGTCGACTGTTCAATTGAGTTTGCCTCTTCAAGCTCACGATATGGAACAGCGGCGGAAAAGGTACTCGTCACCCTGAACAGGCCCTCGAACCAAACGCTGTACTTAACGTCGTCTAGCTTTGCAAGACTAAGCCAGCGCTGAAAAGTTTCATTCAATGGCATGCTCGAATCATCTCGACTTCTTAGTCCACCGTTTTCAAACTCCTCTTTGAATGAAGTCCAGATGAAATCTTTACTTGTCTTCGGCGATTTTGGCGAGATGGCTATCTCGACACACTTTTTCCGCCAATCTTCAGAGACATACGAGCCGTCACACATAGAGAAGTAGCGCCGAGGTCCAACAAGGAACTTAACTTTTTCTTCGGCATCAAGCGGCATGAACCGCAAACCTTGGTAACCGTCCTTGTGATACTGAAGGATTTCGCCTAAAAAGTTGGATACCCTTGAACTCATAATTCCTCCCATCGTCTCCTAAATTGACACTGGCATTCCTCGATTGAGCGATTAGTTTTTTTGTTTCCGCGCAATGCGCTTACTCTATCAATTGTTGCGACCCATCCTCGCAAATCTACGAAAGCGAACAGGCACCAAACCAGAGTTTGTGGTTTGCTGAAGGCAATCAACATATGCATCTGGCGAACAATTCCCGCAAGCTACACCGCTTTGCGGCTGGAGTTGTTTGGCCTAGCAGGAGTCTCTACCTTTAGCTTGCGAGCCTTAGGACCGAGTACATAGAACGACTCAAGTGTGTTGAGTGCAATGCCCCACATAGTTTCAACCATCTCAACGGTCGGGTTGAACCCACGATGGGCAGCGGCACTTCCGGCATCCACCATTGCATCCAGGTTTTCGCGCTGGACTGGAGCGATATGCTCGTCACGGAGCATGTCGTCCAACTTTTTCTTGAACGCACCAGCATCCGCAGACAAAGCGTCTATCGACACCAAGTCAAAAAGAGCACGTATACCCATAGCTGCCAACCTATTCCATCCAAACGCTTTGGCCTGAGAGATCTCCCTGAGCAGCTCCTGCACGCCTTCTGGTAAGTCGCCAACCCACACCGGCAAAGGCCCCCGTTCGGGCATTGGAAGACTGTTTTTCACATCGCTTTGCGAGAGAGGGAAGCTAGTGGATCCTCCGGGCCACAATGCACGCAAATCAGAATATTGCTTGTACTCTTTTTCAAGCCAATCGGTGAAGCTATCGAACCTCAGGACATCTTCACCTACCTGAATAGAGCTATACACCCGACCAGCAGGACTAGCAAATCCACGGTGCCAGGTGCCCTGCAACATGTAGTGCAATGCACGTTGAGCCTCTTCCATTTCCACATCGGCAATCTTCGCAGCAGTGCTCAAGAACACTTCATCATGGTCTTCACGTTGAAACTCCTGGCGATAGGCAAGCCAAAGCGCATCAGCAGAACTAAGAATTTTGCGTGCGAGGTCCGTTTCAAGGTGAAGGAGCGATAAAAAATTGACTGAGTATTGAAGGTTTCTGTCCTCGATAAATCCCTGCTGCACCAGCAGATCGATTTCATCTACATAGGAAAAATTCCGTTTTCGAAACCTATTTCGATCTGAAAAGTGGCGGGATTCGGATTCACATTCAGCCAATAGCTTTCCAACGATTTCTCGCTGCCGACCTGTCCAAATATGCTCTGCCATCAAGCAACCTCCGCAACAAGCGATTCTGCGAGCCTTGATTGCGTTGATTGCGCTTCGGCTAATCGCTGGCGCAGATCGGCGCATAGGCGGCGCAGATGGGCTACGCGGGTGACGATGCGGGATTGTTCGGCGAGGGGTGGGAATGGCATTGGGAGACGTCGAAAGTCGCCGACATTCACCCCTGGAAGGGCAACACCTTTGGTTTCGGAGAGCATCCAGCTTTGCCCATGCTCTGAGTCAATGACCATACGGACATATTCGCGATTGAGTGCCGTGTGAATTGGAAAGCGCAAAACGTGCTGAGTAATGTTGGCGCCCGCCAGTTCCGGGGGCACAAATGCTGTCTTGCCTAGAGTGGCACCGTCTTTTGCGATAAGTAAGTCGCCGGCCACGAGCTTTGTCTTATCGAATTTCTCAGCTCGTTCAAGCGAGCATTGCCCCAAGGCGGTCGTATTTAATGTGCCACCTTTCATATCTTGAACACGCACAGTCGGCACACCAGATTGAACCCAAACAGGTTTCAAGATACCGTAGGTGATCAAGCTGGATGAATCGCAAGTCTCACTGGCTTGAGCCCACTCCCAACCCTGAGGCAATTCAAACGGTTTTTCATCCTCCGCAATCGGCGGCAGGGGTTTGTCGCGTTTGATCTTGCCCTCGGCGATGAGTTTGTCTTTCTCGGCGCGGATTTTCTTGAGCAGTGCGCTGGCAGGTTCGTCTTGCGGGTCTTGGGGGATGAGCAGGCCGCGCACTGCGAGTTGGAGGATGGTTTGCTCCAGGGCGTCTAGGGCTTCGGGGCGGTCTAGCAGCAGGTCGAAGTGGGTGGCGATGCGGTGCCAGTTGTTGGCCAGTTGCGCGGGCGTTTCGCTGTCGGTGAGCGTGGCCAGTAGGGTGCTGACGAGTTGGGCGTGTTGCGTGGCTTCGAGCTGGCCTTTGGCTTCGAGCACGTCGCACAGGCGCATGAGTTCTTCGACGCGGGTGACGATGCGGGATTGTTCTTTCGTCGGCGGGATCGCAATCACGCCCTCAAAGAAATTTGCATCGTTGATGGCAGGGTACGCAACCCCAACCGCTTTGCTAGAAACAAAGTCTGTGAATATGGCGCTTCGCAAATAGTGAAGCAGATACTTTGAATGCAATCCAATGTGCGGGTGCATGATGGCGAAGGCAGTGCTGGCGATAGCTCTGTACGCGTAGTCTTTTTCGACAACCGCTATGTTCTTCAGATATGGACGAATGGTTGAATACAAAACGGTGCCAACGGCCACGTTCTTCCTGGCTCGTGACGGGGCATCTACCGGTTCGACAGTATCGGCAGTATCGGCAACTAAGCCTCTTTCGTTATCAATCGACGCGACATCGATGTAGGTGAACTTTTCAGTTGGTGCACCCTGCCCGAGGTTGTATGTAACTTCCGGCAAACGCACCCACTCCCACCCCTGCGGCAATTCAAATGGCTTCTCTTCCTCCGCTATCTCCGCCTGCGGTTTATCCCGCTTGATCTTGCCCTCGGCAATCAACCGATCTTTCTCCACCCGAATCTTCTTCAGCAGCTCGCTCGCCGGCTCATCTTTCGGGTCTTGCGGCACCAGCTTGCCTTGCACGGCCAGCGTCAAAATCAGCTCGCGCAAACGCGTCACACCGCCAGATGCAGTAGCCAACAGGTTCAAATTTGATAGAAGCATGCGCTTATTCAACCTGCGCTAGCGAGCGATTTGGCCAATATGTCCCGCAGCTCATCGCGCAGGGCTTGGGCCTCGCCTTGCAGGCGGGCGTAGTCGGCCAGCAGTTGCTCGGGGTCGTGGCTCACGGCGTCTGCGGCGTGGGGGTTCTTTTGGTCGAGGTTGTAGTTGGCGGCTTTGATCTGCTCGATGCCCACCTTCCAGGCGCGTTCGTTTTCCACGCGGCTGGCAAAGCCATCGGCCTCGGTACCCCACCAGGTCTTTTCAGCTTCGAACTCTTCGATCCGGATGGGCTTGGTTTTGTTGTAGTTCTTCACGCCAGTGGGGTACGGGTGCTCGTAGTACCAAACGTCTTTGGTAGGCGTTCCTTTGGTGAAGAACAGCAGGTTGGTCTTGATGCCGGTGTAGGGCGCGAACACGCCGTTGGGCAGGCGCACGATGGTGTGCAGGTTGCACTCGGCTAGCAGTTGCTCTTTGATGCGCGTTTTGACGCCTTCGCCAAACAGGGTGCCGTCGGGCAACACCAGCGCAGCGCGGCCATGGGTTTTGAGGATGTGTTTGATGAGCACCAGAAACAAGTCCGCCGTTTCTTTGGTGCGCACGTCTGCCGGAAAGTTGTTCTCCGTGCCAGGCTCCTCCACGCCACCGAATGGTGGGTTGGTGATGATGACGTCTACCCTGTCTGCCGGGCCATAGTCCCGCAGCGGGCGGGTCAGCGTGTTGTCATGGGCGATCTGGCTGGGCACCTCTACGCCATGCAACATCATGTTGGTGGTGCAAAGCATGTGGGGGAGTTGCTTCTTCTCCACCCCGCGCACGCTGCGCTGGAGGACGCTTTGGTCGTGTTCGTTCTTCACCTGCTTTCGCAAGTGCTCCAGAGAACACACGAGGAAGCCACCCGTACCGCAGGCGGGGTCCATCACCACTTCACCCAACTGCGGGTTCACCATGTCCACCATGAACTGCGTGACCGCTCGGGGCGTGTAGAACTCACCGGCGTTGCCGGCTGACTGCAAGTCTTTGAGTATCTTTTCGTAGAGATCGTTGAACTGGTGGCGCTCCGCCTGGCGATTGAAGTCGATGGCGTTGAGCTTGTTAATGATCTGGCGCAGGAGTTGGCCGCTCTTCATGTAGTTGAAGGCGTCTTCAAACACGCTGCGCACCACGTAGCCACGCGGGTTGCGCTCGGCATCACCAGCAATGGCTTTGAGCTTGGGGAAGAGCTGGCCGTTCACGAACTCCAGCAGCGGGTCGCCGGTAATACCCTCTTCGTTGATAGCCCAGTTACGCCAGCGCAGCTCCTCGGGGATGGGGCTTTGGTAGCTGTCGCGGGTCATCTCCAGCTCTTCCTCTTGGGCGTCAAACACCTTCAGAAAAAGCAGCCAGGTCAGCTGGGAAATGCGCTGGGCGTCGCCATCCACGCCACTGTCTTGGCGCATGACGTCTTGGATGGACTTGATTACGGAGGAGAGATTGGACATTCAGGTTCAGACAAAAACAGGAGTTTGCGAGTGCGGCTCGCAGGGTAAGACTACGTCGAAGCGGAGGTGTAAAGCTCTTGCTCCAGGTGCTTAACGGCAGACAGGTATTGTGGCCGCCCGCCGAAGCTGCGAATTAGCTCCACAGGGCTACCAATGGTGCTCAGAGGCTGGATTCGAAGGACCTCGTCACTTTCGATCAGGGTGATGCCCTCGTCGGCATATTTGTCCAGCAAAGCGTCTATGACTTTGCGAGCCACGGGGCCATATTGGGTGAACACGTTGCGCTTCTTGACGCGATTGGCCCGCTCACGGCGGGTCAGAGGAGGCATATTCCAGCCTACGTGGAGCAACAAATCGAACGGGTCGAGGTCTTTGCCAACTTCCTCCGCCAAGGCATCCAGGAGGACGCCATGGCCCTCCAGCTCCTGGATAAGGACTGCCTTGCGATCCGCATCGTTCCAGGTCTGGAGGAATTCATCCAGGGAGGTAAAGCGGTTGGCTAGGTTGATGCGGGTGTAGTCCCGGACGCTCTCGGTAATGAGCTTGCCTTGTGCATTAAGGTACTGCACACGCTCACGGGCCACGGCCACTGTGATGTTGCCGCCAACGATGTAGCGCTTAACCTCCTCCGTCTCGCCCTCTTGGCCTGGGGCAAAAGGGCCAACTCCGGGGAATGCGTCGAGCGGATCTATAACGCCAGCTCCAAGCACTCCTACGGCCAGAGGAAGTTCCTCCGGAGGATCTATTGGCTGGGCACCCTTAGGCTCATACACCTGCACCGGGTCGCCATCAAAGTCTTTGTCGGCAAAGATGTCGGTTGCCCGCTTGAAGTCGAGGATCGTGAACCAGGTTTTGCCAAGGTCTTCCCGGAGTCTCGTCCCCCGGCCAATGATCTGCTTGAACAGCGTCATCGACTTGATGTTCTGGTCCAGCACGATGAGCTTGCAGGTCTGGGCGTCTACCCCTGTGCTCATGAGCTTGGAGGTGGTGGCAATGACCGGATACGGCTTTTCCGGATCGATGAAATTGTCCAGCTCTTTCTTGCCCTCGGGGTTGTCGCCGGTGATCTGGACCACGTACTTGGGGTTGTCTTTGCAGATGTCTTGGTTGGCATTGGAGAGCGCCTGGCGCATACGGCTGGCGTGGTCTATGTCCTCGCAGAAGACGATAGTTTTGTCGAGGCGGTTGGTGGCCTTGAGGTACTCGGTGATCTTGGCTGCCACGACCTCATCGCGCTTTTCCAGCACCAGCTTGCGATTCATGTCGGTGGCGTTGTAGACGCGGTCCTCTATGAGGTTGCCGTGTTTGTCGGTCATGCCCTCGGTTGGACGCCAGCCGAAGGTGTCTTTGTCCAGGTCCACACGGATGACTTTGTAGGGGGCCAGGTAGCCGTCCTCGATCCCTTGGCGCAAAGAGTATTCGTAGACCGGCTCGCCAAAGTATTCGATGTTGGAGACGTCTTTGGTTTCCTTGGGCGTAGCAGTCAGGCCCACCTGGGTGGCACTGCCGAAGTAAGTAAGGATGTCGCGCCAGGCGGAGTCTTCGTCTGCACTGCCACGGTGGCACTCGTCCACCACGATGAGGTCAAAGAAGTCCGGGCTGAACTGCTTGTAGATGTTCTGCTCTTCCTCCGTACCAGACACCGCCTGGTAGAGGGAGAGGTAAATCTCATACGACTTGTCCACAATCTTGGTGGACTTGTTGACGGCCAGCTCTACCTCTTCGATGTACTGCTTGCCGCTGTCAGCGTCTACACGCTCTACCCCCTTGGCGTTGGGGCTGAGCTTTGCCATCGCGCCTTTGAAGGGGCGGAAGTCGTTGACCATGGTCTGGTCGATGAGGACGTTGCGGTCTGCCAGGAAGAGGATGCGCTTTTGGCCGGAGGGCTTGTCGGAGCGCCAGGTGGACTTCCAGAGCCGGTGGATGATCTGGAAGGCGGTATAGGTCTTGCCAGTGCCGGTAGCCATGACCAGAAGCACGCGCTGCTGGCCTGCGGCAATGGCCTGCACGGTGCTGTTGATGGCGTTGAGCTGGTAGTACCGGGGCGTCTTGCTGGGTGAGTAGGGAAACTCGGCCACGCTGCGGACCTCGGGTGTCCAGCCTTTCCATTGGCAATAGCGCTCCCAGAGGGCAGCGGGCGATGGAAACTCCCCAAGGGCAATTTCTCGTTCCAGTACTCCGTCTGCGACCGTGGCATCGCGGAAGATAAAGCCATCGCCATTGCTGGAGATGGAGAACGGCACATTCAGCAACTCCGCGTAGGTGATGGCCTGGGCCATGCCAGCACCGATGCTGTGGTTGTTGTCTTTAGCCTCGATGACGACCAGAGGAATGTTGGCCTTGTAGAAGAGGACGTAGTCAGCGCGGAGGACTGACTTCTTGTCGCGGCTGGCCTGCTTGCCACGCACGACCACGCGGCCTGGCCTGAGGGTGTATTCACGGTAGATTTGCTCGACCGTGTTCCACCCTGCCCCTTGGATGGCAGGCGTGATGAATTTCTCGCAGATGTCTGCTTCAGATAGCTTCTTTTTGTCCAAACCGCTCCCCTGTGGGGCTGGCTGCGCTGCCTGGCCCCGGTTGTGTTTGTTGCTTACTGATCATTATTGACGAAGTCAGGTGGGGTTTCTAAGCTCCGCCCCTCCATTGCAAAAGGATATGTATGCGCCCTGATGTCCCGTTAGGCCACCGGACTTTTATCGTCGAGGGTGATGCCATCACGCGCTTGAGCCAGGCGCGTTGCAATGCGTTCATCCTGAAGAATCAGCCAGCACTTCCTGAGTACGCAGGCCAAACCATCACACTGGCCTTTGTCGGATACGAACTAATGAACCGCAAGCCCTCGAAGATCTTTCTTTTGCAAACCAGCAGGCACCGGGTAACCGAGGAAGGACGCCAGGACTTCGACTTCTGGCGGGAGAGCGCAGATTTGCAGATGCAGGGCGTCTTTCTCAATCGGGCCAAGGTGCTGAATGCTGACGGTGTGATCAACGCCAAGGTGAAATTCGACCTGCGCCGTCTGGAGAGCCTGCGACCGAAGCTGTCTGGCTTGGCGCATAAGCGGATTTTGGAGGTGCTGTTTGGCACGGTCTGATCAACTATCGCGCGGATAGACGCTGTTTTCCCTATCAATGTGAGTTGCGATCACAGATCGCTATTGATTCCGATCATCTTCAGGCGGTGGATCTAATTACCTTAGTTCACTCCAGAATTCAGGGCTGACATAGAGCTTGAAATAGTCTCCCCCAAAATACTCTACGAAAAAGCGATGCGACCCAATCATTTGGAGTCTGCGATTCTCGAGATTTGCCAATACTGTATCTCGGTAACAGAAAGCGTCGTATTCAAATTCGGTCCTTTGCCCAGGCTTTAGCTGCAATCCTGCAAGTATGTCTTGCGACTCTTCATACATCCTTATCACAAGGTTAAGGTCAGATTCCTCCAACGTATCTGGATCGATTTGGATGTACTCCTCAGGTACCGCGTTGTAACTCTCCCAAAGTGATCGAATAACGTCCTGCGAAAGGGCACCATTTGTCTCGAAGACTTGACTCTTCGTAGTTAGCTCTTCTTTATATGTATTCCTTTCCTCTTCGTTGCCTGTCATTTTTGACTGGCTTGCTACGTCATTTTTGACAGGGCTACCATTCACTTTTGATGGGCCAGAACTAGCATTTTTGCTAGAGGGTGCGGTCTTCTTTGGAGTGTTTTTGGCATTGGGTTTTTGTGGTTTTGAGCCTGGAATAACCGCATTCCAGTGACTAGGAAGGTGATGCATCCGCACATTGCGGCGCTCCTGACCAACCTTTTTGAGTCTTATGTCAGACGTCAGATACCCAGCGGCATCTAGGCGATTCATACTTCGCATGACGGTACTAGGACTCGTTTCAAGCTCCCTAGCAATGTGTGTCTGATACGCGCGCCATTTGGATGAATAGGACTTAATGAACGCGAGGATGCGAAAGTCCTTGTCCGTAATCCGTTTGTCTTTGATGACCGACTGATACAACTTGGCAAAACTCTCTTTCTTGCCGGTACTCGGATTCGTGCTGCCCGTTGTCATTGATTGCTCCCTTCCGGACGAACACCAGGCGTTCTGCGTTCGTGAAGTACGGTTACCAATCTACGAATCTCTGCATCACTCTGACCGGCGATCCGCGCGGCATTGATGGCCTGTACTTCATGCAATGGCCAACCAACCGAGCGTGGGCCTATGTGCACTTGCTTGGTGAAGAGCCCGGCTTGAATAGCCGAATAAACGCTAGCGTGGCTTCGATGTCCGGTTTCAGCCTTGACGGCTGGCATTCTGATAATCGTCACTGGAACTCCTTAAACGGCATTGGCCGTAGTTGCAAAAGTTGCATTCTTCGGCGACCTTTGCATTCAAAGGAGGGGGAGCTTTGAGATTGAATTAGGGAGTAGTAGTCGATGTGTTTGAGATCATTGCTGCTTCATCCCGAAGGGCTTTGTCGATGCGATCAAGGAGCGAGCGTGCATGGGAAACACTGCAAGCGCCCTTCTTTTGCAGCAATGCCAGCAAGGGCGGAGTCTTCACATTGGGGTAGTCACCGCTCTGGTCTACCAAATGGTAATTCTGTTGAACGATGGCATACGCAGAGGAAATAGTTAGCTTATGTGGGCGCTTGTTCCTGCTCTTTAAATTCAGCTCAAATCCAAGGTCTGCCAACCGCTTCTCCGGTGCTTTTGCCATGGCCGCCTCGAAAGCATCTGCCAAATAATCAGCCAATTGATAGGGCAATGGCTTGTGTTGCCTAAGGTATTCGGCCGCAATCAACAGCACGCGAGCCGCCGCCTCCGGATCGGCACTTGCCTGCTCAATAGCCTTGTTTGTCCGCAGGTCAAATAGTCGGCCAAACTCCAACTCCGGAAGGTGTTGGATTGTCATCATGCAGCCTTGAACTGGATCACGCTTGCACCCGCAACCAGTTTGTCTATATGGTCTGCATACCATTGGAGGGCGTCCGTAACCCCTTTAATGTATTGGGCATGGTTGTAGCTGCCCCGAGTAGTGTTCTTTTCTTTGTGGGCGAGTATGGCTTCAACGACGTCAGGGGCGATACCCTGCTCATTCATCATGGTGGATGCGGTACTGCGTAACCCATGTGGCTTGAAGTCGGCGGGAATATCTCCACTTGCCCGCAGTCTTTGAAAAAGATGATTGATCGCTTGCTCTGTCATTGACTCAGACAATTTATGGATAGACGGGAACACCCACTCCGATGTACCGCTAAGGTTCTTTGCCTTCACCAACAGTTCGATAGCTTGAGACGACAGATACACAGTGTGTGGTCTGTTTGCTTTCATGAAACCATTACCGCCAACCGTCCGTCCCGGTATCGTCCAAGTCTTGGCGTCTAAATCAATGTGCTCCCATCTGGCTTTGCAAACGTTATCTTTCCGGACAACGGTCAGCAACAGGAACTCGACTGCGATCCGCGTACCCTGGTGTGCGCCACACGTGCGAACGGCCTCAACAAATGCATGAATATCTGACGGCTTCAACGGCGGATAGTGCTTCGCCGGGGGCTTATCGATTAGACCCCTCATCGGCACTGCCGGGTTGTAAGTAACGAGCAACTTCTGAGCCGCGTATTGGTAGATGCGCTCCAGAATTGAGCGGATGCTATTGGCCTTGGTAGGGGTGTTCCGCATACCCTCCAGCAATCTAAGAATGTCTGAGGCATGGACGTCCCCCAAGGGAAGTGCGCCAATGACTGGAAACACGTCGTTCACCATCCAACCAAGATTCTGCTTTTGGGTACGTGCAGTCGCATTTGCAAGCTTTTCAGCAAACCAGATACGGGCAAATGTTTCGAAGGTTTGGGCCTTTGCCACCTCTGCCACGCGCGTCACTTTGTCGATTTGTTTCTTTCTCGCTGGATCGACACCACTGGCAAGAGTGGCACGCAAGGCTTCGTGAGAGTTCCGTGCTGCCTTGATGCCAATCGCTGGGTACTGCCCAATCGTCACTTTGGTGCGCTTTCCGTTAAACCCATAGGAATAGCGCCAGACCTTTGACCCACTCGCGAGTACCTCAACGAAGAGCCCACCACCATCGGCAACGGGACATGGCTTTGCCTTTGGCTTCAATGCCTGAATGGCCTTGTCGGTCAGGGTGTAGTTAACTGCGCGCGGTGATTGAGCCATGAGTGAGCCATCCTTCAAAGCATTGAGCCATGTTCACTAAATTCATTTGACTTATGGCTCAAAAAATTCTGTCAGTCTTTGGATCTAATTGTACGCAGATAACAAAAAACCCCAAGTGAATCAACAACTTGGGGTTTTTCTTTAGCCGCTAAAAACGGCTTTGTACGCTATTACATATTGTCTATCATGACTTGACCAAAGCCGGAGCAACTCACCTGCTTGGCTCCGTCCATCAGGCGGGCGAAATCATAGGTCACCTTCTTGCTAGCAATCGACTTTTCAATTGATCGAATAATCAGGTCAGCCGCCTCTTTCCAACCCATATGACGCAGCATCATTTCGGCCGACAAAATTTCGGAGCCCGGGTTCACGTAATCCTTGCCAGCGTACTTGGGGGCAGTGCCATGGGTCGCCTCAAACATGGCGACGGTATCGGATAGATTTGCACCGGGCGCGATTCCGATCCCCCCCACTTGGGCGGCCAAGGCATCCGATATGTAATCTCCATTCAGATTCAGAGTGGCAACAACACTGTATTCGGTCGGTCGCAAGAGGATTTGCTGCAAGAAGGCGTCGGCAATGCTGTCCTTGATGATGATGTCCTTGCCCGTTTTCGGGTTCTTGAACCTGCACCAAGGCCCGCCATCAATCAATTCGGCGCCAAACTCTTTTTGCGCCAGCGCATAACCCCAATCACGAAAGCCGCCCTCGGTGTATTTCATGATGTTGCCCTTGTGCACAATCGTCACATTGGGCTTGTCATTGTCAATAGCGTACTGGATTGCCTTGCGCACCAGACGCTCGGTACCTTCACGCGACACGGGCTTTATGCCGATGCCGGAAGTATTGGGGAAGCGAATTTTCTTGACCCCGAATTCATCCTGCAAAAATTTGATGAGTTTCTTGGCTTTGTCCGACTCTGCTTCGTACTCTATGCCGGCGTAAATGTCTTCCGAGTTCTCACGGAATATCACCATATTGGTTTTCTCGGGCTCTTTGAGCGGACTGGGTACACCCTTGAAATACTGAACAGGTCGCAAACAAACATACAAGTCCAGCTCTTGGCGCAGAGCCACGTTCAGAGAGCGAATGCCGCCACCCACAGGAGTCGTCAAAGGGCCTTTGATCGACACCACATACTCTCGCACAACATCCAGGGTTTCCTGTGGCAACCACACATCGGGACCATAAACTCTGGTGGATTTTTCACCAGCATAAACCTCCATCCATTGAATCTTCCGCTGGCCCCCGTAGGCCTTGGCTACCGCTGCGTCCACCACTTTGAGCATCACCGGAGTAATGTCTTGGCCCGTACCATCACCCTCGATATATGGAATGATGGGTTGATCAGGCACGTTCAATGTCATATCTGCATTGACGGTGATTTTTTTGCCTTCTGCAGGCACCTTAATGTGCTGGTACATGGAAACTGGACTCCGATTTCGGTGCGGTAACAATGGGGGCGTCAACTAATGCAAATAGATGGCGGGAGTGTTGACTTCGTGTCGGAATTCTAGTTGTAAAACCAACCCCTTCTATGAAGCATATGACGCACAATCCAAACTAACGTACCACACCCCGCAATGGAAACCATGAAGTTTTTTGGCCATTACTTGGCTGCACTCTGCCTCTCATGGGCAGGAACTGCTTACGCCCAAGACACCCCTCAAACGAACTTGCCGCGCGTCAAGCTTTCTGCGGGCATGCACCTTATCGATGCTCAACTTGCACAAACACCTGACCAACGCACCATCGGTCTTATGTTTCGCAAAGACATGCCACAGCACGAAGGCATGCTGTTTGTTTTCGAGCAGCCCTCCGGTCTGTGCTTTTGGATGAAAAACACCTTGCTCCCACTGACGGCCGCGTTTGTGACAGATGAGGGCGTCATCGTTAACCTCGCGGACATGAAGCCGCAAACGACGGACGCCCATTGCGCAGCCAAACCGGTACGATACGTACTGGAAATGAACCAAGGTTGGTTTGCCAAGCGCGGCATCAAAGCGGGCAGCAAGCTGGGCGGCCCCCCCTTTGATGGCCGCAAATAAGGACCATCACCCTTTATAGAAGGCATGAAAAAGCCCCTTCAGACAACTGTTTGAGGGGGCTTTAGACTTTGAATTGCGGACCAAAGGGTCCGCGCACTTGGTTACGTTCTTACCGACGCCAAAGCGGCATTCAACGTCTGGCTGGGGCGCATTACGGCGTCCAACTTGTTGGTATCGGGCAAGTAGTAGCCTCCGATATCCGCAGGTTGGCCTTGCACCGCAGCCAACTCTGCCACGATGGCCTGCTCGTTGTCCGCCAGTTGTTTGGCCAAGGGCGCAAACAAACTTGCCAATGCAGGATCATCTGTCTGCGCCACCAATTCTTGGGCCCAGTACAAAGCCAAATAGAACTGACTGCCGCGGTTGTCAAGTTGGCCGGTCTTAGGAGACGGGTTCTTGTTGTTGTCCAGCAGTTTGCCCGTTGCAGCGTCCAACGTCTTTGCCAACACCTTGGCCTTGGCGTTCCCCGTTTTCAGCCCCAGGTCTTCCAAGGACACTGCCAACGCCAGGAATTCTCCCAATGAATCCCAGCGCAAGTGGTTTTCTTCGACCAATTGTTGCACGTGCTTTGGTGCAGAGCCGCCCGCTCCGGTTTCGTACATGCCTCCACCAGCCATCAAAGGCACGATGGACAGCATCTTGGCCGAGGTACCCAGCTCCATGATAGGGAACAGGTCGGTCAGGTAGTCCCGAAGAATGTTGCCGGTGGCGCTGATAGTGTCCTGGCCGCGGATCACGCGCTCAAGGGTGTAGCGCATGGCGCGCACCTGGCTCATGATCTGAATGTCCAAGCCGACGGTGTTGTGCTCGTGCAAGTACATTTTTACCTTGGTGATCAGTTGCGCCTCGTGCGGGCGGTACGAATCCAACCAAAATACGACAGGCATGCCGGAGTTGCGCGCGCGGTTGACCGCCAGCTTGACCCAGTCGCGGATCGCAGCGTCCTTGACCTGGCACATGCGCCAAATGTCACCTTGCTCTACGTTTTGGCTCAAAAGCACCTCTCCCGTAGCCAAATCGGTGACATTGGCCACACCGTCTTCGGAGATTTCAAAGGTCTTGTCGTGCGAGCCGTATTCTTCCGCCTGTTGGGCCATCAGGCCCACGTTCGGCACGGTGCCCATGGTCTTGGGGTCAAAGTTGCCATGCCACTTGCAGAAGTTAATCATCTCCTGGTAGATGCGGGCAAAAGTAGACTCGGGCATCACGGCCTTCACATCTTTAAGCCGGCCATTGGCGTCCCACATCTTTCCGCCGTTGCGGATCATGGCGGGCATGGAGGCGTCTACGATGATGTCGTTGGGCGAATGGAAATTGGTGATGCCCTTGGCAGAGTCCACCATCGCAAGCTCGGGACGGTGCTCATGGCATGCATGCAAGTCACGCTTGATCTCGTCCTGCTTGCTTTGCGGCAGGGTAGCGATTTTTGCGTACAAGTCGGCCATGCCGTTGTTGACATTGACGCCCAACTCTTTGAACAAGCCGCCATGTTTCTCAAACGCATCTTTGTAGAAAATCTTGACGCAATGGCCGAACACGATGGGGTGCGACACCTTCATCATGGTGGCCTTGACGTGCAGTGAGAACATCACACCGGTCTTGCGTGCGTCCTCGATTTCTTTTTCGTAAAACTCCAGCAGGGCTTTCTTGCTCATGAACATGCTGTCGATGACTTCACGATCCAGCAACGACACTTTGGATTTGAGCACGATGGTCTGGCCAGACTTCGTAATCAGCTCCATCTTGACGTCTCGCGCGCGATCCAGCGTGATCGATTTTTCACCGTGGTAGAAGTCGCCGGCGTGCATGTGGGACACATGCGAACGGGAAGCCTGACTCCACTCAGCCATGCTGTGCGGATTCTTGCGGGCGTATTCCTTTACCGCCTTGGGCGCACGACGATCCGAGTTGCCTTCACGCAGCACGGGGTTCACAGCTGACCCAACACAACGGGCATAGCGCGCGCGGATGGCCTTTTCTTCGTCGGTTTTGGGCGCTTCAGGATAGTCAGGTATGGCGTAGCCCTTGGATTGCAGCTCTTTGATGCAGGCCTGCAACTGCCCTACCGAAGCGCTGATGTTGGGCAGCTTGATGATGTTGGCATCGGCTTGGAGCGTCTTTTTGCCAAGCTCAGCCAATGTATTGGGAAGCCTTTGCGATTCGGGCAATGACTCAGGAAACTCGCCCAGCACGCGGGCAGCCACGGAAATGTCGCTCTCAGTCACATTGATCCCAGCAGGTGCTGCAAAAGCACGAATGATGGGAAGAAAGGATGCTGTGGCCAAGCGAGGCGCCTCATCGGTCAGGGTGTAGATGATGGTGGGTGACTGGGTACTCATCTCTTGTCTCCAAATTAATTGAATGGGGTGGTTCCGCAGGTTTGCAGTGCCTGCAGTCTTTATTCATCAGATAGTGCGTGATTGTGCTTTCAGTGATCTGACCCAAACCGGCTTTTTGCAACGCAATTCCATATCGCGAAATAATGCTTCACTCTTCTGACTATTTTTTTGTGCGCTGGGCGCGCTGGCAAACAAAAAAGGGCCAACAAGTCGCCCTGTCAGCCCTTGGTCTATTGCGCGGCAATGCTCAGGCGAAGTTCTGAGCAGCGAATTCCCAGTTCACTAGCTTCTCGAGGAAGGTCTCAACAAACTTGGGGCGCATATTGCGGTAGTCGATGTAGTACGCGTGTTCCCACACGTCCACAGTCATTAGAGCAGTATCAGCGGTGGTTAGTGGCGTACCGGCGGCACCGGTGTTCACAATGTCCACGGAACCATCGGGCTTCTTCACCAGCCAAGTCCAACCAGAGCCAAAGTTGCCAACAGCCGACTTTACAAAAGCCTCTTTGAATGCAGCGTAGCTACCCCATTTGGCGGTGATGGCGGTTGCCAGTGCACCTGTGGGTTCGCCACCGCCATTGGGCTTCATGCAGTTCCAGAAAAATGTATGGTTCCAAATCTGCGCGGAATTGTTGTAAATACCGCCGCTGGATTTCTTGATGATCTCTTCGAGCGTCATGCTCTCAAATTCAGTGCCTTTTTGTAGATTGTTCAAATTCACCACATAAGCGTTATGGTGCTTGCCATGGTGGAACTCCAAGGTTTCTTTGGAGTAAGCGGGCGCCAAAGCGTCGATCGCGTAGGGCAAGGCGGGCAAGGTATGTTCCATGGAGTCCTCAAGGTTGGTTAACAATGAATCTGAGATTGTAGAAACTAATTGGAAGACTGCTGAGCAACCAGGACATCAACCGCACCATCAGCAAGGGTTGCACGCAAGTGCTGCCCAGGCTTGAGGAGGGCGGCACACGTCACAGCCTGCCCTGATGTATCGCTGAGCCAAGCATATCCGCGACGAAGTACCAGACTAGGATCCAGCAGTTCTAGACGCAAACTGGCGCGTGTAGCACGCTCCCGTTGAATCTGATGCGCACGTACCAAGCTGGGCAACAAGCCTTGCTGGAGATGTTGCATGGACGATCGCTTCCACTGCACATCAGACATTGCCGCCTGCAGCATGCGCTGCTGCAGGGACGCAAGACCTGAACTACGTTGCGTAACCCTCGACGAAGGCCGCCCCAAACGGCTTGCCAAACCATCTAAACGCTGCGACTGCCGATCCACCACACGCTCCAGAGCCGCTTGCAAGCGGCTCTGCTGACGCTCCAGCAAGTCATGCAACTGCTGCGTTGCAGTGCTTACCATCTCAGCGGCTGCGGTGGGCGTTGGCGCACGAACATCGGCCACGAAATCGGCAATAGTGAAGTCCGTTTCGTGACCGACTCCACTGAGCACAGGAACAGGACTTTCGGCAATAGTGCGGGCCAGCGTGGCGTCATTGAATGCCCATAAATCCTCCATAGAACCACCCCCTCGCACCAGCAATATGGCATCCAACCCTTGCTGCAGCGTCGCATGGTAGCGATACAGTGACTCCAACGCTTGAACCAGTGCAGGTGCGGCGCCCTCGCCCTGCACCAGGGCAGGCGCCAGAATGACCTGCACATGAGGTGCACGCCGGCGCAATGCGGTCACTACATCGTGCAAGGCCGCCGCACCCAACGATGTGACCAAGCCTATGGTGCGCGTAACTGCGGGTAGAGGCCTCTTACGGGCAACATCAAACAAACCTTCGGCTTCCAAAGCAGCTTTGAGGCGCATAAATTGCTCAAACAGATTGCCCTGCCCTTGGCGTGTCATGCTTTCAACAATCAGCTGCAAATCCCCGCGGGGACCATAAACATCCAATCGCCCTGACAGCTCCACCAACTCACCCTCTCGCGGCGCAAAGTCCAACAATGTGGCGGCGCGCTTGAACATGGCGCAACGCAACTGCGCTTGCGCATCTTTCAAAGTGAAATAGCAGTGGCCACTACTCGCTCGCGTGAAGCTGGCCAGTTCTCCAGTCACCCGCACCGGGTTGAAACGTGCATCCAAAGTATCGGCCAAGGCCCGGCACAACCCGGACACAGCCCAAACACGCCGCGCAGGGAGCTCGGTCTCAAACACCGCCATGGGGCAAACTCATGTATCGTGCTGCGCACGAAGTGGCGTAGCAAGTCTTTGATTTCATTGATTTTTTCACTGCTGTATTTGTCATCAAACTACTGCAACCCTTGCGCAGCGGGCCCCGAAAGTTAAAACACTGCAATTACCCACACACTTATCCACAATTTTTGTGAAGAAAGAAGACTCTGGGGTACGCCATAATCATCTGGCTATTACTCTGCGTGGGGTTACAACGTTGTTTTCCATCATACAAGCCGCGGGCTGGCCAATTTGGCCCCTGATTGCCTGCTCCATCGTGGCCTTGGCCATCATTATTGAACGCTTTATCAGCCTGAAGGTTTCCAAGGTAGCCCCTCCCCGATTGCTGGAAGAGGTCCTTAGTGTGACCCGCACTGGCGTACCTGCGCCAGATGTCGTGAGCCAACTGGAAAAAAACTCTGCTCTGGGCGAGGTTTTAGCCAGCGGCTTGCGGGCCTTGAATTCGAACCCACGCATTTCCGAAAGCGACGTGCGCGCCACGATGGAAAGTGCGGGTCGCGTAGTTGCACACCGGTTAGAACATTATTTGGGGGTCTTGGCAACCATCGCCTCTGCAGCACCCCTGTTGGGCCTTTTTGGCACCCTGGTAGGCATGATTGAGATCTTTGGCTCACAGGCTCCCGGTGGCGGCCCAGGTGGCAACCCGGCGCAGTTGGCCCATGGCATTTCGATTGCCCTTTACAACACAGCGTTTGGCCTGATCGTGGCTATTCCCGCCCTGATTTTTTGGCGCTACTTCAGAGCCCGTGTTGACAGTTACTTGCTCACACTTGAATTGGCTGCCGAGCAATTGAATCGGCACCTCAAGGGTTTGCGCAAATAAATCGGTCGCTGCCGGACTCGCTACACCATGAACTTCCGCAACCGCCGCCAGGATGAACCCGAGATCAACCTGATCCCGTTTATTGACGTGCTGCTAGTCGTGCTCATCTTTCTGATGTTGTCCACTACCTACAGCAAGTTCACTGAGCTGCAACTCAAGCTGCCCGTAGCCGATACCGATGCCCAGCGTGACTATCCCAAGGAACTCATCGTCGCGGTGAGTGCCGACGGGAGTTACAGCATCAACCGCAACGCAATTCCGGGCCGCAACTTGGAGAGCCTGACCATTGCCATGACCGAAAACGCCAAGGCCGGCAAAGACACCGTGGTCATCATCAGTGCCGATGCCAACGCCAAACACCAGGCGGTGGTAACCGTAATGGAAGCGGCCCGGCGCGTTGGCTTGAACCAGATCACGTTCGCCACACAATCCTCCGCCCAGGCGGGCGGGAATTAGTCCGTGCCTTTAGGCCTGCAACAGGCCCTTCTGCGGGCTTGGACAGGCCGTCGCCTACTGGCTTGGTCCCTGCGCCCCATTGCGTTCATTTACGGTGCGTTGGTCGCGCTGCGTCGCTTTCTCTATCGCGCACAGTGGTTTAATTGCCAGCGTCTTCCTGTGCCGGTGGTGGTGATCGGCAATGTCGTGGCGGGCGGAGCAGGAAAAACGCCCACCGTCATTGGCGTGGTGGCCCATTTGCAGGAAAAGGGCTGGCAGGTAGGAATTGTTTCGCGCGGCTATGGCCGTAAAGGCGAGGCCATCCAGCAAGTACTTGCAAATGCATCCCCGGCAGAAGTCGGTGATGAGCCGTTGCTGTTGCAGCGCAAGACCGGGGTTCCAGTCTACGTGGGCCGCCAGCGGGTCGCGGTTGCCAAGGCCTTGCTGCAAGCCCATCCCCGCACCCAGATCATCGTCTGCGATGACGGATTGCAGCACTACGCGCTATACCGGGATGTTGAGATCTGTGTATTCGACAGCCGCGGCGCAGGCAACGGTTGGTTATTGCCAGCCGGACCGTTGCGCGAGCCATGGCCCCGCCAAGCATTAAAGGCAGCAGGCCAGTCTGGCGAAAATCAGCTAGTACTCAACACAGGACCCAACACCGTGCCCGGATATACCGCAACGCGCAAGCTGGCGGACTACACCATAGATGCCAGCGGCGATGTTCAGCCGCTGGCCGCATTGAGCGCATTCGGTACCCGCCCAATTTTTGCAGTGGCGGGAATCGCCCAGCCAGAAGTTTTCTTTGCCATGTTGCGCGCGCAAAGACTTACCTTGCAACAAACAAAATCACTGCCAGACCACTATAATTTTGATAGCTGGTCACGCAATATTCACGAAGGTTACAGCCTAGTTTGTACCGAAAAAGATGCAGCCAAGCTGTGGCAATTTGTCCCCGAAGCCCGGGCTGTACCGCTACTACAAACCGCGCCGCCAGATTTTTACTCGGCGTTAGACCGTTGTCTGCAGGCCGTTGGCCCTGTCCCGCTATCATCCTGACATGGACACCCGACTACTCGAATTGATTGTTTGCCCTGTAACCAAGGGGCCTTTGGAATACCACCGCGATACGCAGGAGCTCATATCCCGCAGCGCGCGCCTGGCCTACCCTGTGCGTGATGGAATTCCCATCCTGCTGGAAAACGAAGCACGCGTCCTGAACGATACCGAACTTGGGATGTAGGCGTCGCCATGGGTTTCACCATACTGATACCGGCTCGCTTGGCATCCACCCGCCTACCCAACAAACCTTTGGCGGACTTAGGCGGCATTCCCATGGTGGTGCGAGTAGCCCAGCGGATGCGTGACGGAGTGCCGCAGTCAAGCCGCGTGGTGGTCGCCGCCGACAGTGACTCCATTCTTCAAGCGTGTGCGAAACACGGCGTACATGCCGTACTGACGCGGCAGGACCATCCTTCTGGCAGCGACCGCCTAGCCGAAGCCTGCGACATCCTGGGCCTGGCGGACGAAGACATAGTGGTCAACGTTCAAGGCGACGAGCCGTTGATGGACCCTGATCTGGTTAAGTCTGTGGCAGCACTACTACAAGCCAAGCCGCAAGCCAGCATGGGTACGGCGGCGCATGCAATTACCGACGTAACCGACTTCGCCAACCCCAATGTGGTCAAAGTTGTACATGACGCTGCCCACCTCGCGTTGTACTTTAGCCGCGCGCCAATCAGTTGGTGGCGCGACGGATTTTCCAATGGGATTACCAGTTTGCCCTCGCCAGCACCTTTGCGTCACATTGGCATCTATTCGTACCGCGTCGGTTTTTTGCGCCAATTTCCGCGTCTGAGCCAAGCGCCCATGGAAGTGGTGGAGGCATTGGAACAATTGCGTGCGCTGTGGCATGGTCACCGCATTGCAGTGCACATCAGTGAACATGCACCCGGCCCTGGCGTAGATACGCCGGAAGACTTGGCCCGGGTGCGGGCCATACTCACAGGGCAGAGCCCCGCACTGTAAGTTAGGCGCGGGACTGCCCATGCTATTCTCCAAGGATATCGAACGCAAAATATTTGCACCAATAGGGTGCCAGACGAGCGTCAAAGGTTTTTGTTCTACTCGAGGTTATTCATGAGACTGATTCTGTTGGGCGCGCCTGGCGCTGGCAAAGGCACGCAAGCCACCTTCATTTGTCAAAAGTACGGGATTCCCCAAATTTCCACCGGCGATATGCTCCGTGCTGCGGTCAAGGCAGGAACACCTTTGGGTTTGCAGGCCGATGCGGTCATGAAATCCGGTGGATTGGTCAGCGACGACCTCATCATCAATCTGGTGAAAGAGCGCATTGCCCAGCCCGACTGCGCCAAAGGCTTCTTGTTCGATGGTTTCCCCCGCACCATCCCCCAGGCGGACGCCATGAAGGCCGCCGGCGTAGCATTGGACTACGTAGTAGAAATTGACGTGCCTTTCGATGCCATCATCGAACGTATGAGTGGCCGCCGTTCACACCCTGCCTCTGGCCGCACTTATCACGTCAAGTTCAACCCACCCAAAGTGGAAGGCAAGGACGATGTGACAGGTGACCCCCTCATTCAGCGCGACGACGACAAAGAAGAAACTGGACGTTTATAGCGCCCAAACCCGACCACTGGTCGAGTACTACTCCGGTTGGGCGCAGAAAGACGCCGCCACCGCCCCCCAGTACCGCGCCATCAGCGGAATGGGGGATGTCGACGCAATCACCAGCAGGGTGTTCAAAGCGTTGACCGCCTGATTCAATTGAGACGAAACCCACAAGCCGCTTCTGCGGCTTTTTTTACGCCATGAGTTCAAGCATCAACGCGATG
>REAW01000007.1 GCA_004293725.1 Curvibacter sp.
GTTCAAGCAAGTTGGGTGCCGGTAGACGCAGCATCGCTTCCGCCACTGCCACCTGATCAACATTCAAGCAGGAATCGGCCAAGCGACGCCCTTGTTTTTGGTCCATCAACATCGATTTATTGGCCAACTGGAGCCACACGGCGCCATTGGCAGCATCTTCCAATCGTATCGCCCCAGTGCTAGTTAAAACAGGCACCATGTGGAACTTGTGCCGCCCATGCTCCAAGACAAACCGCCCCTGCGATGTCGGGTGGGCGGACAGCACAACATGCGCCCCCAACTCGCAAGGCACCTTGCCCAACACTACCCGCTGTGCCACGGCCAGATGTTCGTCGGATAGCGCTGCGTGCTGTTCAAGTTGCACGGTAGCTACTGGCAATTGAATGACGGACTTGGCCTTGCCCAAAGGTTTGCTGCCCACCTTGATGATCTCCCGCGCATTCGCGGCGGCAGATAAAAAACCCAATGCAAACAGAACCACAATCAGCGACTTCAACATGGCGAACTCCTGCGTCAATGCACCACTGGCGAAAAATAGGGAAGCACCTCCAAGGGCAGCACACATCCGGTTTGGTGGGCACGCTCCAGCACTTGCCAAAAATAGCGATAGCTGGCCCGGTCATGCAAGGCGCCTTCAACCGAGATTGGGGCCCATCCCGCGCGCTGGGCTTCTTGCACGATACGTGCGGCAAGTGCCACTTCTTGTATATCAGGCGCGAAGGCCTCCACGATGGTGCGAATCTGGTCTGGGTGGATGCTCCACATCCGGGTGTAACCCAGCCCACGTGATGCCGTGCGCGCGGCGCGCTGCAAGGCCACTTTGTCCTTGAATTCAGTCACCACACAGTGCGAAGGAACTTTCCCGTAGGCGTGGCAAGCGCTGGCAATATCCATCTTGGCGCGCAATACCAGCGGGTGGTGAAACTGATCGAGCAAGGTGCCATCCTCCGCCGGGCGAATGCCCATGGCAGAGGCTGGAATTGCGCCCCCGTGGCTGGAGACAAAGTCCATCAATCCAAAACTAAGAGACTGCACCCGTGGGTGTGCGGCGATTTCAAACGCACGGTGTGCTGCTGCGGGGGACTCAATCAAGACATGCAGGGGCAACGGGAGCAGGCCCGGTGCGGTAGCTGCATCCATGGCTGCAACGGCACGCTCCACATCCCACAGTGATTCCACCTTGGGCAGCATGAGGTAGCTAAGCGCCGCACCAGCCTTGCCAACGACGGTGCGCACATCCGCCGCAAACTCCGCATGGTCTACCGCATGCACGCGCACACCGATTCGGCGGCGAAGACCTTTAGCTATCAATAAAGGAGCGGCTTGCGCAGCATTGGCGAGCGCCACCACCATATCTGCATGGTCGCTTTCGCCCCCCACTGGCGCACCATCTTCGCAGTCCAGTGTTACGTCAAAAACGCAAGCCCCAAACTCTTCTGTCATGTCAGCCTGCATTTGCAGGCTTTTGACCATCCGCGCTTCGACACCACAGTAATGGTCGCAGACAGGAAGCAAACCTGTAGCGCCCTGGGCACCTAAAAGTACGTCGCGCGGATGCATTTACGAAAGCCCTTGGGCGTCCGCAGAACCACCGCGCACCACAGCAAAACCGGCATTGCCGGGCTGCTGGTAGCGCCCCTTTGAGGGGGAGGCTCCGCTAGCGCTTCGGGCGTGGGTCATTTCACAGCAGGTGGGCTACGCCAGCTTGCTCGTCTTGCAGCTCTTTCAACGTGATATTGATGCGCTCTTGGGAGAACGCATCCACTTCCAAGCCTTCGACCACTTTGTACTCGCCACCTTCACAAGTAACGGCAAAACCGAACATGGTGTCCTTGGGGATACCGTACTGGCCATCCGAAGGAACTCCCATCGTGACCCATTTGCCATTGGTGCCTAGCGCCCAATCGCGCATATGGTCGATGGCAGCGTTGGCTGCGGACGCTGCGGACGAGACTCCGCGAGCAGCAATGATGGCCGCGCCGCGCTTGCCTACAGTGGGCAAGAAAGTGTTGGCGTTCCATTCCTGATCATTGATCATGGTCTTGACGCTTTCACCATTGATGGTGGCGAAGCGGTAGTCAGCGTACATGGTGGGTGAATGGTTGCCCCACACGGCCATTTTTTCAATGTCCGCAACGGCCTTGCCAGTCTTGGAAGCAATTTGGCTCAAAGCGCGGTTGTGGTCCAGGCGCAGCATGGCAGTGAAGTTCTTGCGCGGCAGATCAGGCGCACTCTTCATGGCAATATAGGCATTGGTGTTGGCAGGGTTCCCCACCACCAACACACGCACATTACGATTGGCAACGGCATTGAGAGCTTTGCCCTGCGCAGTGAAGATTTCGGCATTTACGGCCAACAACTCAGCACGCTCCATGCCCGGGCCACGGGGGCGCGAACCAATCAGCAACGCGTAGTCCACATCCTTGAATGCAGTCATAGGATCACTATGGGCTTCCATACCAACCAAGAGTGGAAATGCGCAGTCTTGCAACTCCATCATTACGCCTTGCAGGGCTTGTTGCGCCTTTTCGACGGGGACTTCCAGCAAACTCAGTACAACGGGCTGGTCTTTGCCCAACATTTCGCCAGAGGCGATGCGGAACAGAATGGCATATCCAATTTGACCTGCTGCGCCGGTTACGGCAACGCGGACGGGTTTCTTGCTCATGGTAAAACTCCAGGAAGTGTTGTGAAAACGGCGTTGATCCAGCGCAATTGGGAATCCGGCTTGCGCTGCAGAATGCGCGGGAGTTTACCCCCGATTTCCGGCTCGCGTCAATTTGTCTTATGTCTTATATAAGATATGATTGAGGCGATATTCAAGACTGACTTGTAGCTGACGCACTACTCCTCCCATGGCCGCCATCACTTCCTCTTTGAGCGACAAGCCCGCCTCCGCAGAAGCTGAGACGGGAACGGCAGGCGCCCCCTCGTTGACACCGGCATTTAGTCCGCTTTACCAACAAATCAAGGTTTTGATGCTTCAGAGCCTGCAAAGCGGCGAGTGGAAGCCCAGCGCGGCAATCCCCAGCGAGCTGGAGTTGGCAGCGCGGTTCAAGGTTAGCCAAGGCACTGTGCGCAAGGCCATCGACGAGCTGGCCGCGGAAAACCTGTTGGTGCGGCGCCAAGGCAAGGGCACATTTGTGGCCACTCACTCCGAGCACCATGTGCAGTATCGCTTTCTCAAACTTATTCCCGACAACGGGGATGCAAACAGCGAAGGTCCTGCTCAGCGCAAAATCATCGATTGCAAGCGTTTGCGTGCCTCGACCGAAGTAGCCCGCGCACTGGCGCTGCGTGCAGGTGACCCGGTGTTGCAGGTGCGGCGCGTCCTGTCATTTGCCGACGTACCAACGATTCTGGAGGACTTGTGGCTCCCTGGAGCCCCTTTCAAAGGGCTGACGGCAGAACGACTGACAGACTACGATGGCCCCATGTACGCCCTGTTCGAAACCGAGTTTGGTGTGCGCATGGTGCGTGCCGAAGAGAAAATTCGGGCTGTTTTGCCGGACGCAGACCAATGCGCGTTGTTAAAAACAACGGCACAAACACCATTGCTAAGCGTGGAACGCACAGCGTTCACCTATAACGACACGCCGATGGAAATGCGCCGCGGCCTGTACCTGACTGACACACACTACTATCGAAATGCGCTAAATTGATCAGGCTTACCGTGAAAGACCAATGTCAGATTGGTGCGGTGCAATAGAATTTTGGCTTGCTTCGCCATAATTACATACCAGTTACAACCAAGAAAGCCCATCCATGACTGAGCTCGCCACCGCAAGCAAACGCCCTCGACCCGAATTCCGCAACATCAACGCCTTGTCGGATCTCCCCACCTATCGGCTTCCGCCCGCCGGCTGGGTCTCAATCCTGCACCGTATCAGCGGCGCCATCATGTTCCTCCTGATGCCGTTCATTATCTGGATGTTCGACACCTCCGTGTCCTCGGAAATTTCTTTTGCCAAATTCACCAGTGTTTTCAACGTGGGTGTTGGCGTGGTGCCTGGGTGGTTCTTCAAGTTGATTGCTTTGGCGCTGATCTGGGCCTACTTGCACCATTTCATCGCGGGACTTCGCCACCTGTGGATGGACATCAACCACGCGGTCAGCAAAGAATTTGGACGCTCTTCAGCCATCATTACGCTGAGTTTGGGCTCAGCACTCACGTTATTGCTGGCAGCCAAGCTGTTTGGCCTCTATTAAACAAAACAAAAAGGAATTCAACTATGGCAGTGAATTACGGTTCCAAGCGTGTTGTCGTTGGCGCGCACTATGGCCTGCGGGACTGGTTGGCGCAGCGCGTCACCGCAGTCTTGATGGCTTTATTTACCCTCTTGTTGCTAGCGCAAGTCTTGTTGACTGCAGGCCCCATCGGTTACGACAAATGGGCTGGAATTTTTGCCTCGCAATGGATGAAAGTGCTGACCTTCTCGGTCATTGTTGCCATGCTGTACCACGTGTGGGTAGGTGTGCGCGACATTTGGATGGACTATGTCAAATCAGTGTCCATTCGCCTGTCATTGCAGGTGTTTTCTATTGTGTGGCTGGTCGGCTGTGCCGGCTGGGCCGTTCAGGTCCTGTGGCGTCTCTGATCATTCCCAATAACAGGCAATCCATTCATGTCTTACTCCGTATCCAAACGTAAATTTGATGTTGTCATTGTCGGTGCCGGTGGCTCCGGCATGCGCGCATCGCTGCAACTTGCCCGCGCAGGGTTGAATGTCGCTGTTTTGTCCAAAGTGTTTCCGACCCGCTCGCACACGGTGGCTGCGCAAGGCGGCATCGGCGCTTCGCTGGGCAACATGAACGACGACAACTGGCACTACCACTTCTATGACACCGTTAAAGGTTCAGACTGGCTGGGCGATCAGGACGCCATCGAATTCATGTGCCGTGAAGCGCCCAAGGTCGTGTACGACCTCGAGCACATGGGCATGCCATTCGACCGCAACCCAGACGGCACAATTTACCAGCGACCCTTCGGCGGCCACACCTCCAACTATGGTGAAAAGGCAGTCGAGCGGGCGTGTGCAGCCGCTGACCGAACCGGCCATGCAATGTTGCACACGCTTTACCAGCAAAATGTGGCCGCCAAAACAAGCTTCTTCGTGGAGTGGATGGCGCTCGACCTGATCCGTGACGCCGAAGGCGACGTTGTCGGTGTGACCGCTTTGGAGATGGAAACTGGCGATATCCACATCTTGGAAGCCAAAACCACGCTGCTGGCCACTGGTGGCGCAGGCCGTATCTTCGCAGCCTCTACCAACGCGTTCATCAATACTGGTGACGGCTTGGGCATGGCAGCACGGGCCGGCATTCCGTTGGAAGACATGGAGTTCTGGCAATTTCATCCCACGGGAGTCGCTGGCGCTGGTGTATTGTTGACAGAAGGATGCCGCGGAGAAGGTGCCATTCTTGTCAACGGGAATGGCGAGCGGTTTATGGAGCGCTATGCCCCGACATTGAAAGACTTGGCTCCCCGCGACTTTATTTCCCGTTGCATGGATCAAGAAATCAAGGAAGGTAGGGGCTGTGGTCCCAACAAAGACTATGTTCTGTTGAAGCTGGACCATTTGGGCGCGGACACCATCCACAAGCGCTTGCCTTCTGTCTATGAGATTGGCGTGAACTTCGCCAACGTTGACATCACCAAAGAACCAATCCCCGTAGTGCCCACTATCCACTATCAAATGGGCGGCATCCCCACCAACATCCATGGTCAGGTTGTCTTGCAAAACGGTGATGTACACAATCAAGTGGTCAACGGCCTGTACGCGGTCGGAGAGTGTTCCTGTGTGTCTGTGCATGGCGCCAACCGCTTGGGCACCAACTCGCTGCTGGACTTGCTGGTGTTTGGCCGCGCAGCCGGCAACCACATCGTCAACTACATCAAGACCAGCAAGGCCCACAAAGATTTGCCGAAAGATGCCGCAGATCTCACCTTGGCTCGAGTTTCGCGCCTCGACAACGCAAACAGCGGCGAGTACGCCCAAGATGTAGCGAACGACATGCGCTCATCCATGCAACAGCATGCAGGTGTGTTCCGCACCCAAAAGAGCATGGATGAAGGTGTTGTCAAGATTGCAGCTCTGCGCGAGCGAGTCAATGCCATCAACCTGAAGGACAAATCCAAGGTATTCAATACCGCGCGTATTGAGGCGCTTGAAGTGGAAAATCTGATTGAAGCAGCGCAGGCTACTATCGTTTCCGCTGCTGCCCGCCACGAAAGTAGGGGTGCCCACAGTGTGGATGACTATGCCGACTCACCGGAACACCCCAACGGCCGCAATGACCAAGAATGGCATAAGCACACGCTGTGGTACAGCCATGGCAATCGACTGAGCTACAAGCCCGTTCAAATGAAGCCGCTGACAGTAGATTCCGTTCCGCTCAAGGTTCGTTCATTCTGAGAGATATTGAAAATGACCAAACGCACTTTCTCCATCTACCGCTACGATCCAGACAAGGACGCCAAGCCCTACATGCAGGACATCGAGGTAGAACTCGACGGCCATGAACGCATGCTACTCGACGCCCTGATGAAGCTCAAGGCCGTGGACCCCACCATCTCCTTCCGTCGCTCTTGCCGTGAGGGCGTGTGTGGTTCGGACGCCATGAACATCAACGGAAAAAACGGTCTGGCCTGTCTGACCAACATGCTGACCTTACCCGGAAAGATTGTGTTGAAACCCTTGCCCGGACTGCCTGTCATCCGCGACTTGATCGTTGATATGACAGACTTTTTTAAGCAGTACAACTCGATCAAGCCGTACCTGATCAACGACACTGTGCCGCCCGAGAAAGAGCGTCTGCAGTCGCCCGAAGAGCGTGAAGAGCTCAACGGCCTGTATGAGTGCATCTTGTGCGCCAGCTGCTCTACCAGCTGCCCCAGCTTTTGGTGGAACCCCGACAAATTCGTGGGTCCCGCAGGCTTGTTGCAGGCCTACCGCTTCATTGCGGACAGCCGCGATCAGGCAACTGGTGAGCGCCTGGACAACTTGGAAGATCCTTACCGCCTGTTCCGTTGCCACACCATCATGAACTGCGTCGATGTTTGCCCCAAGGGTCTAAATCCCACCAAGGCGATTGGAAAAATCAAGGAAATGATGGTTTTGCGCACTGTCTGACCTAATAGATAAGCAGCACGTGACAGAAACATTTATAGACGAACGGGCGCTGAGTAAGTTGCAGTGGCGTTGCCGCCGCGGCCTGTTGGAAAACGACCTGTTTATAGAGCGTTTCTTTCAGCGGTTTAGTACGCAGTTGACGGTGCGACAGGCGGATGCATTGGCAGCGTTGATGGACCTCAGCGACAACGACTTGTTGGACGTGCAGTTGGCACGCAAGTCACTCGCCCAGATTGACGCTCAGTTGGACCGCGCAGACGTGCATGAAGTTTTGAAAATGTTGAGAGAACCTCTCTGAAAGGCGAAAGATGAAACTAGCTGACAACAAAGCCACCCTGTCGTTCAGTAACGGCAGCCCCAGTGTGGAAATGCCCGTCTACCAAGGCAACATCGGGCCGGATGTCATTGACATCCGCAAGCTGTACGCCCAAACCGGCATGTTCACCTATGACCCGGGGTTTCTCTCAACAGCGTCTTGCCAGTCCGCGATCACCTACATCGACGGCGACAAGGGCGAATTGCTGTACCGCGGCTACCCCATTGAGCAATTGGCAACCCATTGCAACTACCTAGACACGTGCTTTTTGCTCTTGAAGGGCGAGTTGCCCAACCAAACCCAGCGTACCGACTTCCACAAGCTGGTCACCAACCACACCATGGTGAACGAGCAGATGCAGTTCTTCTTGCGTGGCTTCCGTCGCGACGCGCACCCCATGGCGGTTCTGACCGGATTGGTTGGCGCACTGTCCGCGTTCTACCATGACAGCACGGATATCAATAACCCTGAACATCGTGAAATCGCAGCGATCCGACTGATCGCCAAGATGCCCACTATGGTCGCAATGGCGTACAAGTACGGTGTTGGCCAACCCTTCATGTACCCCAAGAATGACCTGAGCTATGCGGGCAACTTCTTGCGCATGATGTTTGGCACACCATGCGAGGACTACGAAGTCAACCCGGTCATCGAGCGCGCTATGGACCGCATCTTCATCTTGCACGCCGACCACGAGCAAAACGCATCTACATCCACCGTGCGGCTTTGCGGCTCCTCAGGAACCAATCCGTTTGCAGCCATTGCCGCTGGCGTGGCATGCCTGTGGGGTCCTGCGCACGGTGGCGCCAATGAAGCTTGTTTGAACATGCTGGAGGACATTCAGCGCCAAGGGGGCGTTGCGAAGGTTGGTCAGTTCATGGAGCAAGTCAAGGACAAGAACTCTGGCGTCAAGCTGATGGGTTTCGGTCACCGCGTGTACAAGAACTACGACCCTCGTGCCAAGCTCATGCAGGAAACCTGCAATGAAGTGCTGGAAGCGCTGGGTCTGGAAAACGACCCTCTGTTCAAACTGGCCAAACAGTTGGAGAAGATTGCACTGGAAGACGATTATTTTGTCCAGCGCAAGCTCTACCCCAACGTGGACTTCTACTCGGGTATCGTTCAGCGCGCCATTGGCATCCCTGTGAACTTGTTCACCGGCATCTTCGCCCTGGCTCGCACGGTGGGTTGGATTGCCCAACTGAATGAAATGATCGGCGACCCCGAATACAAAATCGGCCGCCCTCGCCAACTGTTCACTGGCAATGTGAAACGTGATGTGCAGCCTTTGGCCCAACGCTAAGCCAGCCTAGCCCCACTTCAAAACCCCGCAGCCTGCAATGGCTGCGGGGTTTTTTCATGATTTGAGGCTCTAGCAATCGTGGCTATTGCGCAGAATGCTCCTAATTCAGTAGCGAGTCCAGTCACATCTGACCTGAAGTGTCGCTATCGAGTCTTCCCCAGCTTCGATACATACCATCGTCAAATGCGAAGTCAATTTGCGAAGTAAGTGAGAAAATATTGCATGCGCTTCGTCAATCACGATGCTCGCTATCCATGCCACCCATAGACCGCCCTCTCACCCGCCGAATGGACCTGACATCGCTGCAGATGTTTGTGGCCGTCTGCGAGACAGGCAGCATCGGCAAGGCGGCGGAGCGCGAGTTCATTGCCCCATCCGCTCTCAGCAAGCGGCTCAGTGATCTGGAACTGGCGCTAGGCAGCCAGCTACTACAACGCCATTCGCGCGGCGTGCACCCCACCCCGGCCGGCCAGAGTCTGCTGCACCATGCGCGCAGCGTGTTCTTCAGCCTGGACCGCATGCACACCGAGCTCACGGAATATGCAGACGGCGCCAAGGGCCAGGTGCGTGTACACGCCAGCATCTCGGCCACAGTGCAGTTTCTGCCGGAAGACCTGGGCGCCTTCATCCGTGCCCACCAAGGCATCAAGATTGATCTGGAAGAGCACCTGAGCACCGAAGTCATTCGCGCCGTGGAGGAAGGTGCCGCCGATTTCGGCGTCTGCAATACGGCGGACGGCGTGGGCGAATTGCAGACCCTGCCCTACCGGCAGGACCAGCTGGTGCTCATTGTTCCCCGCACCCATGCGCTTGCCCACGAAGCCTCAGTGGCGTTCGCGGACACCTTGGCGCTGGACCATGTGGGCCTGCACTCCAACAGTTCCATTTATGTCGCCATGCGCCAGGCTGCCACAGCGCTGGGCCAGAGCATCAAGCTACGCATTCAAGTCACCGGGCTCGATGCCATGTGCCGCATGATCCACAACGGCCTGGGCGTGGGCGTTATGCCCCTGCGCGCGTTCACGCTGATGCACAACGCCGGCGAACTGGCCGCAGTTCCCCTTACCGATTCCTGGGCCCACCGCCGCATTGAGCTGGTGGCCCGCGACTTCTCGACCCTGCCACGCAGCGCGCGGCTGCTGGTCGACCACCTAAAATCGTCTCTCTAAAGGAAGCACTCCCATGGCCACTGGTTCACGCACGCTCTACGACAAACTCTGGGACGACCACGTCGTCCACACCGAAGACGATGGCACCTCCATCCTCTATATCGACCGCCATCTGGTCCACGAAGTGACCAGCCCCCAGGCGTTTGAAGGGCTGCGTGAAGCGGGCCGCAAAGTCTGGCGCGTGAGCTCCATCGTGGCTACCGCTGACCACAACACTCCGACCACCGGTTGGGAGCTGGGCTACGACGGCATCACCGACCCGACCAGCAAAGAACAAGTCACTACGCTGGACAGCAACATCAAGGAATTCGGCTCCGCAGCCTACTTCCCCTTCCTGTCCAAGCGCCAGGGCATCGTGCACGTCATGGGACCTGAAAATGGTGCCACCCTGCCCGGCATGACAGTGGTGTGTGGCGACTCCCACACTTCCACCCACGGCGCCTTCGGCGCACTGGCCCACGGCATCGGCACCAGCGAGGTCGAACACGTCATGGCCACGCAAACCCTGCTGGCCAAAAAAGCCAAGAACATGCTGATCAAGGTCGAAGGCAATGTCGCTCCCGGCATCACCGGCAAAGACATTGTGCTGGCCATCATCGGCAAGATCGGCACCGCAGGCGGCACGGGCTACACCATCGAATTCGGCGGCTCCGCCATCCGTGCGCTGAGCATGGAAGGCCGCATGACGGTGTGCAACATGGCCATCGAAGCTGGCGCCCGTGCCGGTCTGGTGGCAGTGGATGAGAAGACTATTGATTACGTCAAGGGCCGCCCCTTGGCCCCCGGCGCCAACGCCACCTCCCCCGAAGCCGCTGCGGTGGAATGGGACCAAGCCGTCGCGTTCTGGAAAACACTGCACTCAGACGCTGGCGCCCATTTCGACACCGTAGTCGAGCTGGAAGCTAGCCAGATCGTGCCGCAAGTGACCTGGGGTACCTCGCCCGAGATGGTGCTGGGCGTGGACGGCATCGTGCCGGACCCTGACAAGGAAAAAGACGCCAGCAAGCGTGGCGCCATTGAGCGGGCACTCACCTACATGGGCTTGGAGCCCGGTAAGGCCTTGAACGACTTGTTCGTGGACAAAGTGTTCATCGGTTCCTGCACCAACAGCCGCATCGAGGACATGCGCGAAGCCGCTGCTGTGGTCAAAAAGCTGGGCCAGAAAGTCGCCAAGAACATCAAGCTAGCCATGGTCGTACCCGGCTCCGGCTTGGTGAAAGAACAGGCAGAGCGCGAAGGCTTGCACGAGATCTTCAAGGCTGCCGGTTTTGAATGGCGCGAACCCGGCTGCTCCATGTGCCTGGCCATGAACGCCGATCGCCTGGAGCCCGGTGAGCGCTGTGCGTCCACCAGCAACCGCAATTTTGAAGGCCGGCAAGGTGCCGGTGGCCGCACCCACTTGGTAAGCCCGGCGATGGCAGCTGCTGCAGCCATCCACGGCCATTTTGTCGACATCCGCAAGTTCGCCTGACCCACTGAAAGGACTGATTATGAAAACCGCACTTATCGCTGCATGCGCCGCCACCCTCTTGTTGCTGTCAGCCTGCAACACCGTCAAAGGCATGGGTCAGGACCTGCAAAAAGCAGGTGAAAAAATTGAAGGCGCCGCCAAGAAATGAAAAACTTTACCGTTCACCAAGGGCTGGTTGCGCCTATGGACCGCGAAAACGTGGACACCGACGCGATCATCCCCAAGCAATTTCTCAAGTCCATCCGCAAGACCGGCTTCGGCCAGAACCTCTTTGACGAGTGGCGCTACCTGGACGCGGGCTACCCCGGCCAGACCCCTGCCAGCCGCAAGCCGAACCCGGACTTTGTGCTGAACCAGCCGCGCTACACCGGTGCATCCATCCTGCTGGCACGCAAAAACTTCGGCTGTGGTTCCAGCCGCGAGCACGCGCCCTGGGCGATTGACCAATATGGTTTTCGCGCCATCATCGCGCCCAGCTACGCAGACATATTCTTCAACAACTGCTTCAAGAACGGCCTGCTGCCTATCCAGCTGAGCGAAGCCCAGGTGGACCAATTATTCAACGAGGCACTGGCCTTCCCCGGCTACCAGCTCACCATCGACCTGGAGCGCCAGGTCATTGTGAAGCCCCAGGGCGAAGAAATTCCGTTCGACGTGCAGGCCTTCCGCAAGTTCTGCCTGCTTAACGGCTTTGATGACATTGGCCTTACCTTGCGCCATGCCGACAAGATCAAGGCGTTCGAAGCCCAACGTTTGGCATCAAAACCTTGGTTGGCGCAGACTATGTCTGCGTGAGCAGCTATCAAATTCATAGTATTCAAAGGACATCATGAAAATTGCAGTTTTGCCGGGTGACGGCATAGGCACCGAAATCGTGGCGGAAGCCGTCAAGGTTTTGAACGCCTTGGACCTCAAGCTGGAAATGGAAACCGCACTCGTGGGCGGTTGCGCCTACGAAGCCCATGGCCACCCCCTGCCCGAAGCCACCCTCAAGCTGGCAAAGGAAGCGGACGCTGTGCTATTCGGCGCCGTAGGCGACTGGAAGTACGACAAGCTGGAGCGCCAGTTCCGCCCCGAGCAGGCCATCCTGGGCTTGCGCAAGAATTTGGGTCTGTTTGCCAACTTCCGCCCGGCCATTTGCTACGAGCAGCTGGTGGGCGCCTCCAGCCTGAAGCCTGAACTGATTGCGGGCCTGGACATCCTCATCATCCGTGAACTGACTGGCGACATCTACTTCGGCCAACCCCGCGGCCGCCGCATTGCGACTGACGGCCACTTCCCCGGAGCGGAAGAGGCGTTCGACACCATGCGCTACAGCCGCCCAGAGATCGAGCGTATTGCGCACGTGGCTTTCCAGGCAGCCCAGAAGCGCAACAAGCGCGTGACCAGTGTCGACAAAAACAACGTGCTAGAAACCTCACAGCTTTGGAAAGACGTGATGGTGGAGGTGGGCCAGCAGTACCCCGACGTGGAACTGGACCACATGCTGGTAGACAACGCCGCCATGCAACTGGTCAAGGCGCCCAAGAAGTTTGACGTGCTGGTCACCGGCAACATGTTCGGCGACATCCTCTCCGACGAAGCGTCCATGCTGACAGGCTCTATCGGCATGCTGCCTTCCGCCAGCCTGAACAGCAGCAACCAAGGCCTGTATGAGCCCAGCCATGGCAGCGCACCAGATATCGCCGGCAAAGGCATCGCCAACCCGCTGGCCACCATCCTCAGTGCGGCCATGATGTTGCGCTTCAGCCTGAACCAGGAAGCTGCTGCACAGCGTATCGAAGCCGCTGTGAAAAAGGTGCTGGAGCAAGGCTTCCGCACGGCCGACATCTACAGCGAAGGCACCACCCGCGTCAGCACCAAAGAGATGGGCGACGCGGTGCTCAAGGCTCTGGCCTAAAGACCGCAAAGCGGAGGTCTGTTGCGCAGCAGCCCTCCGCCACACGAAATCATTTCAGTCCGCGCGGAGCAAAAAATTCTTGTTTTGCGCTACAATAAATTCATGTTTGCCGCCTGCCCCTTCTCTTTGAGCTTGTTGACTGCCTCCCTGGCAGACAAGGCCGCGCGCGCAATCATCTCCAAAACCACGACCATTAAGGGCTGACCCAGCTCCGGTATCGTCGTGCGCCCCCGGCCAGACGAGCCGGAGCAAACAGCCCAGGTCGGGCATCGTTTGTTTACATTGAAAGGGCGTTGATATGAGCAAGTTGGTAGGTTTGGTCGGCTGGCGCGGCATGGTCGGCTCAGTGTTGATGGATCGCATGGAACAGGAAAAGGATTTCGACTTGATCGAACCGCTGTTCTTCTCCAGCTCAAACTCGGGTGGGAAAGCACCGGCTTGGGCCAAAAACGAACCCACGCTGCAAGACGCCTTCAACATCGATGCCCTGAAGCGCTGCGAAATCATCATTTCCGCACAAGGTGGCGACTACACCACCGAAGTGTTCCCCAAGCTGCGCGCAGCTGGCTGGAACGGCCACTGGATCGACGCAGCCTCCACATTGCGCATGGAAAAAGACGCCGTCATTATCCTGGACCCGGTCAACATGCCCGTCATCCAAGACGCGCTGGCCAAGGGCGGCAAGAACTGGGTGGGTGGCAATTGCACCGTGAGCTGCATGTTGATGGGCGTGGGCGCGCTGTACAAGGCCGGCTTGGTCGAGTGGATGAGCACCCAGACTTACCAGGCAGCTTCCGGCGGCGGAGCACAGCACATGCGTGAGCTGCTGACCCAATACGGCACCTTGAACGCGGAAGTCAAAGCCCTTCTCGACGACCCCAAGAGCGCGATTCTGGAAATCGACCGCAAAGTCATCGCCAAGCAGCGCGCGCTAACCGGCGCTGAAACCGCCAACTTCGGCGTACCACTGGGCGGCTCCCTGATTCCCTGGATCGACAAGGATCTAGGCAACGGCATATCCAAGGAAGAGTGGAAAGGCATGGCCGAAACCAACAAGATTCTGGGCATGGGCGAAGGCTTCGGCAGCTTCGCGATCCCCGTAGATGGTTTCTGCGTCCGCGTGGGTGCTATGCGCTGCCACAGCCAGGCTCTTACCTTCAAGCTGAAGAAAGACGTGCCCGTGGCAGACATCGAAGCCATGATCGCCGCGGACAACCAGTGGGTCAAAGTGGTGCCCAACACCCGCGAAGCCACCATCCAGGATCTGACCCCGGTGGCGGTGACAGGCACCATGACTATTCCCGTAGGCCGCATCCGCAAACTGGCCATGGGGCCTGAATATGTGGGCGCTTTCACCATCGGCGACCAGCTGCTGTGGGGCGCAGCAGAGCCATTGCGTCGCATGTTGCGCATCCTGCTGGACGCGTAACACGCCGTTACAAGACGTTGTGGACAGGCAACATAAACGCCCCCAGACTGAGACGAACGCGCTCGGCTTTCAAAGTTAAAACGTTTCTTAGCTTGTCAGGCTAATACATTGATGTTATTGTACTTTTTACGTTTTGAGAGTCGGGCCGCTTCGCCTGAAACCGATAGGTTTATTGCCGCTCGACCGAGCACCGGAGGCTAAAAATTGATTGCTAAGTCACATCGTTGGCAAAAGACCGCTCTGGCCGCTGCAGCCATTGCGCTACTCGGCTTGTCGGGGTCCGGTGCCTACGCGCTGTCCCTGGGCCGACTCACGGTTCAGTCAGCCTTGGGCGAGCCTCTGCGCGCGGAAATCGACGTCCCGGAGATCACCGCTGACGAAGCATCTTCATTGAAAGTTGGCGTTGCGCTTCCCGACGCATTTATCGCCGCTGGAATGGAATACAACGCAGCAATGTCCAGCCTGCAGGCCACCCTGCTGCGACGGGCTGACGGCCGTGCCTATTTGCGACTCAGTAGCGAACGCACGATCAATGACCCCTTTGTCGACCTGATCCTTGAGGCATCGTGGTCCCAAGGCCGCATTGTGCGAGATTACACACTGCTGTTCGATCCACCTTCGCTGCGTAAAGCACCCGCGACTCCCACTCTGGCGCAGACTCCGACTGCGCCCGTGGTGACCAATCTTCCTCCCAAAGCTGCTGCTACAACGCCTCCAGTCACTGAAACTCCGAGGACAACGTCCGGTGCGAAGACTTCAGCGCCGCGCCCAGCAGTTGCCGCGGCTGCACCAAGCAGCGTGAGTGGTGACCAATTGACGGTGAAGAAGGGTGATACCGCAAGCAAAATTGCCAACAGCATCAAGCCTGCTGGGGTGTCCTTGGACCAAATGCTGGTGGCTATGTTGCGCAACAACCCCGAGGCATTCGTGAATGACAACCTTAACCGCATCCGTGCCGGCGCTGTCATTAATGTCCCCAACACCGAGCTAACCCAAAGTGTTTCCCAAGGAGAGGCTTCCAAACTCGTGGTGGCTCAGAGCAAAGACTTCAATGACTTCCGAAGGAGTCTTGCAGCAAGCGCTCCATCCGCATCTGTGGCTGCGGCTGACCGCAAAGCCAGCGGTTCAGTGCAGACAAAGGTGGACGACAAAAAGCCAGCCAGTGCTACGCCAGACAAGCTGACGTTATCTAAAGGCTCTATCCAGAGCAAAGAAGATGAAGCCAAAATTGCCAAGGAACGCGAGGCAAAAGACGCAGCCGCGCGCGCAGAAGAAATCTCGAAAAACATCAAGGAACTGAGCAAGATCGGTTCTGTAGTGGCCCCGACTGGCGCAAGCTCTGCTCCTGGCACCGCTGCCAAGAAAGACACAGCCGTTCCTATTGCAGCGTTGCCGACCCCGGCGGCACCTGCTGCTGCACCGGCAGTGGTCGCATCCGTGCCAACGGCACCTGTGCCCGCCCCAGTGGCAGAAGTCGCTGCACCCGTCCAACCCAAGCCTGTGCTACCAGTGCCAATTCCCGAACCAGAGGCGCCTGCCCTGCTCGACGAGCTGCTGGCAGACCCCTTGGTTCCTGCAGGCGCCGCGGGGCTGATTGCCTTGTTGGGCGGCTACGCAGCCTATCGAATTCGCCAGCGCAAGAAAAACTCTGCCCAAGTTGACAGTGCTTTCTTGGAAAGCCGCTTGCAGCCCGACTCATTTTTTGGCACCAGTGGAGGACAACGCGTAGATACCAACGCAACCGGTTCCTCCAGCGCGTCCTCCATGGTGTACTCAGCGAGTCAGTTGGATGCCGCAGACGATGTAGATCCGGTTGCTGAGGCCGATGTGTACCTCGCCTATGGGCGCGATCTTCAGGCAGAGGAAATTCTCAAAGAGGCTGTTCGGACCAACCCGGGGCGCTTGGCCATCCACACCAAGTTGCTTGAAATATTTAGTAAGCGCCGTGATGCCCGAAGCTTTGAAAGCTCTGCGATGCAGGCTTACAAGCTGACAGGAGCCTCCAGCCCCGACTGGAACCGCATTTGCGAAATGGGCTTGGCGATAGACCCCAGCAACCCTTTGTACCAACCCGGTGGCGCGCCAGACTCTGCAGCCGGCTCTGCCAACCTCTCCGAAAACTCAAGCTTTAACAGCACCGTTCCGCAGTCGGCCCACGCGGAACTCGGCTTCAAAAATTCCACCAATGCAGAACTAGACCTGGACTTAGACTTCTCCTTGGATGACGATCCCAGTCCAAGCGCAATCAGTGATGTCACGGGTGGAACCGTGGAAGCAGCTGGCCAAACTGTGAAAATGGTCGCGGAGCCAAAAAACTCCATGGACATTGACTTTGATGTATCCGATCCTGCACCGCTGACAGCCTCTGAGCCCACGCAAGATTCCGTTCCCGTGATGCCTGAAATCTCCCTTTCGTTGGAATCGAATGAGTTGCCTTCCCTCAAGTTTGAATCTACGGGTCCAGCACCTGTTGCCCCAGTTGCCAACACAACGCAGACCACTGATTCGGGCCTCATGGAATTTGACCTAGGGTCCCTGTCCTTGGATCTTGAATCCTCGGTTGGCGCTTCCACGCAAGCTCAGGATAGCTTTTCTGGCGATCCGCTGGAAACCAAACTTGCACTGGCAGAAGAATTTATCTCCATTGGCGACGAAGATGGTGCCCGCGCATTGATTGAGGAAGTCGTATCTGAGGCCAGTGGGGACATGCGCGCCAAAGCCCAACGGGCCTTGGCCCAATTGAGCTAGTGGCACCTTGGGGTTTCCGTTACATTGGTTGGATTCATGACTTGTGCGCATTGCGTTAGGCGTTAGTTACAACGGTGGGGCCTATCAAGGCTGGCAAAGCCAGCGCTCCGGTCTCACCATCCAGGACAAATTAGAAGCCGCGCTGGGCAAGTTCACCTCCCAGCGTGTGTCCACCTTATGCGCTGGCCGTACGGATGCTGGTGTACATGGCCTGATGCAAGTCGTGCACTTTGACACCGAATTGGACCGAGACACCTATGCGTGGGTTCGTGGCACCAATGCCAACCTTCCACGCGATATTGCCGTGCAATGGGCAGTCAAGACCTCTAGGGATTTTCATTGCCGCGCCTCAGCCCTGTCGCGCCGCTATGCGTATGTACTTCTAGAGTCCACCATACGTCCCAGTGTCGAGTTTGGCCGGGTAGGTTGGACCTTCGGCGCATTAGATCACGATGCCATGCGCAGCGCGGCTGATACTCTCATTGGGGAACACGATTTCAGCTCCTTTCGAGCATCTCAGTGCCAGGCGCTAAGCCCAATCAAAAACCTCATCGAAATCAGCTTAAGCAAGCGCGGAGCCTACTGGCGGATTGAGTTTGAGGCAAATGCGTTTTTGCACCATATGATCCGCAACATCATGGGTTGCATGGTCCAGATTGGCCAAGGCAAAAAGCCCCCTGAATGGATGGCAGAAGTGCTGCATGCCTGCGACCGCAAGGCTGCTGCGCCCACATTTTCACCAGATGGACTTTATTTTCTGGGCCCGCGCTATGACGCCAAATGGGGCATGCCGGAGCGCACGCCTGCGTATGATGCGTTGCCATGAGCACGCATGAAACCCACGCCCCCCGAACCAGAATCAAAATCTGCGGCCTGACCCGCGAGGAAGACGTTGACGCCGCTGTCGCCGCTGGAGCGGACGCCATTGGTTTTGTTCTTTACGCCAAGAGTCCGCGCGCTGTTACCGCAGAACGCGCCGCAGAGCTCGCCAAGCGGCTCTCGCCCTTCGTCACGCCTGTATTGCTGTTTGTAAATGCAAGCGCTACAGAAATAGGAGCTGCTTGCGCAATGGTGGCGGGCGCTACGATTCAATTTCATGGTGATGAATCGGCACTGGATTGCCTGGCCGCCACGCAAAATGCGGCGCGGCCCTACCTGCGTGCAGCCCGCATTCCATTGGGAGAGGGTGCAAAGGCCTTCGACCTCGTACAATTTGCACACGATTACTCGAACGCCCAAGCCATTCTGTTAGACGCCCATGTGGACGGCTACGGTGGCGGTGGCAAAACATTCAATTGGTCACTTCTTCCTCCAAGCGTCAACGCTCACCTCGTCTTGAGTGGTGGACTCACCAGTGCAAACGTGGGCGATGGCATCACGTCGGTACGGCCGCGCTGTAAGTCGCTGGCTGTGGACGTGAGCTCCGGCGTCGAAGCCGAAGACGCTCACGGCAAGCCCCTCAAGGGCATCAAAGACCCCGAAAAAATCCGCCAGTTCGTTGCCGCCGTGCGCGCGGCGGACCGGCATCTTGCAGGAATGTAAACACCATGTTCGATTACCAACAACCCGACGCCAAAGGCCACTTCGGCAAATACGGCGGCAGCTTCGTCTCCGAGACGCTGACCCACGCCATCAACGAGCTCAAAGACGCGTACGCCAAGTACCAGCATGACCCCGAGTTCCTTGCGGAATTCCAGTCGGAGCTGGCGCACTTTGTAGGTCGCCCCTCCCCCGTGTACCACGCGGCCCGCATGAGCCGCGAAATGGGCGGGGCGCAGATCTTCCTGAAACGCGAAGACCTGAACCACACCGGCGCGCACAAGGTCAACAACACGATCGGCCAGGCTATGTTGGCCAAGCGCATGGGCAAGCCCCGCGTGATTGCCGAGACCGGCGCAGGCCAGCACGGCGTGGCGACGGCCACCATTTGCGCCCGCTACGGGCTGGAATGCGTGGTCTATATGGGCAGCGAAGACGTGAAGCGCCAAAGCCCTAACGTCTACCGCATGAAGCTTTTGGGTGCCACCGTGGTGCCCGTGGAGAGCGGCAGCAAGACGTTGAAAGACGCCCTCAACGAAGCCATGCGCGACTGGGTCGCCAATGTAGACAACACCTTCTACATCATCGGCACCGTGGCGGGCCCGCACCCCTACCCCATGATGGTGCGCGACTTCCAGAGCGTGATCGGCAACGAATGCTTGGTGCAAATGCCCGAGATGCTGGCGGCAGCAGGCTGCAAGACCGAGCAGCCTGACGCGGTGATTGCCTGCGTGGGTGGCGGGTCGAATGCCATGGGCATCTTCCACCCCTACATCCAGCACGACCAAACCCGCCTGATCGGCGTAGAAGCTGCGGGCGAAGGTCTGGAGAGCGGCAAGCACTCCGCATCGATCCAAAAGGGCAGCCCCGGCGTGCTGCACGGCAACCGCACCTACGTGCTGCAGGATGACAATGGGCAAGTCACCGAGACCCACAGCGTGAGCGCGGGCCTGGATTACCCCGGTGTGGGCCCCGAACATGCGTTCCTGTCCGACATCGGCCGCGCGGAATACGTGGGCATTACCGACAAGGAAGCGCTGGACGCCTTCCACTACCTGTGCCGCACTGAGGGCATCATCCCTGCGTTGGAATCCAGCCACGCCGTGGCCTACGCCATGAAGCTGGCCAAAACCATGCGCCCCGACCAGAGCATTCTGGTGAACTTGTCCGGACGTGGTGACAAGGACATCGGCACCGTTGCGGACCTCAGCAACGCCGACTTCTACTGTCGCCCCAGCTGCCGTGGCCAATCGGTCAAAGGCGGCGAACAGCCCGTGCAGTTGGTGAAAGCAGGGGGTGCAGCATGACCATCGTTCTCAAAGGCGTGGGCAACCTGATTCCTCAACAGCCCAAACATCGCATTGCATCGACCTTCACTGCGCTCAAGGCGCAAGGTCGCAAGGCACTTATTCCCTTTGTCACCGCTGGCTACCCTTACGCAGATGTGACGCCCGAACTGATGCACGCCATGGTGGCGGGCGGTGCGGATGTGATTGAGCTGGGCGTGCCCTTCTCTGACCCCAGTGCCGACGGCCCGGTGATCCAGAAGGCGGGCGACAAGGCGCTGGCCTTTGGGATTGGCTTGGTGCAAGTACTGGCCATGGTGCGCGAGTTCCGCGCAACCAACTCCGCTACCCCCGTGGTGCTGATGGGCTACGCCAACCCGGTGGAACGATACGACCAAAAACATGCCCGACCGGGTGTATCCAGTGCATTCGTACAAGACGCTGCGGCGGCTGGCGTAGATGGCGTTTTGATCGTGGATTACCCGCCTGAGGAATGCGAGGCATTTGCCGCCGACCTGCGTGCCCACGGCATGGACCTGATCTTCCTGCTAGCCCCTACTAGCACTGTTGAACGCATGCAGCAAGTCGCGCGCGTGGCCAGCGGCTATGTGTATTACGTGTCTCTCAAAGGCGTAACAGGCTCCGGTGCGCTGGACACCAATGCGGTGGAGGCCATGCTGCCACGCATCCGCCAACGCATCAGCACGCCAGTGGGGGTAGGATTTGGCATACGGGATGCGGCCACGGCCCAGACGATTGCCAGGGTGTCGGACGCGGTGGTGATTGGCAGCAAGATCATCCAGCTGCTGGAAGACCAGCCGCGGGACCAGGTAGGCCCCACGGCGCAGGCCTTCCTGCGCGAGATCCGCACGGCGATGGACCAGGGCTGAGCCCAAAAAGGCACCGGGGGCGGTTTCGCGGATAATCGCCCCCTGTTGATTGGACGCCCGCTTGGGCAATGCACAGGAGACCTGACATGAGCTGGCTGGAAAAACTGCTACCCCCGAAAATTCAGCAAACCGATCCGGCGGACCGCCGCAGCGTGCCTGAAGGCCTGTGGATCAAGTGCCCCAGCTGTGAAACCGTGCTCTACAAGACCGACTTGGAGCAAAACCAGAACGTCTGCCCGAGCTGCAGCCACCACCACCGTATCGGCGCGCGTGCGCGCCTCAATGCGTTTCTGGACAATGAAGGCAGATTCGAAATAGGCCAAGAGGTCTTGCCTGTGGACGCCTTGAAGTTCAAGGACAGCCGCAAATACCCCGAACGCCTGAAAGAAGCGCTGGAGAACACCGGAGAGACCGATGCGTTGGTCGTCATGGGTGGTGCCGTGCATGGCATCAGCCTGGTTGCCGCATGCTTCGAGTTTGAGTTCATGGGTGGCTCGATGGGCTCTGTCGTTGGTGAGCGATTTGTACGCGGCGTAGAAACTGCGATTGAGCAAAAAGTGCCTTTCCTGTGCTTCACCGCCACCGGTGGCGCCCGCATGCAAGAGGGCTTGCTGAGCCTGATGCAAATGGCCAAGACCAATGCAGCCCTGACCCGGTTGGCCAAAAAAGGCCTTCCCTATATCAGCGTGCTGACCGACCCCACCATGGGTGGCGTGAGCGCTGGCTTTGCCTTTTTGGGCGATGTGGTGATTGCGGAACCCAAAGCTCTGATTGGATTTGCCGGTCCGCGCGTGATTGAGTCCACGGTGCGGGTGACATTGCCAGAGGGATTCCAGCGCTCAGAGTTCCTGCAAACCAAAGGGGCGATTGACTTCATCTGCGACCGCCGAGAACTACGCAAAACAGTTGCCGACACCTTGGCCATGCTGCAACGCCAACCGGCCGACGCAGTCATCTAAGCATTGCGTCCGGAACAAAAAAGAGGCCCTTGTGGGCCTCTTTTGCTTAGTGCCGACTGCTTTAACCGGCAGTGGCCACCAGTACCGCGGCTTGCAATGAGCCCAACACGATCAACGCAATCTGAATCAAAACCAGCAAGACCAGCGGTGAAAGATCCACGCCGCCTACCAATGGCAGTATCCGGCGGATGGGGGTCAAGGGCGGTTGTACCAAACGGTCCAGCAAATCAGCCAGATACGATTGTGTTTGAACCCAAGACAATATTGCGTAGATCAGTACCAGGGCGGTCATCCCCGACAACGCCATACGCACCAAACCGAACAGAGCCAGTACCGCCACCGATACCAGGCTGGCACCCAAACCATTGAGTAACCACAAGATGGAAAACTGAGCCAATTGAAGCAAAAATGCGCCAACCAAACTGGCAGTATCCCAGCGCCCCATGGCGGGCAATACGCGGCGCAGCGGCAGCACCAGCCAATCTGTCAGCGCAAACACAAACCGGCCCAACGGATTGCCAGAACGCGCGGACAGCGGGATGCGCTGATACTGCATATACAGGCGCAGCAAACAAGTGCTGGTGAGTAAACCGGCAGCGACTTCGAGCAACAAGGTAATGATTTGGTAGAGCATGGGAAATGGGGGGCAGTGCCCGCGCATCATAGCGGCTGCTGCCCCTCTTACAATTGAGGGTTACGGCCAAAGCCCAAGGGGTTGGCCGATCCTGCCACTGTCCACCTAGCACCCCATGTCTGACCAAAACCAAGCCGCACCCGCACCACAAGACGAAAACCAGTTGATCCATGAGCGCCGTGAGAAGCTCAAGGTACTGCGTGAGCAGCAAACCGCTGGCCAGGGTGTGGCATTCCCGAATGACTTCCAGCCGGCGCACAAGGCAGAAGAGTTGTTCACTGCCTACAGCGAAAAAACCGCAGAAGAGCTGGTTGCGCTGGGCGCCACCGCCAAAGTTGGCGGCCGCATGATGCTCAAGCGCGTCATGGGAAAGGCGAGCTTTTGCACATTGCAAGACTCTTCTTTCGGCCCCAGTGGTGGTCGCATCCAGGTTTATGTGCGCGGGGAAGACGTGGGTGCGGATCTGTACGCAGCGTTCAAACACTGGGACTTGGGCGATATCGTCGCCGCAGAGGGCACACTGTTCAAAACCAAGACGGGTGAACTGTCCATCCACGCCACCAGCATCCGCCTGCTGACAAAGAGCCTGCGCCCGATGCCGGACAAGTTCCACGGCATGGCAGACCAGGAAACCAAGTACCGCCAGCGCTACGTGGACCTGATGACCGATGTGGAAGCACGCAAACGTTTTGTGGCACGCAGCAAGGCGGTGAGCGCCCTGCGCGAGTTCATGGTGGGCCACAACTTCCTGGAAGTCGAAACACCCATGCTGCACCCCATTCCCGGCGGCGCCAATGCCAAGCCCTTCAAGACGCACCACAACGCACTGGACCAAGAGATGTTCTTGCGCATTGCGCCTGAGCTGTACCTCAAGCGTCTGATCGTCGGCGGCTTTGACCGCGTGTTCGAAATCAACCGCAGCTACCGCAACGAAGGTATCAGTGTGCGCCACAACCCCGAGTTCACCATGATGGAGTTCTACGCGGCCTACTGGAACTACCAGGACCTGATGGACTACACCGAGAAGCTGATCCGCGATGCTGCACAACGCGCCACCGGTGGCCTACAGCTCACCTACGCCGGCAAGCCCGTGGATCTGGCTCAGCCGTTTGAGCGCCTGACCATCGTGCAAGCCATCCGCAAGTACACCGAAGCCGGTGACAACGTGGACAACGCCGAGTGGCTCACCAACGCCCTCAAGAAGCTCGGCTTAAACGAAGCCAAAAACAAGCTCGCCGGCCGCACGCTGGCCAGCCTGCAGGTGCTGTACTTCGAAGAGACCGTGGAAGAGAAGCTGTGGAACCCCACCTTCATCATGGAGCACCCCACCGAAATCTCGCCACTGGCCCGCGCCAACGACGACCGCCCTGAGGTGACCGAGCGCTTTGAGCTCTACATCACCGGCCGCGAGTTCGGTAACGGCTTCAGCGAACTTAACGACGCAGAAGACCAAGCCGCCCGCTTCCACGCACAAGTAGCCGCCAAAGACAGTGGCGACGACGAGGCCATGCACTTCGACCACGACTTTGTGCGCGCCTTGGAATACGGCATGCCCCCCACCGGTGGCTGCGGTATCGGTATCGACCGCCTGATGATGTTGCTGACCGACAGCGCCAGCATTCGCGATGTGATCCTGTTCCCCGCGCTGCGCCGCGAAGTCTGATTCAGACTTGAAGCCAAATCGGCACCTGGCGCAAGCGGAATCTGCGCGAGCAGCTATAAAAATGGTAGCAACGCCAGCGCTGCGCTACCTGAATGGCTACCCTGCAGAAACCTTGGCCCAGGTGCAGCGCATGCTCGACGAAGGCCGTGTGGGCGACTGGCTCACCCGCCGCTACCCACAGTCGCACGGCGTGCGGACCGACAAGGTGTTGTACGACTATGTGCAAGGCCTCAAGGCCGACTACCTGCGCAGCACCGAGCCGCTAAGCAAAGTGGCGTTCGACAGCAAGCTGCATGTGGTGAAGAACGCGCTGGGCACGCACACCACGGTGTCACGTGTGCAGGGGAGCAAGCTCAAAAGCAAACGTGAGATCCGGGTAGCCAGCCTGTTCAAAGACACGCCCGAGCCCTTCCTCAAGATGATCGTGGTGCACGAGCTGGCCCACCTGCGCGAGCGCGAACACGACAAGGCCTTCTACCAACTCTGCGCCCACATGGAGCCCGCCTACCACCAGCTGGAGTTTGAGGTGCGTATCTACCTCACGCACCTGGAAGCCACCGGAGAACGGCTGTGGGCTGCGGGTACAGCGGACTGAGCTACTGCCATGGTTTTGCCAACCGAATCCCGCCTGATCTGCTTCAATAAGCCCTATGGAGTCTTGAGCCAGTTCACACCTGAAGGGCGCTGGCGCGGGCTCAAAGACTTCATCGACATCCCTGGCGTCTATGTGGCTGGAAGGCTAGACGCCGACAGCGAAGGCTTGCTGCTGCTCACCAACGATGGCAAGTTGCAGGCCCGCATCAGCGACCCGCGCTACAAGATGGAAAAAACCTATTGGGTGCAGGTGGAGGGTGAACCTGATGAAGCCGCTTTGTTGGCCCTGTGCCGAGGCGTGCAACTTAACGACGGCCCTACCCTGCCCGCCCGAGCCCAGCGCATTCCCGAGCCCAGCGCCCTGTGGACGCGGGACCCGCCAGTCAGGGTTCGCCAATCGATTCCTACCAGTTGGCTGGAGTTGGTCATCCGCGAAGGCCGCAACCGCCAAGTGCGACGCATGACCGCTGCCGTGGGCCACCCTACGCTGCGCCTCATCCGAGCAGCTATAGGGCCATACAGCCTAGAAGGACTGGCACTAGGTAGCTATACAGGCTAAACCGAGTTGCTTGAGCACAAACAGAATTAGACGCACGTGCAGCTCCTGCAAATCAAAGGCTTGCGAGCGCTCTCATCACAGTTGAGATAACTCAGACGTCACATATAGACGCCAAAAATGTAGGCTTTCTATGGCCGGTGTTCGGCGTTTGCAGGTACTGGCGAACGGCTGGTTAAAGGAAGTCCACCGCGGTGCTTGTAAGCTGGCGGTCGTAGATCGCAGGTTTGCCGCGATAGCAGTCCTTCGAGTTTTGGTTTTTGTGGCTCCAGAAGGCCCTTACCGGTAGTAGCCGATTGCGATCTGCCTGCTCTATAGGAGTCATTCGCACCCAAGAGTCGATGGCCGCCTTGTAGCGATTAACTCACGAAAGCGAGCACCTGCGTTGGGCTGTAAGCGGCCGTACAAACTCCAAATCGGACCGGCAGCTTCGACCCATAGGCGCCACATGGACTCATGCAGACCGGTCGTTCGCGAGCGCGTCGGGCGATCCCATGAAAGTGGGGCTGTGAGCATCGCGAAGGAATTGCTGGTCAGTCGGACCAAAGCCGATACAGTTGCGCCGCGCCATGATGGGCGCAGAGCCACCAGCACCTTAGGCTGGACTGCTCTCAAATGGGGCGCGAGTAGACGATGGCGTTTGCCAACTGTATGTTTGCCGGCGAGGGTGAGGTGAATTTAAGGCTCCGCAGCGGGTACGCAGCACGCTCCAAACATGGCCAAGTGCTACTCCATGGCGGTGGCTTTGGCCCGACCTGTCCGATGCCACCTGGGCACCATCAACGAGGGCGTGCTGCGCCATCTTGCGCAGTGGGTTCCGACCATCCGCCGCCCAGCGCGCTGAACGCAGACACGGCTGCCAGCCACACGGCCTGCTCAGCGGTGGCGGTGGTGTCCTGGTACCGATTCATCTCGCGCTGCGCATCCAGCACCACACTGAAGTCAGCCGCGCCATGCCGGTATTGCACGGCCGCGATCTCGCGGGCCTGCGTTTGTGCACGTTGGGCGTCTTGCGCCAAGGCAAGGGCCTGCTGCCGCCAACGTATGTCGCTCAGCGCCGTGTTGGATTCGGCGACAGCCGTCACCGCCGTTTGCCGATATCTCAGCAAGGCCTCACGCTCCAGGCCTTGGGCTTGTGCGATGTCGGCGTCCAGGCGGCCGAAGTCCAGCGCGCGCCAACTCAGGGTCGGCCCCAGTGAGGCCGTCAGCGCGGCCGAACTGCCCAAGCTGGCCAGGCTGCCGGCCACAAGTCCGAGATTGCCGACGAAGCTCAGACGCGGGTAGCGCTCGGCCTTGAGCACCGCCACCTCGCCCACGGCAGCACGCCACTGACCCACGGCGCGCATCACATCGGGCCGGCGCTCCAGCATCACAGCGGGCACGCCCACGGCGCCGACGGTGGGCGCCGTCAAAGCCTGCGCCGGTGTTTGCAGGGCAAGTGCTACGTCCTGCGGGGTCTTGGCCAGCAGCAGCGCCAGGGCCTGGTGCACCGCCGCTTCATCGCTGCGCAAGCGCGCGACGCTGGCCTTGCCGGCATGCCAAAGTGCTTCGGCCCGAATCACGTCACCTCCCGAGACCTGGCCTCCGCGCTGGCGCGCGCGGGTGATCTGCCAAAGCTCCTCATCGAGCACCGCGCTCTCTTCGGCCAGAGCGATGCGGCGCTGCAGACCGCGCGCAGTGAGGGTGTTGCGCGCCACATCGGTCAGCACCGTCAGGCGCACGGCTTGGGCATCGAACGCGCGCCAGTCAGCCCTGGCACTGGCGGCGGTATCGGCAGCGTCGCGTCGACCAAAGAGGTCCAGCTCCCAGCTGGTGCTGCCTTCGGCGCGCCAGCTGTCGCTGTTGCGCGACGCCTGGCTTGATCCCCCCGATGCTGGATCTTCGAGCGATCGCCGGAGCCAAGTAGCGCTGGAGCTGGCATCGATCGTGGGCCGGCGATCCGCTTGTGAACGTGCCAGGCTGGCGCGCGCCTGCTCCACCCGGGCTAAGGCCATCGCCAGGTCAAGGTTGTCGTTCATCGCCAGCGTGACGAAGCCACTGAGCACCGGGTCGTTGAAGCGTGTCCACCACGCGGCCAGGTCGGCTTCATCGCTACGCAGCGTCGAGCTGCTGTTCACAGCCTGGTACTGCGCTGGGGCTTCCTGTGGCTTCAACGGGGTAGTTGGAGGCGCAGCGCAGGCAGTAGCCAAGACTGCGAAGACTGCGCAAACCCCAGCCCGCCATGCGCGACACCCACGCACCTGTTCGGGCATCGAAACCCGGGTGCATCGGCGCTTCACGGCTTGACACTCCGCGCGCCTTCTGCGGTGGGCAATGCGCCAATGAACGCATCCACCTGCTGGCCGACGAAGAAGCCCTTCACATTGGCTGGCAACGCGTAGACCACCTGCAGTACGCGGGTATCGACGCGCTCAGTGGCCGCATTGGTCAAGGATCGTTTCGGCACGACCAGCGGCTCGACCCTCACGAAGCTGGCCACCACTCGCAAGCCGGAGGCCCCGCGTGGCGACACCGAAGCGGTGCTGCGCAGATCGGCGCGGGGAATGTCGGCTTCATCGACATCGATCTTCACGTGCAGGGGCTGCAGCACTCCCAGGGTGATTAAGGGCTCGCTCAGCTGCATCGCTGGCGCAAACTCACCCGCTCGTAGCTTAACCTGCAGCACGCTCATCGGCGCTGCTGGCGTGGCCCCGCCTGTCGGCGCCCGCACAGTCAACAAGGCCAGTTGTGTGCGCGCCTGGTCCAGTTGCACGGCGGCCTGCTCCACCTGGGCCTTGTTGGCGGACACGCGGGCTTCGGCGCTCTGAACCGCAAAACGTCGGCGCGTCATCTCCTCTTGCGTGATGGCGCGTACGTCGCCTATCGACTCATAGAGCTTGAGACTGGCCGCACGTTCGCCGACCTCAACCTCAATGGTGCGCAGGTTCTGGCGTGCTAGGTTGAGTGCGGCTTCGCGAGCGCGCACCTCGGCCGCCAGTTGGCGATCGTCAAGCGTGAACAGCACCTGCCCCGGCTTGACGCTGTCGCCTACCCGCACATCGACCGACTTCACGATTCCAGCCAGTGGGGCCCCTATGGCCACGAGTTCTGAAGACGGCTCCACCACGCCTGCACCTGCCACCGTGCCGCTGGCCACAGCTTCGGGCGGCGGTGTGGCGGGTATTTGCTTGGCAGCGACCGCGGTCTGCGCGGGTCTGCCCGTGGCGATGAAGCGTGCCGCGCTGGCTGCCAGAACGATGGCCAGCAAGGGCAGGCCCCAGCGCATGAGTTTTGACTTGATGTTCATGGTGTATGCCTGTACAAAAGACTCAGTGGATTCGCGATGCAAAGCTCCGCGTCGCGTCAGGAAGATGGGTGGCCTTGACGCGGCCGTCTTCCATTTCGACGATGCGGCTGGCGTGTTCGAAGATGCGGTTGTCGTGGGTCACTACGATGCAGGCGCGGTTGGGCGACACGGCAACTGCTTCGATCAGCTCGATGACCTGCCGGCCCGATGCAGCGTCCAGCGCCGCGGTGGGCTCGTCACAGATCACCAGGCGCGGCTCATGGACCAGTGCGCGGGCGATGGCCACACGCTGCTGTTGGCCGCCCGACAGCTGGCTGGGCAGCTTGCGGGCATGGTCGCCCATGCCCAGCCGCGCAAGCATGTCGCAAGCCCGCTCCACCGCCTGTTTGCGGCCCATGCCAGACGCAGCCAAAGGCACGCAAGCGTTCTCGGCGGCCGTCAAGGTAGGCAGCAGGTTGTACTGCTGGAAGATGAAGCCCATGTTGGCCAACCGGAACCGCACCAGGTCGGCCCCTTTCAGCGCCGACAGCGCCTGGCCGAACACCGAGACCTCACCTGCGGTGGCGCTGAGAATGCCACCGACGATGGAGATGAGCGTGGTCTTGCCACAACCCGACTGGCCCACGAGCATGAGCAACTCGCCCTGCTGCACGGTCATCTCCACACCGTGCAGGACACGCGTGGTCTGGCTGCCGTCGCCGAAGTCCTTGACGATGCCGCTGCAATGCACGGCTGACGATTTCTCCATGCTCAGCCCCTGAAGACCGCTGCGGGGTCGGTGGTGAGTACCCGCCGCAGTGCCAGGCCACCGGCGATGGTGATGATGACCGCCACGACGGCCGCAGCGAAAGCCGCCACCTGCCAAGGCATGAAGAAGCCCCGCAGCGCAGGTGCGTTGGCCGCGCCACCCTGAATGACCCCGGCGGCCAGCCCCAGGCCGATGGCGTAGCCCACGACCCCGACCAGTGCGCCTTGCAACAACACCATGCCGATCAGGCGCAGGTTGGTGACACCGATGGCCTTCAAGGCGCCGAACTGGCGGATGTTGTCGCGGATGAAGAGAGAGAAAGTGAGCGCGACCACCACGATGCCGACGACCACACCGAGAGCCACCACGACGCCAAAGCTGATCGGGATGCCGGTGTTGCCGATGATGAAATCGCTGGTGGCCTGGGCGAAGGACGGCGCAGTCAGCGCCTTCAGGCCGGTCTGTGCGCTGATGCGCTGGGACACTTCAGCAGGGTCTTGCCCCTGCGCCGCGCGCACGAGCACGAAGCTCATTCGGTTGCGGCCGCCCGGCGCGAAGTCTTGTGCGGCGCTGTAGCGGGTGAAGATCGTGACCTGGGAGCTGAACTGCGCCCCAGCCTCTACCAGCCCCACGATGACGGCGCGGCTGTCGTTGATCTCCAACGTGCGGCCCTCACGCCAAGGCTCGCCTTTAAAGAGGAAGGCGTATCCGGCCCTGTCCATCAGGATGGCGCCAGGTGCGCGCAAGGCTTCGCGGCTGCCCTGCACCACGCGCTGCGGCAAACCAATCAGCGATGCATCATCGACGCCGAGCATGCGAACGGTCTCTGTGTTGCCATCGTCGGTGTTGACGGTGGTGGTTGCGCTGAGCAGCGGCGCCGCCCAACTGACGCCGGCCACGCCCCGAACGCGCGAAAGATCTGTGCTGGGCAAGGGCTGGCTGCCATCCACGCTCTTGACGCGCGGGTCCATGACCCAGATGTCGGCGTCCCGGATGTCACGGATGGTGGTGGATGCCCGGTCCACCAGGCCGACGAAGATGGAACTCTGCTGGCCGATCAGCAGCGTCGCGAAGGCCACACCGAACACCATACCGATGTATTTGACGGCGTCGCCGGTGAGCATGCGCAAGGCTATCCAGTTCATGGGCAAGATCAAGTTTTTAGGGTGTCTAAGAGTAAATTGAACTGTTCAGTTTAGTATATCAACATTTTTGTCGGTGTCTTAAAAAAGTCTGGCCTCGAGGGTACTACGGTGGCCCTCATTCCTGAGTTTTCAACCCACGTGCCAGTACCCGCGTTTCACCCAAGGCAAATAGCAAGAAGGCATCGTCCGCCACGCCGAGCTTCCTTCTTGCCTTGGGCAGCTCGTCGATAGGCGCATCGATGGCGTCGTCGCAGAGGCGGAAGGTGCCCCAGTGCACGCCCATCGAGAGCTTGCTTTTCACGTCTAAGTGGATCCGCACCGCGTCTTCTTCGTTGACATGCTGCTCCTGCATAAACCAGCGTGGAAGGTAGCAACCCACGGCGATCTGCGAGAAGTCGAAGCCGCCGAAGCGTGCACCGATATCGGCGAAGTCCTTCGAGTACCCGGTGTCGCCCGAGAAAAACATCGAGTACGGCTGCTTGTTCACCTCGGCTTGCGCCACGAAGCCACCCCACAGCGTGGCGTTACGGTCCCAGGGCGTGCGGCTGGACCAATGCTGCACCGGCACGAAGTGAATCGTGACTTCACCCGTGGCCACTTTGACGCGGAAGGTCTCCCACCAGTCCATGCGGTGGACGTTGGTGATGCTCTCGGCCTTCATCCACAAGTCTAGGCCCAGCGGCACGATGAAGAGCGGCGGACCGCCAGGCTGCTCATTCAACATGCGCACGGTGCGCGCATCCAAGTGGTCGTAGTGGTTGTGGCTGATCAATACCACGTCGATTCTTGGCAAGGCCGACAACTGCATTGGCAAAGGCACCTCACGCTTGGGCCCGGCAAAGCTGACGGGTGAGGAGCGCTCGGTGAAGTGTGGGTCTGTCAAAATGTTCAGGCCGCCCAGCTGCCACAGCGCAGTGGAGTGGCCGACCCAAGTAACACTTACGTCGCTTCGGTTGGCATTCAGATAGGCCAGGTCGGGCGCCAGCACTCGCACCCGCGCGGGGTCTTGCGGCGGCAGCGTCTTCGTCCAACGCTCGCGCTGCCACGCAAAGAAGCTGGGCTGATCCGCGCGCCAGTTGTCGATGTAGTTGTTGTTGAAACCGTCGGGACGGTGATGCTTCTTGGTGGCGTCGTAGTAGGGGTTCACCGAAGCGCAGCCCACCAGCAGGATTGCGATACCCAGCAGCACGGAGCGTGGCAGCTGCAATGTTTTAATTGAGAGTGGCATGGATTGCGTCTAGTTAGTCAAAGGCGACTCGTTCCGAGCGAAGCCAGGTGTAGGTCAGACCCAAGCCGACGGTTGCGCCTGTTGTGCGGCGCACCAGTGGGCTGCTGTCGTTGGCTGCGCCGGCAACGGAGTCCAGTCGCGCAAAGCCGAAGAGGTTCCAGTCCCGTCCCAAGCTACGGGAGGCCGTTGTGCCCACTCGCCATGCCACCAAGCCGCGCTTGGCGGAGTATGCAGGCCGCTGGGAGGTAGCCTCTGAACTGGCCACTTCATAAAAAGTCTGAGCGAGCCCGGTGTCAGCCACGATGGCGCTGACCGATGCGCTGTAACGCCAGCCGCTATCGGACCGCCCTGCGTACGCGAGCTTGGGCTCGAAGCTCCAACCCCTGTGGGCCGCCTTGTCACTCAGGTCAAGCACCGCGCGAATCGGAAACTCCGCACTCAGGCGGCCACCCACAGGCCCAGCTCTCAGATTCCACTTCAGGCGAGGCCCCAGCTCCACTAAGGTTCCCAGCGTGCGCATGCCTTTGCGGGCGTCGATGGTGTCGCCGCCAGCGCCAAACGCGCCGGCAAAACCGACGTCGATCTCGAAAGTCTCCGTCTTCAGGGCACGGATGCCAGCTGTCTCGCGGTCCGCCCTGAGCACATCACCTCGGTAGATGAAGTAGGGCAGCGGTACAGCCCGGTTGACCTGCTGATCGGAGCCCGGATAGGCCTGCTGCGATACGCCCAGCGCGATACCGCCCAGCTCCCACAGTGGGGGCCCACCGACGGCTTGCGCGAATGCACCTGTGCTGAGTGCGGCACAGCAGGCGGCGGAAATGCCACGCCATGTCGACATGAACGGGCGCGCCGCGGGACCCGAGAATCGACGACCGAACGGCATATTGCACAAGGTACCTAACGGCAGGCTGAAGACAGCACTCATGGTTTTTTCCTGGTTAGGTGCGTAAAGGGATGTCGGTGCAAAGTTGTTAAGCTTGACCCATGAGGCAAAAAATCCATCTGATTGACGCTGGTCCGGGCGCTGAAGGGCGACAGCTCAGCGAAGTTAAGCGTGAACAAATCATGTCGGCCGCGCGCCGGGTGTTTCTCGAAGAGGGCTTCGACGGTGCCAGCATGCAGCGCATCACAGAGCTGTCGGGCGTGTCCAAAGCCACCGTCTACAACCACTTCCCTGGAAAAGATCGGCTTTTCGAAGCTGTGATGCTCGAACAGGTGCGCAAGCTGCGGGACAACACGTTTACGCTGCTCACCGGACTGGACAAACCGCAAGACGTGTTGTTCGGACTGGGGGTAGGGTTGGTCAGCGGCATCCTGCAGCCCCAGAACCTCAAGATCGCGCGGCAGCTGGTCTCCGACGGCTGGCGTTTCCCTCACCTGGGTCGAGCGTTCATGGCCGAAGGCCCCAACCGAGGTGCGGAGCTGCTGGCCAGTTACTTGCAGGACTTGTGCGCACAGGGCGTGCTGCGAATTGATGACCCTGTTCTCGCGGCGCATCAGTTTGTAGCGCTCGCAGAGGCGGGCCAAGCGAACGAGGCCCACATGACGGGCGAGCTGCCCTCGCAAGACGAGATTGCGTCCCGCGTGCGAAGTGCGGTCAAAGTGTTCATGCGCGGCTATGCGCCTGGATGACTTTGGGATCACGGCACGCCGCCAGTCGGCCTGAGCGAAAGCGGAACTTAACAAGCCGAGTACCGATAGGGTTCCCAAGCCGGCCCCGGGGGCGACGGGCACCCCAACCGGGCAGCGAAAGTTAAATGGGGTAGTTGAACCAGCTAGCATGACTCATTGGTAATTATTTTGACTATTTAGTATAAACATATGAACCGTACTGTTCAGTCTCCATATATTTGCAAGGGGCTTTGGCTGCGCCGGCAACACAGTCCGGAACGGGATCGCAAAACACTTTGGTATTGTTTGCGACCGTGACCTGCCAACATACCGTCGGGCCATGTCTCGGCACAGCGGTTCAGCGGGCAGAGCGCTCACTGGCTGGCACTGCCGGCAACTCGTTTTGGGCCGCAGCATCTTGGCCCCTGCGCCAATCCGTAGCGCCGCCGCAGGTGGATGGGTTCAAAACTCGCCGAACAAACGCAATGTGGTCTCCGCAGACGTCGCCCGATTCCTCGCGAATGTTCATTGCGCAGCATGGCCAGCAATCAGCGTCTTCAGCCGCTGGTGCCTTCCAGAGTCTAGAAGCACAGGATGAAAGTCGGCTTCCCGGCGCAGCTATGGCCGTCGGCTCCTGGCCTGATCCGCCCTTAGACCTGTCACAAGTCTAAGACCGGAATCAGCGGCCACGCGAAGCTCGCTAAGGACTCCTGCCCGGCAATACGCTGGACTACCCGTAACCTGTCTGTCGCCAATACCCGCTATCGCTGCACACTTGCCTTTCAAAAGTTCAGAGTGAACGGCTGCTTCCAGCCCAACGCGGGTGCTCGCTTTGATGAAGTGCTTGCCTCAAACCGGCCGTTGACTCTAGGGTATGTATGACTCCTATAGAGCAGGCGGATCACATGCTCGTAGACCTGCTTTGTGCCTGCAGCCGTCCAACGCCTTGCCCCCTATCTGTTTCCTGACCTACACAACGGGTATAGGGCTCAGAACTACCGATTCATCACAGTTGCGCGCAAGTTCGCTAGGTTTTGCGCCTTTCGTTGTTCATGCCCATTGCTTGGGCGGCCTGACCACGGAACCGACAAAAAAATCCAAACCTATACCAATCAGTATTTTTTTAATCCAATTGGTTGCAAAACGACTTTTATTGACCAATAATGGCTTCCATGAGAAGTTTCACGCACTATTGTTTCAACCTAGGCCCCTCGCGATGGGCATCCAACTTGAGGGCATTTCTGCCCCTTTTGCTGGCATTCGCCCTGCCGCCTACTTGGGCGCAACACGTGGCTCCTGCAGCTGCAACTACAACCATGACTGCCCAGGCTGGCGCAGCAGCGGTTCCTGCAGAGCTGATGGCTTACGGAACGGGCTGGCGTGTCAAAGGGTCAGGGCCACTCAAGTTTTTTGGCTTCAAGGCGTATGACGCTACGCTTTGGCTACCAGCTTCTTCCGGGGCTACCTTCAGTTTTACGCAACCCTTGGCGCTGGACATTCTCTACAACACCTATGTCAAAGCATCGGACATCAACAACACGTCGCTGATAGAAATGGCGCGCATCAGTTCGGCTACACCGGAACAAGTCAAGGCATGGTCTACCTTCATGACCAGCCTGTTCGTGGATGTGAAGTCGGGAGACCGGTTGGTGGGAGTGCACGTACCCGCTGGGGGAGCCAGGTTCTTCCTGAATGGTCGCTTGCTGGGTGAAACGCCGGATGCTACTTTCAGCGAGGCTTTCTTTCGCATTTGGCTAGACCCCAAGGCCCGCAAACCTGAGCTGCGCGCGGCCTTGCTCGGCCTGTAGCTCAGGGCCTGCGCAGGGGTGTGAGCAAATCGCTCAGGCCGTTGTGGTCAATTTCGTGCATGAGCTGCAATAGTTGGCCAATCTCGCCCTTGGGGAAACCCTCGCGGGCAAACCAGTTCAGGTAGTCTCCGGGCAAGTCAGCAATCAGGCGACCTTGGTACTTTCCAAAGGGCATGCAGCGGTCCACCAGCTTTTGCAGGTCTTCGGCCTGCACAACTAGCCACCCGCCCTTTTCACCTTGAAGCCTTGCGCCTGCAAGAGCTGCATCACCCGCTCAACGTGGTCGCCCTGCACTTCAATCACCCCGTCTTTTACTGTGCCGCCCGAACCACAAGCCGCCTTCAGCTGTTTGCCAAGTGCAACCAACTCAGGCTCCATCAGCGGCACGCCACGTACCAGCGTTACCCCTTTGCCAGCGCGTCCTTTGGTTTCGCGTAACACGCGCACCACGCCATCGCCTACGGGCCGCTTGGGTGCGTTGCAAGTGCAGCCGGCAATTGCCTGGCGGCACACCGGGCAGGTGCGCCCCACCTCCGTAGAGTACACGAGGCCCCCGAGATCGGACAATGAGAGTTTGGCCATGGCTTGAAAAGTTGGAAGATTCGCGATTGGAGATTTTCTCACGGCACTTTGCAGAGAGCATACCCCCTCAGAAACTGAAGCGCGCTCGCAATGTCACTATAAATTTGATAGCAATTTGCGCAACATAGACAGGCTCCGTATGCCAAAATGCGTGTTCCATTCACAACACAGGAGTGCAGCGCACCATGAGTCGCCAAAGCCTATGGGCCACCAAAGTGGCAGCCCTGATACGGGGTGGCAACAGTCAGGCCGCACTGGCGCAGATCAAAGTCGCCCCCACGGTCAAAGACCTTCAGCAATTGCGCAGCCTGCTCACCACCGAGGGGCTGCTGATCAAAAACCGACTAGTCGACGACGCTACGGCAGACCAGATCATTGCGCTCTCTGCACCGCGACTGCACCGGTCTCCATGACCGTGTAGGCTGCTCAGGCAATCCAATCCATCGCCTGCATGTAGTCTGGGTGCACCATGAGCGCATCCCAGGCCAATGCGGGAGTAGTGGGCAACAAAGCGCGGCGGCGGGCTTCACTGGCATCCAGTGCTTGCCACTGCCCCTTGAGTTGGGCCTCGGTCAACCCTTCTATCAATGCATCCAAGGCCTTGCCGCCGCCTTCGGCGCCGGGTAGCGACTGGTTGCACAGCAAAACCAAATCGCAGCCAGCATTCAGAGCCGCCATCGCAGCCTCCGTGTAGCTCACTTGTTTGCCGTCTATCAGGCGCGCGCCTGCCATCGACAGGTCGTCGCTGAATATGGCTCCGGTGAAGCCAAGCTGCCCACGCAGAACGTCATTGAGCCAGGTGCTAGAGAAGCCGGCCGGGCGAGCGTCCACTTTAGGGTAGATCACATGCGCAGGCATCACGCTACTAGTGACGGTGTTTAGCCACCGGTAGGGGGCTGCATCGTCCGCCAGAATCGCTTTGAGACTGCGTTTGTCTACCGGAATGTCGGTGTGCGAATCGGCTTTGACAAAACCATGGCCGGGAAAGTGTTTGCCACAATTTCCCATGCCACTTTTGTGCAAGCCGTGCATCAAGCTTTTGGCTAAGAGGCTCACTACACGGGGATCGCGGGCGAACGAACGGTCACCGATAACGCTGCTTTCTCCATAGTCCAAATCCAGCACCGGCGTAAAACTCAAGTCCACGCCGCAGGCACGGAGCTCCGCGCCCAATACATAGCCTGTGGCAGTGGCGGCATTGGTGGCGTCGAGTGGCCCCGCCTTTTTTGCAGACACCGTCGCGGCCGGCTCGCGCATCCACATCTCGCCCAACGCACGCATGGCGGGCAAGTGTGTAAAACCATCGGTCTTAAAACGCTGCACGCGACCACCTTCATGGTCCACACAAATCAGCAAGTCCGCCCGTACTTTTTTGATGTCGCGGCACAGCGCGGTGAGTTGCTCACGGCTGCTCCAATTGCGGGCAAACAAAATCATGCCGCCGACCAGCGGATGCTTGAGGCGCTGTCGATCCAGCTTGGTGAGACTGGTGCCTGCAATGTCGATGACGAGTGGGGCATGGTGGGTCATGGTTAGGGCCTTCAATTGCTATGTATTTAGGAGCTACTTGCGCATATTTTATGGGCTCCATTGGCACTTTGCTTGCAAAGATCCATTGATATTCTCCAGCCTTCGGTTTTTCTCCAAGACGCGATCTCAAAGACCTTGCACCGCACCAATTTGTTACAAGTTGCCGCGAATGCTGCTGATAGACTCATTCTCACATTCGGCCCTCTGCGCGCCGCCCTCCGCTACCGCAACCCGTGAGACACCCCACACCGTGTTTGGATTTCTAAAAAAACGCGGACGCAGCGCCCCGATTCCTGCGGCCCCCATCGAAGCACCCGTGGTGAAGCGCATGGACCTGGACGAACGCAAGGCCTATCGGCGGGAGCGTTTGTACCAATCCATCCGTGAGACATTTTTGTCCATGGAAGTTGTTTCCCACATGTACCGTTTCAAGGTGATGCCGGTGGACGAGCGGCACCACCGCTTCATTGCCATGATTGATGTTGCCAAGTCGTTTGTGACAGGCGCTAGCAGCAAAACCAAGAGCTTTGCGGCCATGGAGCAGAGCATGCGTAGCAACACCTACAAACGCTTTGGCGTGCTGATCGACGGAATCTACTGGCGGGTGAGCGAAACGGAAGAACAGTTCGAGCGCCATTCGCGTGCCAACGACCCTGCCCGCAGTGATGGATATGAACCAAACCCAGACTTCGCAGGGAACCATGTATCCAACGGAACATTGGCACGGGTGGCGGCATACCACGCCATTTCTGCCGAAGAACAAGCCGCATTTATGGAGGCCCTTCAGCGCGGTGCCACCCTGCCTGCAGTGCAGGTGGGAGACATGGAATACAAGTCGGATTTGGCGCCACTGGACGGCGGCATCATGATCGGTGGCACCCAGTACGGCAAGTTGTAGCCAGGTGCCCTACGGCGTGGTTTCCACCACACAAAAACTGGCAGCGTAGTCAGTCTCGTCCGTTACCGTCACATGCACCTGCAGTGCCTGGGCTTCAAACCAGTCTTTCAACACCCCGTGCAACACGATGGTAGGTTTGCCACTGCGCTCATTGGCGATTTCGCAGAGCTTCCAGGTCATGGGCATACGCATGCCCAATCCAATCGCTTTGCTGAAGGCCTCTTTGGCACTGAAGCGAGTCGCCAGGTAGCGGACGCCGCGCTCTGGCCAACGGGCGCTGCGTGCTTTCCAGGTTGCAAATTCGGCGTCCGACAGCACCTTGCTTGCAAAACGGTCACCATGCTTGTCAAGGCTTGCGCGAATGCGCCGCACATCGCAAATATCGGTGCCAATGCCGTAGATCACGCGCCTCCCCTCACTGACCCAGGCAAGCCAAATACGCCTTGACCGTTGCGTCATAGCCGAGCTCCAAGGCATCTGCAATCAAGGCGTGGCCAATGGAAACCTCTTGCAGCCCGGGCACCTGGCGGGCAAATGCTGCGAGGTTGTCGCGGTTCAGGTCGTGGCCCGCATTCACGCCTAGCCCCGCGTCCAAAGCGGCCTGCGCAGCGGCAGCGAAGCGCGCCAATTGGGTCTGCTGCCCGACGCTTCCCCACGCTGCTGCATAGGGCTCTGTGTAAAGCTCGATACGGTCCGCGCCAACCGCTTTGGCGCCGGCCATGGCGCCAGGATCAGCATCCATGAACAAACTCACCCGCAGACCCAAAGCGTGGGCTTCGGCAATCAAAGGCCGAAGGCGTTCCGCATCGTCCGGAAAGACCCACCCGTGGTCGCTGGTGAATTGCCCTTCGCTGTCGGGCACAAAGGTCACTTGGTGCACCGGAAGACCACGCAGGCGCAAGTCGCGTACGCACTCCATCAAGTTGTGAAACGGGTTACCTTCCACATTGAATTCGCGGTCGGGCCAACCTTTCAATAATGTGGCCAAGTCCAGCACATCGTGGGCGCGAATGTGGCGTGCATCGGGTCGCGGGTGCACGGTAATGCCCGCAGCACCCGCTTGCAAACACAGCAAGGCCGCGCGGGTCACGCTAGGAATGCCCAGATGGCGGGTATTGCGCACTAGCGCAACTTTGTTGAGGTTGACCGATAAGTGGATAGTCATAAGGTTGGGCCACCAAACAAGGGAGGAAATTACAGGGCCTGAATGTCGATCATCATCTGCCGCGTGCGCAACGTCTTTACGCCGCAATGGTAGTGCAGCAAAGCGCGCAATTGCGGCTTCAACGGACCCATCAGTTCGGCACACGCGCGCAGTGTGGTGGTGAACGGCGCGTCTGCGCGTATGGCACTGTGCAGACGCAGCCACTGCGCGCCACTCAGGCTGGTGCGGTCTTCCCCGTGCGCTTGGCGTAGCCCACCTTCGGGTACCAACACGTACTGCACATCAGGCATCAGCGCGCCAAGGGTCATGGTTTGCGCATCCAAGCGGGGCAAAAAACCCACTTCGCGCAGCAATAGCAGCTCAAACGTTCGCAGCGCGCCTTGCAGCGCCTCACCATGTTCGCTGGCAATAATTTCTACCACATGGGCATACACATCAAACAGCACTGCGTGCGGATCGTCCCGCGCTAGCAGGGTCATCAACAATTCATTGAGGTAGTAGCCCGAAAGCAGCGCGTCGCCCGTGGGCATCACATGGCCGCCCTGCCACTCGGCACTGCGCAGCGTGCGAATCTCGGCATCGCCACCATAGGCTACGTGCAGAGGCTGGAGCGGCAACAAAACAGGGCGAAAGCTGGAGCTGGGCTTCTTCGCACCTTTGGCTACCAGCGCAATGCGCCCGTAGTGGCGGGTAAAAACCTCCAGAATCAGGCTGCTCTCGCTCCAATCGTAGCGGTGCAGCACATACGCGGGCTCGTCAGAGATGCGTTTGATAGCCACAGATCAGTGGAAGGTTTTGCCGCCGGGCCGCCCCAAGGCAAAACGCGCCCCCATGGGGGGCAGCGCAGTACACGCAGTGACAAGCGTGGGGGCTAACATTTCACTCGTAACCGAAGCTGCGCACGCGCGCTTCGTCATCGGCCCAGCCAGAGCGCACCTTCACCCACATCTCCAGAAACACTTTGGCGTCAACCAGCTTTTCCAGCTCCACGCGGGTTTCCATCCCGATGCGCTTGATTCGCTCGCCCTTGTCACCAATGACCATGGCCTTGTGGGTATCGCGCTCCACCACAATGGTGGCTGCGATGCGCAGCAGGCGCTTTTGGCCTTTTTTCTGCGGCGGCTCTTCTTCAAACTTGTCGATGATGACGGTGGAGGTGTAAGGCAATTCATCCCCGGTGAGACGGAACAGTTTTTCACGGACCAACTCACTGGCCAAAAACTTTTCGCTGCGATCGGTCAATTCGTCTTCGGCATACCACCAAGCCTGCTCGGGCAGGTACTTCTCACAAATGGCGAGCAAACGGGGAATGTCTTTGGCATTTTTGGCCGACATGGGTACAAACTCGGCAAACTTGTGTTTGTCGGTCATGGTTTGCAGCCAAGGCGCTATGTCGCCACGGCGGTGGACGTTGTCCAGCTTGTTGGCAATCAGTAGCGTGGGAATGTCTTTGCCAAGCAGTGCCAGCACACGTGCGTCGGCAGGCGTAAAGCTGCCAGCCTCCACCACAAACAAAATCAAATCCACATCGGCCACGGCACCCTGAACCGCTTTGTTCAATGACTTGTTGAGCGCATTGGCATGCAGGGTCTGAAAACCCGGCGTGTCCACAAACACAAACTGGGTGAGACCTAGGGTGTGCATGCCGGTAATACGGTGGCGAGTCGTCTGCGCCTTGCGCGAGGTGATGCTGATCTTCTGGCCGACCAGGGCGTTCAACAACGTGGACTTGCCCACGTTGGGCTTGCCCACGATGGCCACCAGTCCGCAGCGCTGGCCAGCGCCGTCGGCACCTGGAAGGGCCAACTTGGGCGTGCTCTTGAGCAGGCCTTGCAGCATGGCATCCAGGTCTTCCTGCACTTCAGGTTTAGAGTCTTTTTGGCCCTTAGCCCCCGTGGATTCTGCGCCAGCAGCTATTTTTTTAGGAGCATTCATAGTTTGATCTTTGACTTAATGGTTTGCAGCATGGCCGCCGCAGCCGCCTGCTCTCCGGCCCGGCGCGATCCGCCAATGCCGCGTTCAGACAGGCGGAGTTCCGGGATCTCGCATTCCACATCAAAACTTTGTTTGTGGGCTGCGCCCAGTGTTCCTACCACGGTGTACACCGGCAACTTCATTTTGCGACCCTGCAGCCACTCCTGCAACTCCGTCTTGGGGTCCTTGCCAATGGCCTCCATTTGCGGGTTGATTTCAACCGCCTCAAATAGACGGTGAACCAGTGCCTGCGCTGCAGAAAAACCGGCGTCCAAGTAAACCGCGCCAATAATCGCCTCTAACGCATCGGCCAAAATGGAAGCGCGCTTGGGACCACCTGAGCGCATTTCGCCCTCCCCAAGCTTCAGGACGTCTGGCAACCCGAGCCCCAAGGCGATTTGGTGCAGTGTTTCTTGCTTGACCAAATTGGCGCGTACACGGGATAAGTCACCTTCCGGCAAGGCGCCAAGGCGGGCATAGAGCAAATCAGAAATGGCCAGCCCCAACACCGAGTCCCCCAAAAACTCCAGGCGCTCGTAGTGGTCTGACGAAAAGCTGCGGTGGGTCAGTGCCCGCGACAACAGGGAAACATTGGAGAACTGGTGCTGCAGGCGCTGCTGCAACGCGATGAAACCATCTGTCACGTTATTTGGATTGCCCGGTGTACTTGAGCGTCAGAAACGCGGGGCCAACCAGATGAATCTCGCGCTGGTATTCAAATTTGACCACCACTTTATCGCCCTGCTTGCCAACTTCGAGGTCTTTGCCTTTGATCGAGCTGATGGAGTCGACTTCAGTTTGCTTGTCAAAGATGGCGCGCACTTCCACTACGGACTGGCCCGCTGCTGCGCGTTGCACCGCTTTTTGCACCGCCAGGAATTCGAGCACGGTAGGAAAAACTTGGGCCGCCACGACTCCACCCATGGCCACGACACCGCCAACGAACAGGAGGCCAATGAACGATATACCGCGCTGCTTGGATTTGTTAAGCATTGTCATTTTGAATCTCTACCCCTTGGTTTGCGTTGAAATGTCAATTGAACCCGCCAATGCGCTTGAGGTTGCCAAAGTTCATCCAGACAAAGAACGCCTTGCCTACGATGTTCTGGTCTGGCACAAAGCCCCAATAGCGCGAATCCAGTGAATTATCCCGATTGTCGCCCATCATGAAATAGTGACCTTCTGGCACTTTGCAGGTCACACCCTCGACGGTGTAGCTACATGCTTCATAGCCTTGGAACTTGTCGGCACCGGGCACAAACGCAGGGCGGTCTTTGTCATTGAGCACCCGATGCTTCTTATCGCCAAAGGATTCTTCGAAATGTTTGAAGTACTGCATGGCGTCTTCGTCAAAAAACTCCGGCAATGCTGTGGTCTCCACCACCTGGCCGTTGATGGTCAGGCGCTTGTTCAGGTAGGCCACAGTGTCACCGGGCACACCAACTACCCGCTTGATGTAGTCCAAGCTGGGCTTGGGTGGGTAACGAAACACTATCACATCCCCACGCTGCGGCTTATTGCCTTCGGTGATTTTGAGGTTGATCACCGGCAAGCGAATGCCATAGGTAAATTTATTTACCAAAATCAGATCCCCGACCAACAGGGTTGGAATCATGGAACCTGAAGGAATCTTGAAGGGTTCGAACAAAAAGGAGCGCAGCAGGAACACCGCAATAATCACCGGGAACAATCCAGCCGTCCAGTCCAACCACCAAGGCTGCATCAGCAATTTGACTTTTGCTTCGCTAATGTCTCCGTCCACTTGTGCAATGCCCAGCTTGTTGAGCTCAGCGCGGCGCTGCAGGTCATTGGCTACCAAGGCAGCCACTGCTTTTTGTCGCTGCGGCAAGAAGTAGAAGCGCTCCGCCAACCAATACACCCCAGTGACTACCGTCGCCAAAAAAAGCAACAAGGCGAAGTTGCCATCAACCACGCCAAAGTACCAAGAGCCCGCGTAAAGCACAAATGCCGCAAGTACGGCTGCTGTCAAAGCTTGCATTAATCTTCCACCTGCAAAATAGCCAAGAATGCTTCCTGTGGAACTTCCACGGAGCCGATTTGTTTCATGCGTTTTTTACCCGCTTTTTGTTTTTCCAGGAGCTTGCGCTTGCGGGAAATATCCCCACCGTAGCACTTGGCCAGCACGTTTTTGCGCAACGCTTTGATTGTTTCGCGCGCAATAATGTTGGCCCCGATCGCAGCCTGGATCGCCACGTCATACATTTGCCGAGAGATGATTTCGCGCATCTTGCCGACCACGGCGCGGCCGCGGTACAGGCTTTGGCTGCGGTGCAGCATGATCGATAACGCATCGACTTTTTCGCTATTCAACAGAATGTCGACCTTGACCACATCGGCTGCACGGTATTCCTTGAAGTCGTAGTCCATGGACGCATAGCCCCGGCTCACGCTTTTCAGTTTGTCAAAGAAGTCCAGAACAATTTCGGCCAACGGCATTTCATACGTCAGCACAACTTGACGCCCCTTGTAGGCCATGTTCATTTGCACGCCACGCTTTTGGTTGGCCAGTGTCATGACCACACCCACATACTCTTGTGGCATGTACAAATGCATGGTGACGATGGGTTCGCGGATTTCGGCTGTCTTGCCAACTTCAGGCATCTTGGAGGGGTTTTCCACCAAAACAACTTCGCCATCATTCTTCATCACTTCGTAGACCACACTGGGTGCTGTGGTGATCAGGTCCTGGTCGAACTCTCGCTCCAAGCGTTCCTGCACAATTTCCATGTGCAGCAGACCCAAGAATCCACAGCGAAAACCAAACCCTAGGGCTTGCGACACCTCAGGCTCGTAGTGCAGTGAAGCATCGTTGAGCTTGAGCTTTTCGAGCGCGTCGCGCAGGGAGTCGTATTCGCTGGCTTCGGTCGGGTAGAGCCCTGCAAACACCTGGGGTTGAATTTCCTTGAACCCCGGCAAAGCTTCCGTGGCCGTGAATGCGGCGCCACCACTGCCCTGCTTGATCATGGTCACAGTGTCGCCAACCTTCGCGGCTTGCAGCTCTTTGATGCCGGCGATGATGTAACCCACCTCGCCGGCTTCAAGTGACTGGCGTGGCTGGTTGGCTGGGGTAAAGACGCCCAAATTGTCAGCGTTGTAGCTGGCACCAGAGGCCATCATTTTGATGCGCTCTCCCTTACCCAAACGACCATCCACCACACGCACCAACATTACGACCCCAACGTAGCTGTCAAACCAGCTGTCAATGATCATGGCGCGCAACGGGCCCTCGGGGTTGCCTTTGGGCGACGGGATTTTGGCCACAATAGCTTCGAGAATGTCATCAATACCCAAACCGGTTTTGGCAGAACACACGATTGCTTCAGTTGCGTCAATGCCGATCACATCTTCAATCTCGCTGCGTGCATTGTCCGGGTCGGCATTGGGCAGATCAATCTTGTTCAACACAGGTAGCACTTCCACACCAAGGTCTAGCGCTGTGTAGCAATTGGCAACTGTCTGCGCTTCCACGCCCTGCGAGGCGTCTACCACGAGCAATGCGCCTTCGCATGCCGAGAGCGAACGGCTAACTTCATATGAGAAGTCCACATGTCCTGGCGTGTCGATCAAGTTGAGGTTGTAGGTCTGGCCATCTTTGGCCTTGTACTGCAAGGCAGCGGTCTGCGCCTTGATGGTTATCCCGCGCTCTTTCTCGATATCCATCGAGTCCAATACTTGGGCCTCCATCTCACGCGCTTCCAATCCTCCGCATCGCTGAATCAACCGGTCAGCGAGTGTGGATTTACCGTGATCAATGTGGGCAATGATCGAGAAATTTCTGATGTGATTCATCAACGACAAGCTTCAAGTGATTGAATTAAAACGAGCAGACAAGAAAAAAGGGCGCATCGTAAGACGACGCGCCCTGAACCAACAATCTTTGGCAACTGCGAAGGTTGGAAGCCCATTGTAGGCAAAAAGTCCAGAGAGCACAGCCCAAAAAAACTTGGTTCAAGGGGAGTTGCGACACCGCAACAGAAAACTTATCAACAACTTATTAACATATTCAACGCATGAATGCTGAACAACTTGTGGGAGAGTTGTGGATCAACTGTGGGTTCTTTCCACTGTCCCATATGGTGGAGTTTGCAAGCATGCATATATGCAATGACTTCCGTAGAAACGCCATATTCTAACCAGTGCTTTCTACAAGTCTCAAAAGTTAGCGGCCGCCCACTTTATTTCATAGTGACGGCCGATAGGAAAAAAACAAAAAAAGGAGCCACCCCAAAACCAAGCATGGTTTAGGGTCTTGCAATCAAGCCTACCGATTGGGCCGAATTACCGCAAATTGCGTCCACTCCCCGCGACGGAAGAGCACATTCAAGGGCTTGGATTTTTCCAACTTTGCCAAAGCGGCTTCAAACTCTTTCACGGAGCCTATTTCGGCATTGGCCGCTTGGACAATTACATCCCCCTCGCGCAAACCTGCACGTGCGGCAGCCTCTGTGGCGGCCTCTACGCGCACACCACCCTTGAGGTTCGCCTCTTTCTTCTGCGCATCGGTCAAGTCCGCCACGGCCAGGCCAAATGCCTGGGCTGCGCTGGACGCCTTTGGTTTTTCTTCCTTCGCCGAGGCCTTGGCGACCGACTTGTCACTCTCCACTTCCGCGATCACCACACTCAAATCTTTGCTGGCGCCTCGGCGGAACACGGTGACGGTACTTTTGGAACCTGGCTTGGTACTGCCCACGACCCTTGGCAGGTCGCTTGATTTTTCAATCGTTTTGCCATCGAACTTGGTGATGATGTCACCTGCCTCCACACCAGCCTTCTCTGCCGGTGAGCCGGTTTCAACACCACGCACCAAGGCCCCAATGGGTTTGCCCAAACCAATAGATTCAGCAACCTCTTTGCTGACTTGGTCAATCTGCACCCCAATGCGCCCACGTGTAACACGGCCATTGCTGCGCAACTGGTCGCTTACTCGAACGGCCTCGTCCATGGGGATGGAGAAAGAAATTCCCATGGAGCCGCCTGAGCGAGAGTAGATCTGGCTATTTATACCAACCACTTCCCCCCGCATATTGATGAGTGGCCCGCCCGAATTGCCCGGGTTAATCGCCACATCTGTCTGGATGAAAGGCAAGTAATCACCAGTATCACGCTGCTTCGCACTCACAATGCCGGCGGTAACGGTGTTGTCAAGGCCAAAAGGTGAGCCAATGGCCATCACCCACTCACCTACGCGCAGCCGACTTACATCACCCACTTTGACAGCCGGCAGACCTGACGCATCGATCTTCACCACCGCTACATCGGTGCGCTTGTCTGCCCCAATGATGCGGGCTTTAAACTCGCGTTTGTCGGTAAGGGTGACCAACACTTCGTCGGCATCCTCGATCACATGGGCGTTGGTCATGATCAGCCCGTCTGAGGTCAGAATAAATCCGGACCCGACACCACGCGGCTGGGGCTCTTCCTGCTGTTGGGGACGGTTCTGGCGCGGTGCCTGGCGTGGCACGTTGGGAATGGGCAGGCCAAACCTGCGGAAAAACTCCAACATTTCCTCGTCACCGGGGCCTCCGCTTGGGGCTCGTGGGCTCGCTTTTTCGAGGGTACGGATATTTACGACCGATGGGCCAACTTGGTCCACCAGATCGGTGAAGTCTGGCAAGCCCTTCACCGCTTGTGCGGACGCCGAAGAAACGGGCACCAACGCACCCATGACCACCAAGCTGAGTGAAGCCGCCACCCATAGGGTTCGAAAAGGTTTCATGTCCATATATTTCATAGCTCCAGTTTTCCTACTATCTGACTTTGCTTTCAACGCGCTACCCGTATAGCTTATTTTTTACGCTCCAGCCCTTGCACAAAAAGGGACAGAGTAAGCGCTGGGGCTTCCCCGACCGCAGTAATCCACCATGCATCCAATCGCCGCGTATGAGTGCGTGTGGCGCCACCGAGTTCCGACGCCCCTGCACGCATGTGACGACGTGTGTCAAAGGCCTCCACAAACAACGATACTGTGGCCAATCCATCTGAAAACATCCACTGCATGGTCTGCTCCATGCGCCCCGGCGCTCCCGCGAGCAGCGCTACAGGGCGGGTGTAACAACCCATGGGTTTGAAGCCAGGCACTGGCTTTGCCATCGCCCAACCCTGGGCCTTCGCAGTGGTCTTTTGCAAGTCACGGCGTTCCACACGGTAGCCCTCTGTAGCGGCCATCATTTGCGTAAGTTTGGCCTTGTTCACTGGCGCATCGAGTTGCAACTCAGAAAAGGCCGCCTGCTCCAGCACTCTCCCTTCCGCATCCAAAGTCTGAAGCTGCACCACCAGGCCCGATCGTTTTTCGCTCCAGACGCGGTAGCCATAACGCAAAGCATCTTTGGGTTGCAACTGGACCACCTCGGCATCGAGCCCCGCGATGCGCTCGTTGCCCAGTGGCCTCATCAGGTAGTTTTCCCCAATATCAGCTGCATTCGATTTGAGCAAACTAGGGAAAAGTCCCAGAGAATCACGGCTTTCTGATATGGCCACCTTGGCCTCAGGAAAAAACGTCATCACCTCATCGTTGCGGCGGAAGGTTGCACGCGGCGTACCACTTAATGACTCCACACGCTCAACCTGCTGTTCGCCATCGCAAACATGCCAAATGCGCGCACTGGCCATTTGACCTGCAGCCGACACCACAAAAGTGCCGGTGTACGTGCGATGCCGCGATGCCTCATGCAAACGCATAAGCCAAGCATTGAGAGGCGCGTCCTCAGCAATGGCGCCCTGCGGCAACCCGAATAGCAACAGGGCGCACAAACCGGCCGTGAACCACCGCAAGGTCTTCACCGTGCAGGCCTTTCGTAGGTGGCATTGCGCAAAAACCCTGAAGGCATCTGCCAAGCCGAATGGCCACCGAGTTGCTGATGGGCTGCCATCAGCGCGTCCAGCTCAGGGTCACGCAACATGACTGACGGGACTGGCAGCGATGCAGTTACGGCGTTCGGCGCGGTGGCCGACGCCAGTTGCGGCGAAGATACTGACACATTGCTCCGCCACATTCCCACAGAAACCACACCCACCAACACCGTGAAAGTAACGCCCACGGCCCAACGCCATGGACCATTGGCTGAGGTGCGCGCGGGCTCCCCGGTCGACAAGGGTGGCGGTTGCAGTATGCGGGGTAGCTCCACTGTCTCTTGTACCAAACGCAATTCCAGACGCGCCAAAAAGTCCAACTCTGCGCGCTGAGGCGCTAGCCTGCTGCTACGCATCACATCACCGGCCACATGGTAGAGATGCCAATCGTTGGCAAACGAGTCCTGCTGCGCCAGTTCCGTAAGCAAAGCATCCAGCTCGGCAGCGGGCAAGTCGCCATCCATCAAGGCGGAAATGCGCTCGTTCAGTGGTTGGCTGTGCATAGTCTTCAGTTCCATTCTTACCAACGTTTCCCGGTCTGTTTTTCCAACAGTGGTTTGACTCTTGCCGAAATAGCCTCTCGCGCCCGAAAAATGCGGGAGCGCACGGTACCTATCGGACAATCCATCGCCAACGCAATCTCTTCGTAACTCAGGCCTTCAATTTCCCGCAATGTGACTGCCTGTCGCAACTCCTCGGGCAAAGCGTCCATAGCGTCGTTGACTACACCCGCAATCTCCTTGGCGGCCAACTCAGACTCTGGGGTTTCTTCAGTGATTGGTTCATATTTGGGGCCAGAAGTTTCATCTTCTTCGGCAGAAATTAGAAAACTCTCCGACATCGTGGGGTTACGCTTGAGCTCCATCAGGAATTTTTTTGCGGTGTTTACCGCAATCCGATACAGCCAGGTGTAAAACTGAGCGTCTCCTCTGAACTGGTGGAGGGCCCGGTAGGCACGGATGAACGTCTCCTGCGCAATATCTTCCACGAGATCCACGTCCCGCACCATGCGGCCCACCAAACGTTGTATGCGGCGCTGGTACTTCAAAACCAGCAAGCCGTAAGCCCGCTGGTCTCCCGCAAGGGTGCGCTCCACCAACAACAAGTCGGCATCGTTGGGCGTTGGCAATGGCTCCATCATGGGTACTTGCCTTCGGGTTCCACAGAATCGTCAGGAGGCAAAGCAGCAAAGCTCGATGAGTGCACCAGCGCGCGCCGCAAGGCGACCCATGACTGGACCGACGTAGCCTGCGTCGGCTCAAGCCACAAAAAAAATGGACGAATCCCCGCGCACCTCATGGAAACAAGCATCCAGCGCTGAAAATCACACACGATGCTCAGGCCCGACACTGACATTTCCAGCCGAGTCATCCAAAACCATTGCTCCCCATCCCATCGCAAGGTACCTATTGGGGAGCGTCGCCACGCCCAAGCCGCACCGATACCAGTCAACAAGACCAACAATGCCTGCACCCAAACAGCCCAACGTGGAAATTCGGCGGCAGCGGTCCAAGCGAAGACGCTTAGGCTCATCGTGGTAACCAGTACACCTGCAGATAGCACGAGAGCATGCCAACGCGATCGGCCAACCTTAAAGCTAACCGCAGGAGGCCGATGCATTGTCCCTTGAGGAAATTGCCGCGATCAAACGCGCTTGAATACCAGCGTACCGTTGGTACCGCCGAAGCCGAAATTGTTCTTTACGGCCACATCGATCTTCAAGTCCCTTGCGGTGTTGGCACAGTAGTCCAGATCACACTCGGGATCTTGATTAAAGATGTTGATGGTGGGTGGGCTCTTCTGGTGGTGCACGGCGAGCACCGTAAACACCGACTCCAGTCCGCCTGCGCCGCCCAGCAAGTGACCCGTCATCGACTTGGTGGAGTTGACAACCGTCTTCTTTGCGTGATCACCCAAGGCCGCTTTGATAGCGTTGGACTCGTTGATATCACCCAACGGAGTGGAAGTGCCGTGCGCGTTCAGGTAATTCACTTGATCGGGATTGACACCCGCGTTACGCAGGGCGCTCAGCATGGCGCGGCGTGGACCGTCCATATTGGGGGCTGTCATGTGTCCGGCATCGGCGCTCATGCCAAAACCGGCCAGCTCAGCGTAAATCTTGGCACCGCGGGCCTTGGCATGTTCGTACTCTTCGAGCACCATCACGCCACCGCCTTCACCCAATACAAAGCCGTCTCGGTCTTTGTCCCAAGGCCGAGAGGCAGAGGTAGGGTCGTCATTGCGGGTGGAGAGTGCGCGCATGGCGGCAAAACCCCCAATACCCAATGGAGAAACGGTTGCTTCCGAGCCTCCGGCAATCATCACATCCGCATCGCCGTACTCGATCATCCGACCGGCCTCACCAATGCAGTGCAGACCGGTGGTGCAGGCGGTCACGATGGCGATATTCGGGCCTTTGAAGCCAAACCGCATGGATACGTGACCGGCCGTCATATTGATGATGGATGCGGGCACAAAAAATGGAGATATGCGGCGCGGACCGCGATTGGTGTACTCGGAGTGGGTGTTCTCGATCATGGGCAAACCACCAATGCCAGAACCAATCACACAGCCAATGCGGGTGGATTCTTCGTCACCGAGCGCATCACCCGTTTTCAAACCGCTGTCATTGACAGCCTGAACCGCAGCAGCAATGCCGTAATGGATAAAGGTATCCATCGTGCGTGCTTCTTTGGCACTGATGTAGGACTCCAGATCAAAGTTGCGCACTTCACCTGCGATCTTGCAGGCAAACGCTTCCGGATCGAACTTGGTGATGGCGGCGATACCGGATTTGCCAGCCAACACATTCGACCAAGCCTCAGCCACGGTGTTTCCCACGGGGCTGACACAACCTAAACCTGTAACAACGACGCGGCGACGGGACATAGAAATCTTAAAATCAGCGGTTCGTCAATGAAATACCGTCTTCAACGGTATGAAACACGGAGCGCGGCAGCACCCGGGGGGTGCTGCCCAAGGCTATCAAGCCTTTTTGTGGGAAGTTGCGTAATCGATTGCGTTTTGCACGGTCGTTATTTTTTCCGCATCTTCGTCGGGAATCTCGATTCCGAACTCATCTTCCAAGGCCATCACCAGTTCCACGGTGTCCAAGGAGTCAGCACCCAGATCAGCAACAAAGGCTTTTTCGTTGGTGACTTGAGACTCTTCAACGCCGAGTTGTTCGGCAATGATTTTTTTGACACGGACTTCGATATCGCTCATGGGTTCCCTCTAAGGGTTGTAAAAGAATCCGAGATTTTACCCGCCCTAGAGACTTGTCTCTAACCGGGCCGCCGCTCAGACTTCGACGGGGTTCAATCACTTACATGTACATGCCACCGTTCACGTGCAGCTCCTGCCCTGTCACATACCCGGCCTGGGGGGAGGCCAAGTAGACAACCGCGTGTGCTACATCCCCAGGTTTACCCAGATGCCCCAAGGGAATTTGGCCTAACAAGGCTTTTTGCTGGTCTTCGCCCAAGGCGGCTGTCATGTCAGTCTCAATAAAGCCGGGGGCCACGCAATTGACGGTGATGTTGCGCGAGCCCAGCTCACGCGCCAGTGCACGGGTCATGCCAGCCACGCCAGCTTTGGCCGCCGCATAGTTGGCTTGGCCGGGGTTGCCCGAGGCTCCTACCACCGAGGTAATACTAATGATGCGGCCATAGCGTTGTTTCATCATGGTGCGCAACACCGAGCGGCTCATACGGAAGACGCCCTTGAGGTTGGTGTCCAGCACCGCATCCCAGTCGTCATCCTTCATGCGCATAGCCAGGGTGTCGCGGGTGATGCCAGCATTGTTCACAAGCACGTGCAAACCGCCCTGCTCCTTGGCAATGGCATCTACCAGCGCGTCGCCAGCGGCGCCGTCCGTCACGTCCAGCGTGCGACCGTCGCAGCCAGGGAAGGCAGACAGGGCCTCACGGATCTTGGCGGCGCCCGCGTCCGACGTCGCAGTCCCGATCACTTTTACGCCCTTGCGCGCCAATTCCAGCGCAATGGCGGCCCCTATACCGCGCGAGGCACCAGTCACCAGAGCCACTTGGCCTTCAAGCTTCACTTCACTCATGCCAACACTCCCTTGAGGTCTTCCAGACTGGCGGAGTCATACAAAGCCGCGCCGGTCATTTCTGCGTCGATACGTTTCACCATGCCGGCCAGCACTTTGCCGGGGCCGCACTCTACTAAAGTCAACAGTCCGCGCGCCTTGATAGCTTGCACACACTCCACCCAACGTACCGGACCAAAGGCCTGGCGATACAGAGCGTCGCGAATACGGTCGGCATCCACCTCAACGGCCACATCAATATTGTTGATGAGGGCAATCTGGGGCGCTGCAAACTCGATGTCTTCCAGCCGCGCCTTGAGCTTTTCAGCCGCCGGCTTCATCAAGCTGGAATGGAACGGGGCCGAGACGGGCAGCAGCAGCGCGCGCTTGGCACCGTTGGCCTTGAGGATTTCGCAAGCCTTGTCCACCGCAGCCTTGCTACCGGCAATCACGGTCTGGGCGGCGTCGTTGAAGTTCACGGCCTCCACCACTTCGGTGCTATTGGGGCCGAACGCCGCCGTCGCCTCTGCGCAACCCGCTATCACTTTAGTCGCTTCCATGCCAAGGATGGCCGCCATGGCGCCCACGCCCACAGGCACCGCTTCCTGCATGGCCTGGGCGCGCAGACGCACCAGGGGCGCGGCTTGGGCCAGCGTCAGCGAACCGGCGGCCACCAGGGCGGAGTACTCGCCCAGCGAATGACCAGCCACGGCCTGAGGCGCCACGCCGGTCTCGGACATCCACACGCGGTAGGCAGCCACACCAGCCACCAGCATTACGGGCTGGGTGTTGGTGGTCAACGCCAGTGCTTCTTTGGGGCCTTCGTGGATCAGCTTGGCCACGTCTTCGCTCAAAGCGTCCGACGCTTCGCGCAGGGTTTGTGCCACCACGGGGTGGTCGCCCCAACCGTCCAACATGCCCACGGCTTGGGAGCCTTGGCCGGGAAAAACTACTGCAAATGGTTTCATAAAGATTAGCAATGAAATAGGGCGTTAGCCCACATGGAATATGCGGAAGTAGCTACAAAGTCAGGAGCACAGCGCCCCAGGTGAAACCACCGCCCACACCTTCGAGCATCAGCGTGTGGCCTGGCTTGACCTGACCTGCACGCACCGCCGCGTCCAGCGCCAGCGGAATCGAGGCCGCCGAAGTATTGCCATGCTGGTCCACCGTTACCACCACTTTTTCCATGGGAAGTTTCAGTTTTTTGGCAGTACTCTGCATGATGCGGATGTTCGCTTGGTGGGGAATCAACCAGTCGATGTCGGCCTCGGTCTTACGGGCCTTGGCCAGTGTGGCACGGGCGGCGCTTTCCAGCACGCCAACTGCCAGCTTGAAAACCGCTTGTCCATCCATCTTTAAGAGAGGGTCGCCCAAGATGTGTCCATTGGCCACATGGCCCGGCACACACAAAATACCCACGTGCTTGCCATCGGCATGCAAATCACTGGCCAAAATGCCGGGAATGTCCGAGGCTTCGAGCACGACGGCACCTGCACCATCGCCAAATAACACGCAGGTGGTGCGATCGTTAAAGTCCAACAGGCGGGAGAACACTTCGGCCCCTACCACCAGCGCCTTGTTGGCGGCGCCGGACTGGATCATGGCGTCGGCGACGGTCAGCGCATAGACAAAGCCGCTGCACACGGCTTGCACGTCAAACGCCGCACCACCGTTGGCGCCCAGTTTGTTCTGCAAGATACAGGCAGTCGAAGGAAACACCATGTCCGGGGTGGACGTGGCGACAATAATCAAATCAATGTCTTGGGCTTGCAGGCCAGCGGCTTGCAGCGCTCTTTTGCAGGCCTCCAAGGCCAAGTCGCTGCTATAGACACCATCGGCTACAAAGTGGCGAGCCCGTATACCGGTGCGCTCGACGATCCACTCATCCGAAGTTTCAACCCCCTTGGTCGCCAATTCGGCGACCAAGTCGGCGTTACTCAAGCGGCGGGGAGGCAGGTAACTGCCGGTGCCAGTGATTCGCGAATATCGTCTCATGGGTGGTATGGCGTGCACCCGTTCAGGTTATGGCGTTGCATCAGACGCAGCCAACAAAGGGGCTGCATGGGCAATGCGAACCTGAACGCGGTCCAGCAAGTTGTTTCGGGCTGCATCATACGCCCGGTTTATGGCGTTGCTGAAAGCCAGCACATCGGCCGAACCATGGCTCTTGAACACCAGGCCACGCAGCCCCAAGAGCGCTGCGCCGTTGTATCGCCGGTGGTCAACACGATTTTTAAGCGCTTTTAGAACCGTGTAAGCCGCAATAGCAGCCATTTTTGTAAAAACACTCTTGGAAAACTCGGCTTTGAGGAAGTTTCCGATCATGGAAGCAAGGCCTTCGCTGGTCTTGAGAGCCACATTTCCGACAAAACCATCACACACCACAATCTCGGCCGTTCCTTTAAAGATATCGTTGCCTTCGACATTTCCCACAAAGTTCAAATCACCCGACTTAGATGCATTTCGCAGCAATTCGCCAGCTTTTTTAATCACTTCGTTACCTTTGATCACCTCCTCCCCAATGTTGAGCAAGCCTACGGAAGGCGACTCTTGATTGGTGAGCACCGATACCAGCGCCGAACCCATGACCGCGAACTGCAGCAAATGTTCCGCTGTGCAATCGACATTGGCGCCCAAGTCAAGCACCGTAGTGGCGCCCCCAGTGGCATTGGGAATCTGACCCGCAATGGCGGGACGCTCAATGCCATCCATGGTTTTGAGGATGTACCGGGAAATTGCCATCAGCGCCCCTGTATTGCCCGCTGAGACGGCCGCTTGGGCGACCCCATCTTTAACTTGCTGGATTGCCACGCGCATCGAAGAATCCTTCTTCTTGCGCAGGGCAACCTCCAGCGGATCGTCCATAGTGACGACTTCGGAAGCCGCAATTAGCGTGGCACGGGGGTGCGAGAAGCCTTTCAGTGCCTCAGGCAACCCAACCAGTACCAGCGCAGCTTCGGGATGCTCGTCCAGAAACTGGATGCAGGCGGGCAAGGTAACCTGGGGCCCATGATCTCCCCCCATGCAATCGACAGCAACAGTAATCATGCGTTCATCATTCCAGCGACAGCGAAGTCAAACATCCGAATATAGATGCCAAAAATGACAAAAGCCCGTCGCTACAAAAACTGTAGCTTCCGGGCTTTTGGAGATTCAGGGGAATCAGGCTTCTGACTTGGTCTTCAGCACCTTGCGACCACGGTAAAAACCGGTGGGGCTGATGTGGTGACGCAGGTGGGTTTCACCAGTGGTGGACTCCACAGCGATGCCAGGAACAACCAGAGCATTGTGCGAGCGGTGCATACCGCGCTTGGAAGGTGATTTCTTGTTTTGTTGAACGGCCATGGTCGGCTCCTGAGCAAAAGTGCTGCACAGGGTGTGGCAACACGGTTTAGGTTGGTAAAACGCGGCGGATTTGCGCGCGAAGCCTCGGATTATAGCCCAAAGCTGGCCCCTCAGCCAAGCCCCTTGTCTTTGAGCTGTAGAAGCGCTGCAAACGGATTGGGCTTTTCTTGTGCCGTTTCATCAAAATCTGAGTCCGCGGCCTCCAGCTTCACCGGTTGGGGGCAGGTCTCGTGCTTGGGCACTGCGGGAATCGACATCAGCAACTCGTCCTCGACCAGGTCCAAAACATTGAATTCGCGGCTCAACACCAGCACGTCTTCCTCCGACTCCTCGTCCTCGATCTCGGCCAAAGCCTCGGTTGCAACAAAACGGAAGTTTCGCGCGAAGTCGATTTCGACGTCTACCGGCGTCAGGCAACGCTGGCAGGTCATTGCCAAAGTGGTTTTTCCTGTCAGGTGGATCCAAGACTCATCCACGCCGGCCGCATCCGCACGAATAGAGCCTTGGGCATCAAACTGCACAGCATTTGCCTCCTGCGCGGACAGGGATTCTTCGCGCAAGCGCGGCATTTGAACCAGAGGTAACTGACCCGCCAAACGCCCCTCACTCTTGGCGAAGGTCAGGATGTTCAGGCTTTTGGCTGAATATTCATGTGTCATGGGCGCAGTGTAAGAGAATCGCCCCATGCACGACTCCCCCCCCCGAAAACTCATCCTAGGTTCGACCTCAGCCTACCGCCGCGAACTGCTACAACGCCTGCGGGTACCTTTTGCCGTAGCCGCCCCTGATGTGGACGAAACCCCTCTGCCCGGCGAAACACCACTGGCACTGGCTTCGAGACTGGCCCTGGCAAAAGCCAATGCCGTAGCCCGTCAATACCCCGACTGCATAGTGATTGGTTCCGACCAAGTCGCTGATTTGGATGGCGAACCTCTGGGCAAACCCGGTACCCATGAGCGGGCAGTTGCCCAGTTGCAAAGAATGCGGGGCAAAACGATAGTTTTCCAGACGGCTGTAGCGGTTGTCTGCCAGGCCAGCGGCTTCCAACAGGTGGATGTGGCTCCGGTGCGGGTCGTGTTCCGAGACCTTAGCGACGCTGAGATTGAAAACTATTTGCGTGCAGAAACCCCATACGACTGCGCTGGCAGCGCCAAGAGCGAAGGCTTGGGCATTGCCCTGCTGGAGTCCATTGACAACGACGATCCCAGCGCCTTGGTCGGCCTGCCGTTGATTCGGACCAGCCGGATGCTGCGCGCAGCCGGCATTGCCCTGCTGGGACCTGTATGACACAGGCGCCCTCTTTGACCCAAGGCACGCTGTATTTGGTGCCTGCCCCTCTGGACTTTGGCTGCACTACCCAAAGCCCGTTGGACCAGAGCATGCCTGCTCACACGCTGGCCGTAGCGGCAGGCCTGCGACACTGGATATGCGAAAACGCCAAAAGCACGCGCGCCTATTTGAAGCGAGTAGACGCGATCCACCCCCTTGGCGTCCCGATGCAAGAGCTGCAGATTCAGGAGTTGCCGCGCGAAGTGCATAAAAAAGGCGACCACTTGGGTGGCTTTGACGCCAAGCCCCTGCTATCGGCGGCGCTACAGGGCCACGACATCGGCCTGGTCAGTGAAGCGGGCATGCCCGCAATCGCAGACCCGGGCTCCTCTGTGGTGCGCGCGGCGCATGACCTGAGCCTGCGCGTGGTGCCGCTGGTGGGACCCGTCTCTTTGCTGCTGGCACTGGCCGCCAGCGGACTCAATGGGCAAAACTTTGCCTTTGTGGGGTATGTACCATCCGACCCGGTAGAGCGCACCAAACGCATTCGCGAGCTGGAGTCATTGGCGCTCAAAACCGGTCAGACCCAGCTCTTCATAGAAACACCCTACCGCAACACAGCCCTCTTGCAGGGTCTGCTGCAAACCCTGCAACACAACACCCGATTAGCCACTTCCAGCGGGTTGACGTTAGATACCGCCAGCACCCACAGCAACTTGGTGAAGCACTGGAAGCAAGGCGGGTGGGCGTTGGACAACGCGACACCCACCGTGTTCGCCATCGGCCGATAAAATTTAGGCCCCGCTAGTGGATGGCAGGCAAAGAGCGTAACGCGCGCACTGCGCCGTCGCCAATCGACGCGCCAAAGCGCTTCACCAAGCGTTCGGCCACATTGTCCTTGCGGGTGTAGTCAATGATGTCCTCTGCCTTGACAACCTCGCGTGCCACATAGTCGAGGTTGCCCAATTGGTCTGCCAAGCCCAGTTCAATGGCTTGCTGTCCCGTCCAAAACAAACCACTGAACATTTCGGGCGTCTCTTTGAGGCGGGTTCCGCGCCCTTTTTTGACGACCGCAATGAACTGTTGGTGGATTTGGTCCAACATGGCCTGCGTAAAGGCGCGATGTTTCTCGTTCTGGGGGCTAAAGGGATCCAGAAACCCCTTGTTTTCACCGGCAGTCATCAAACGACGCTCCACGCCCAGTTTATCCATCAGGCCCGTGAAGCCAAAACCATCCATAAGCACGCCAATGCTGCCCACGATGCTGGCCTTGTCTACAAAGATCTGGTCTGCCCCCGCGGCGATGTAGTACGCGGCCGATGCACACGTCTCTTCCACAACGGCATATACGGGCTTGTTGTATTGGGCCTTCAGGCGCTTGATCTCGTCGTTGATGATTCCTGCCTGCACCGGGCTGCCGCCAGGCGAATTGATAAGTAGCACTACAGCCTTCGCACCTTCGTCCTCAAACGCGCTACGCATGGCGGCGACTACAAATTCGGCGCTGGCGTCGGCACCCGCCGCAATCTCGCCTTGAATCGAGACGACCGCAGTGTGGGGGGTGCTGACATCCGTGCTGGTACTGCCTTGCTGCAGGCCCAGCCACAGCACCGCAGACAAGAACACCAGCCAGGCAATGCGGATGGCATTGCGCCACCGCCGTGCGGCGCGCTGCTCTACCAGCGCCGCCATGGCCAGTTTTTCCAATGTTGCCCGCTCCCATCCGGGCACCGAATTTGCTCCTATATTGGTAGCAGGTTGCGCATAGTCAGTGTGTTCTGGAGGCATATTGGATCCAGAACCTGGAGAAGGAGGGAAAGATGATTCAGACATATCAAAAGACGACAGGTTGTAAGTTGTGGGCAGTATGCCAGTGCACGACGCCATCCACCTCCGTGAGGGTTATGGAGACTAGGCCACCACGGCAAGGGCCCGTGCGGCATTGACCGGTTTGAGGGCTGTACATGGCACCATGGGTCGCACAAATCAACCAGTTGCCCGTCATATCAAAGAAACGGTTGGGTTGGTAGTCCATTTCCATGGGCACATGGGAGCAACGATTGAGGTAGGCGTATGCCTTGCCGGCATAGCGGATAGCAAATCCATAACAGGTCTGGCCGCAATACACCACGTCAAATGGCACGGCGTCACCGCTGTTGACCAAATCAGCACTATTGCAGAGTGCAATGGCTACGCCCGCGGGTCCCAAGGTCATGGCGGTTCTCCTCAGGCGTGCGCCAGCAGCCAAGCGTGCAAATCCGCCACCGAATGCGCAATATGCCTTGGCTGCAATGTTTCAAATGCGTCGGGCTCATGGGCTCCGTAGCTCACTCCCACGCTTGAACACCCGGCATTGCGTGCCAGTTGCAGGTCGTGGGTGGTGTCGCCAATCATCAGCACACGTTCAGGCGGAACACCGAACTCGGCCATCAACTCTTGCAGCATGAGCGGATGGGGTTTGCCAGCGGTCTCGTCGGCCGTACGCGAGCCGTCGAACATACCGCGCAGTTCCACCGCGTGCAACGCTTCGTTAAGCCCAGTTCGGCTTTTGCCGGTGGCCACCGCCAGCAAATGGCCCGCGGCTTTGAGCGATTCCAACATGGGCAGCACGCCTTCAAACAGGCTGATGTCGTTTTGGTGCAGCACATAGTGGTGCTTGTAACGTGCACCCAGCAACGGGTATTTGTCTTTGGGCACATCGGGGGCGGCGTGCGCCAGCGCCTGCATCAGGCCCAACCCAATCACATAGGCAGCATCCTGATCGCTGGGCACGGTGCCGCCTACATCGGCCACTGCGGCCTGGATGCAGCGGGTAATGATGGCGGTGGAATCGAACAAAGTGCCATCCCAGTCAAAGGCAATGAGGTCAAACTGGCGGGTGCGAGTAGGGGTGGAGGCCATAAAGAAGCAAAGGGGGTTGATCAAAATCAGGTGGCAGTTGGCACGGCAAACTTCAGAAATTCGGCCAATTCGGGGGGCAACTCGGCAAAAAGCTCGACTTTATTCCCTGTGAGCGGGTGCCGGCATTGGAAACGCCAAGCGTGCAAAAACATGCGCTTGAGTGTTGCTGGAGCCGAGCCACGCGCCAGTTCCTTGTTCAGATCGAAGTCGCCGTACTTGTCGTCACCCGCAATGGGCATGCCTTCCGAGGCTAAATGCACACGAATCTGGTGGGTCCGCCCGGTTTTGATGGTCACTTCCAAAAGGGAGTAGCCGCGCTGGCCGGTCGCATCGGCGACGGGCGGCAGGCCAGAGGAAGCCCGCACCTTTACCAGTGACAAAGAGGGCATGGCATCCGGGTGATCCTTGTCGACCACCTTCACGCGGCGCTCACCCGCGTCCGCAGCGCCATCCTTGCTGGCCAAGAGGTACTTGTGCAGGGACTTGTCGAGCACCTTTTTGTTAGTGGGCCATTGCCCGACCACCAGCGCGAGATAGGTTTTACCAGTTTCGCGCTCCCGGAATTGATCTTGCAGGTTTTTAAGGGCACTGCGTTTCTTTGCTATTAACAAAATTCCGCTGGTTTCCCGATCCAGGCGGTGTACCAACTCTAGAAACGTAGCCTGAGGCCTCGCCATGCGCAGTTGCTCGATTACCCCAAAACTGACACCTGAGCCACCATGCACTGCCACACCGGCCGGCTTATCAATCACCAGAAAAAAGTCGTCCTCGAACAGCACGGTGAACGTTTTGGCAGGTGCCCGGCTGGCCGCCTGCTGCGCCACCTGTAGGGCCATGGCTTGGACTTTTTGCTCTACCCGCTCGGAGGTACGCACCGGTGGCAACCGCACCACGTCGCCGATCTCTACCCGTGTATCGGCGCTGGCGCGGCCCTTGTTCACGCGCACTTCGCCGCTGCGAATGATGCGGTAGACATGGGTTTTGGGCACACCTTTGAGCTCGCGCAGCAGAAAGTTGTCCAGGCGCTGACCAGCGCTGTCTTCGTCCACCGTCACGGATTTGACTTGCGGCAGGGCTGGGCCTGGATTGCCCTCTATAATGTGTTTCACTAGCGTCGCGTCGTAAGTGGTTGATTTGTCTGGAGTTTAGTCCACACCCCACAAAACGCGGCGCTGGAAGGTCGATGCCGCCACGCTGACTTGTTTGCAAATCACACGCCACTTGCCTGTGATGGCCCGCAATCAGCATGGCCAAGCCGACGATTTGAAGCCCTGAAACGGAATACCCCAAATTCGCAAACCCACGGTTTGCGAATGGAATGAAACGAGATGTTTGTGTTGCTAAGCCTGATGACCTTGTGCCTACGGAGCGTTTTCGCTCCGCTGGGAGGCACATATCGGCCTGCAGCCACTGTAAATCCTGCGCAACGAGCTATCCTTTTGATAGCAAGTTCACAAACACCCCCCCTCGTCCCCATCCCCGCGCCTACGCTTCGTCACCTCGTGTGACCTGAAGTTCTCCGGCAATTCCACCTCACTTCAATTCGTCAGTCCGGCACCGTACGCCCATTTTGGGCATGTGCTTATTGAAGAAGGATGCAATCCATGAAACGGATGCTGATCAACGCCACGCAGGCTGAAGAACGCCGCTTGGCTATTGTCGATGGACAAAAACTCCTCGACTATGAAATCGAAATTGAAGGTCGCGAGCAGCGCAAAGGCAATATTTACAAGGCCGTTGTCACCCGCGTCGAGCCCTCGTTGGAAGCCTGCTTTGTCGACTACGGCGAAGACCGCCACGGCTTTTTGCCGTTTAAAGAAATTTCGCGCATGTATTTCAAGGAAGGCGTTTCGGCCTCCCAAGCGCGTATCCAGGACGCTATCCGTGAAGGCCAAGAACTGCTGGTTCAGGTCGAGAAAGAAGAGCGCGGCAACAAAGGTGCAGCCCTAACCACCTTTGTGTCGCTGGCTGGCCGCTATGTGGTGTTGATGCCCAACAACCCTCGCGGTGGTGGTGTGTCGCGCCGTATTGAAGGTGAAGACCGCGCCGAGCTCAAAGAGAATATGGACCAGTTGGAATACCCCAACGGCATGTCCATCATTGCCCGCACCGCCGGAATCGGCCGCAGTGCGCCCGAACTGCAGTGGGACCTGAACTACCTGTTGAAGCTGTGGACCGCCATCGACGGCGCCGCCAAGGGTGGCAAGGGCGCCTACCTGATCTACCAAGAGTCCTCTTTGGTGATCCGTGCAATCCGCGACTATTTCAATCATGACATCGGCGACATCCTGATCGACACCGACGACGTGTACGAGCAAGCCCAACAGTTCATGGCACATGTGATGCCCGAGCACGCAGCCCGCGTAAAGCGCTATCGCGACGACGCGCCACTGTTCAGCCGATTCCAGATCGAACACCAGATCGAATCTGCCTACGCCCGCACGGTGCAACTGCCGTCCGGCGGTGCCATCGTGATCGACCACACTGAAGCCTTGGTGTCGGTGGACGTCAACTCAGCCCGTGCCATTAAAGGCGGCGACATCGAAGAAACCGCGACCCGTACCAACCTGGAAGCTGCTGACGAGGTGGCCCGCCAGATGCGCTTGCGCGACTTGGGCGGCTTGATCGTGATCGACTTTATCGACATGGAAGAGTCCCGCAACCGACGCGAAGTGGAAAACCGCTTGCGTGACGCGCTGCGCCAGGACCGTGCCCGTGTGCAGTTCGGCACTATCTCCAAGTTCGGACTGATGGAAATGAGTCGCCAGCGCTTGCGCCCGGCTCTCTCGGAAGGTGCATCCATTCCCTGCCCCCGTTGCGGCGGCTCTGGCCACATCCGCGATACCGAGTCCAGCGCTTTACAGATCCTGCGCATCATCCAGGAAGAGTCCCTCAAGGACAACACGGCCTCCGTGCTGTGTCAGGTGCCAGTGGACGTGGCCTCATTCCTGCTCAATGAAAAGCGTACCGAGATTGCCAAGATTGAGCTCAAGCAACGCATCAACGTGTTGATGGTGCCTAACAAAACCCTAGAAACGCCCAATTACAAACTTGAACGCCTCAAGCACGACGACCCGCGCCTAGACCACATCGAAGCCAGCTACAAGATGGCCGACGATATGGAAGACGCGACGGGCGTGACGCGCCGTTCGCAAGAGCCAACCAATAAGCAGACCCCCGTCATTAAAGGGGTGTTGCCCGACGCGCCGGCGCCCATTGCCCCGCCCAAAGCCGAAGTGGCAAAGCCCCAGGCTGCAGCACCTGCAGCACCTGCAGCACCTGCAGCCAAGCCGATAGCCGTTTCGGCCCCTGCCAGCAAAGGTTTCTTTGGCTGGATCAAAAACCTGCTGGGCATGGAAGAAGCCGCGCCTGTCGCCAAGCCCGCACCAGCCACTACGAAGACCGAGGAAAAGCGAGAAGGTCGTGATGGACGCGGCCGCGATGGCAACCGCAATGGTGGACGTGGTGACCGCAATGACCGTGGCGGTGAACGTGGCGAAGGCCGCAATAGCCGGGGCGGACGCAATGAGGTGCGCAGTGACGGCCGAGGCCCGCGCGAGGAAACCCGTGGCGAAACCCGCCCCGAAGGCAATGGCGAGCGCACCGAACGCGGTGGTCGCAACGGCCGCAACCGCGGAGAGCGCAACGAACGCCAGAGCGGTGCGCAACGCAACGAGCGTTTGGACCCCGCTGCTGCGCTAGCTGGCCAAGACGTTCAAGTGCCTGCTGGCGCCGACAGCAACAACGGTCCGCGCGGTGAAGCCCGAGGCGAGCCGCGACAGGACCGCGCCCCTCGCGGTGAAGGACGTGGCCGCAACCGTGGCGAAGGTCGCGGCCCACGAGAGGAGAACGCTGAACGCATTTCCGAACCCCGCCAAGAACAACGCATGGAGGAATTGACGGAAGTACGCCCGGACACCAATTCGGATGTGAACGCTGACCCACGGGGTGATGGTCGGGAAGGCCGCAGCCGTGGTCGCAACCGCAATGGCCGTCGTGACGAACGCGGACCACGTGAAGACGAAGGCAACCAAGCTGGCACCGAGAAGCAATCGGCGCTCGCCTTTACAGACCCGTCAGCCACTTCCGATGCACAGGCAAGCCAAACCGATGGCGAAACCGCTACGCATGATGATGGGCGCAAAGTCGGTGATGGCCAACGCCGGACCCGTGACCGCTATGGGCGCGACCGTGGCAATCGTCAAGAACGCGGGGAACGTGCTGCCCCGCAGCAGCAAGCTGAAGAAGCTATGCAAGACTCTGCGTCAGACACCGTGGACAAGGCACCTGCAGTCGCAGCGGTTTCTGTCGCACCTGTTGCGAACCCAGCGCCAGCAGCGGCGCCGACACACATGCCCCCCCCTGCGGTCACTGGCACCATGCCCAAAGTAGCAGGCTACACGCTACCCACAGAGTCCTTGCAGCAAGTGGCACAGGATTCGGGTCTGCAATGGGTGAACTCGAACCCTGAAAAGATTGCCGCCGTGCAGGCCGCCATCGCAGCAGAGCCAAAACCAATGCACGTTCCACGCGAACGCCCAGCTCCTGTTGCAATATCAACCGGCCCCTTGGTGCTGGTAGAAACACGGCGCGACTTACGCGACATGCGCTTGCCGTTTGAAGAGACCGTATCAAGCTAAATGAAAAGGGGCACCGTGGTGCCCCTTTTTTTTGCTCCTGCCCAGGCTGCTTAAAACACGTCCACGGCGCCAATTTTTAGTGAATCGCCGAAAACACCCTTGCGCACCAAATCCGCATGGCTAAAAACCTTGTTGTGGCCGTTGCGTTGCGCATAGTCCACTGCACGCTCCGCATGCTCCAGTGCCGTGCTGGGCGAGTCGTCCGGTGTTACACGGGTGAAACCAGCACAAATCGTGACGCTCCCCACTTGCGGGAAATTGAACTTTTCAATATTGGCGCGAAAACGCTCGAACGCGGCCAGAACCAGAGCTTCGTCCGGGCAGTGCATGAGCACGGCAAACTGCTCTCCGCCCAAGCGATACAAGCGGTCATAGGTACGAAAGGTGTTATTCATAATGCGAGCGACGAGCAGCAACACCTCTTCCGCTATCAGATGGCCATTTTTGTCGCTAATTACTCCGAAATGATCAATGCTGATAGTACCCATCCAGTAATTGGGCGGCACCCGGTGACGGCGCTCTTTACCAGGCGCCACCGGCGCTTTCAATGCCTCCGACTGCGGCTCGGGCCCTTCCCCCAACTCATCAAGCACCGCACTGTAGAAGGTGTCGTCGAGTGACTTGCGATTGAGCAAACCGGTCAATGCGTCACGATCACTATAGGCCAGCAAGTGGAACATATTGCTAAACACACGCTGTATCTGCGCCAGTGTTTGCAGCTGTTCGTCTGCCAATGGAGATGCGGAATGAATTTCCAACACGCCCTCGTCGTCATGCACTGGTTCTGAAAACAGTGGGAAGTAGGTTATCCGGGGGCCATCCTCCCCCGCCCATGCAATTTCGATGCGCTCCCGATTCTGCAAAGCCCGCAATCGATCCCGGTTGTCATCAAGCATGGGCAGTTTCTGGAAATCCACGCGCAACGGGTCTACCACTTTCCCCCCACCCTTGGCATCCAGCGTGGCGACTTCCAGCCAGCGCTTGATGCCTTCCTCGTTGACCACCCGAGCGACAATGACGCGCTGGATGGGCACCAAATCAATCAGTGCTTTGGAAAGGGTTAGCTCCAACAGATCGCGATCGCGATGGTCTGTCAGCTTGATCAGGTGGTCGATGAGTGTGGCCATGAGGCGGATAATAGCCCCGAAAACTCATCCCGTCACGCTTTGGCGGCTTCCTTATAGGCCTGAGTGGCCGCGGTAGCATCTTGCCGTTGTTCCGCCAGCTCGGCCAGAGCGCGCCAGGCGTCGCGTTTAAGGTCTGGGTCCTTGAGCATGGTCAAGGAATGGCGCAACATCTGCTGTGCCTTCCCCCATAACTCCAGGCGCGCGCACATGACCCCAGCCAGATACTGCAACAAAGGATCCCCGGGGTTGGTCAATTGCAAAGACTCAATGCGCTGCAGCCAAGCGGCGTCAGGTGCACCGGAGGCTTGGACGAACCCTTTTTCGAGTACCCGCACGACACGCACCCGCAATGCCGGACTCAAGGTATCCTGGCGTTCACCCCAAGCGGTCCACAGCGGCAACACCCATTGCCGCGAAAGCGCCACATCGCCCGCTAACTGCAAACACCGCTCAGCAGCCTCCAGTGCGACTTCAGGCATCTTTTTTTCAGCATCATCCAAGGTTTCCCAGGCGCGCTGCAACTGCATGGGCTCGTACGCGGAGCGGATGAGTTCGAGTGCCAAACCGCGGGCAATGCCTGCGCCCGCTACTTCAGAAAAAGCCCGGTGTTTGGTTAGCAGGCGTACCGATTCCAGGGCCGCTCGCGTCTGCCCCGCTAAGCGTGCTGCCTTCAGGCGAAGTCGCAAGGCCAATGTGCGGCGCGCCGTTCCTTGGGGCAGTTGGTCAAGCCATTCCAGAGTCTGTTTGGCGTCCCGGTCATCAAACGACCAGCGTGCCGCGCGCATGAGCACCCCATCGCGGCTTTCCTGCGCATCGCGGTTGCGCGTCAGCTCCAGCGCACACTGAAAATGCTGTTCGCGACGGCTACGGTCTTGCAGGGCATGTGCGCTTTCGGCAGCTATGAGGTGTGACAAAGTGCGTAAACGAACCCCATGCGCGGTGTGCTCTTCACTGCTGCGCAGTGACTCTTCCAACGTGACCACAAGCTCCGCAGCCTTTCGCGCACGTACAAACCGTCCAGCCACCAGATTGGATACGGAGTCGAGCAGCGCCTCGTGCATGGCGCGTTCTTTGTACAGCAGTCGCCAGCGCTTGGCCTGCACCGGAATATGCAACAAGCCCGAAAGTGCGCGCAGCGCCAGATGCAGCATCCCAAATACAAGCGCCAGCAGCAAAAGCACCAGATTTAACGACAAGTCGATTCGGTTGGGCGGCCAATACAGCGTTACGGTGCCCTGGTTATTGCCCGCAAACAAAGCCGTGGCAACAGCCACGGCAAAAAGGGCAATAAGCCAGAGTGCAGCCCGCATCTCAGCGCCCCGCAGCAGTCGAGGTCAGCGCCGCCAGGGTCTCATCCACACGCGGCAGTTCCAAAGCGCGCATTTGACTTTGCAGTTGCTGCAACAAGGCCTGCGCTGCTTGCGTCTTGCGAGAAGAGGTGTCGAAATAGCGAGCCAATGCCGCAGAAGCTGCCGCCAAATCCGACCTGGCAGACTCATTGTGTCGTGTGAGCAACCCCAAACGTGCATTGAGAAGCTTGAGTTTGAGGTTCTCCCGCAGGAAAAACGACTGCTCAGGCGTTAGCAACACGGCGTCCGGATTGTCTATTTGGCTCACACGCACCAAGCTTTTTAACTCGGTTTGCACCACCGCAAAAGCGCGAACCCACCAACCAGCCATCGATTCCTCACCTTTGCGTTTGATACTCTCCGCCGGTCGTGCAATCAACACCGCATTGGCCACAGGCAATTCATCCGAGAGCTGCGCCAGTTCGTCTAACTTCACCAGCAGGGCCGGCAAATCGGCCAAGGCAGTGGCCTTGATACGTGCCATATCTTTCGCAATAGCGCGTTGCACTGGCGTCAATCGCGGCTGCGCGGCACGTGCCACACGCTGCTCGGCGGTTTTGAGGGCAGCCAGCAACGGCTCGGCGCTACCCGTGAGTTGAGCCTGTTGTTGTGCGAGCCGGACAGCCGATTCAATGTCAACCACCAGGTTTTCATCGCGCGAGCGCGACAGGCTCCGGATCAGCTCTTCTAACTGGGTGCGCTGCAGGGTCACTTCGCTCAAGCGGGCCTCGGTCAATGCGAGTTTGGCTGCAGTGTCAATGGCCAACTCTTGCGCCTGCCGGGCCATAGCCCGTGCCTCGTTGGCTTGGGAGCCGGAATCAGCACTTTGGCGTGCCAATTGCTCTTGGATAGTGCTGAGTTTTTGCCACAAAAAAGCACTCGCTACCAACCCCAACACCGCTACCACGGCCACACCGCGCAGCCATCGGCGCGAATACTTCATGGTGGGCAGCAAAGCCGCTGGCAAAGACTGCTCCACAGAAGAGGGCGCGGGAGGGGCAACAGAATCGGCGTTCATTGCAGCGATTCTATCGACGCCATCAGGGCAGGTAACTCTGGGCGTGACTCTCGCACCACACCAAAACCAGCTTCCTTCGCGGCTAGGGCAATGCGCGGATGGGTCGCAATTGCTCGTGCGCCGCTCCAACCTTGCGCCGGGCATTGGGCCTGCAGGTTGGTGATGGCCTCCGAACTACTGAAAAGCCAAACAGAACCGTCGTTCGCAGCCGCTATGGCGAGTTCGCGCTGAAGGGTATCGAATTGGGGTTGCTGGCGCTGGTAGGCCACAACAAAGTCAACCTGTGCACCGGCAGTGGCTGCCCGCTTGGCAAACCAGTCGCGCCCCACTCCTGCGTCACCTCCGGCTCCATTCACGGTGGTGCCACGAACAATCAGTAGCCGAAAGCCCTTGCCAACCTGTCCGCGCACCACATTCCACAAGGCCTCGGAGTCGAACTGCCCGGTTGCATGGTCCGGCGAGTCGATCCAAGGCGCCTGCGCTCCGACACGCAACAAGGCAGAGTAGCTTCCTGGGCCTGTGACATACGCTCTATTTTGTGTAGCTGCCTGCGCAGAAAACACGGTCACTTCGCTTGGTTTTAGTGTAAAAAACCCATTCACCGCATTGCGGCTGACAAACATTGCCGCATCCCATTGACCGATGTTCTGCCAAGCACTGCGTACTGCCTCAGGTTGGGGCGTGGGAAGCACCTCGATTAGCGGCAGACTTGCAGCCTGGTAGTCCGCGTCCTGTAGCGTTTTGACCCATTTTTGCGCTTCGCCCACAGGACGAGTAACGATCACTCGCATATAAAAGGCAGCCCCTAGGGCAATGCACGCACACCAGCTTGCAAAGCTTGCGCCACCTGTTCCCCTAGCGCACTCGCATCAGCCAAACTGAGCACCGGGCCTTGTGTTTGTGCAGTTACCAGTGGATGCCGCCCCTCGGCATCACCCCAAGCAGCGCGGATGGTTAGCTGTACACCCTCTAACGTCGCATAAGCCGCTAGCGGCATGGAGCAACTGCCGCCCATCACGCGACTCACCGCACGTTCTGCAGAAACGGCCAGCCATGTGGACTGGTGCGCCAAGTGTTGCAGGCTTGTGCGCACATCATCGCGCCCGGTGCGAACTTCAATGCCCAAAGCCCCTTGCCCTGCGGCTGGCAACATTTCCTCGACTGAAAAAGTGGCGCGAATGCGGGACGCCAAGCCCAAACGCTTGAGCCCGGCAGCTGCAAGCACAATCCCGTCGTAGTGCCCATCGTCAAGTTTGCGCAGTCGGGTATCCAAGTTGCCACGCAAGGGCTCCATCCTCAAGTCTGGCCGCAAGACACGCAACAAAGCCACGCGGCGCAGGCTGGAGGTACCCACCACGGCGCCATGTGGCAACTCCTGCAGGCTGGCGTAGCGGTTCGAGACCCAGGCATCCCGCGGGTCTTCACGCTCCATCACACAGGCCAACTCAAAGCCTTCGGGGAGCTCCATCGGCACATCTTTGAGGGAATGCACCGCAAGATCGGCGCGCCCCTCTTCCAATGCCACTTCCAGCTCTTTCACGAACAGCCCTTTGCCCCCCACTTTGCTGAGCGACCGGTCCAAAATTTGATCCCCCTTGGTGGTCATTCCCAACAGAGAAACAGAGTTCCCTTGTTGCTCCAACAAAGACTTGACGTGTTCTGCCTGCCAAAGTGCCAGTCGGCTCTCGCGCGTTGCGATCGTAAAATTGCCCAAAATCGTAACCTGTTAGTAATCAGTTGAATGCCTTCGATGCTAGCATGGGCGCGATACTTGCTTCTCCTGAAGCCCCTCCCCATCCCTCACTCCAGACCCATGAAAAAAGCCCCTGCCACAGAGACGGCCAAGCGCAGTAAAGACAACGAACGTCCCTTGGTGGAAGACATCCGCCTTTTGGGCCGGATTCTGGGAGATGTGATTCGGGAGCAAGACGGCGTAGAGGCCTATGAACTGATTGAACAGATCCGTACCCTGTCCGTGGCTTTTCGGCGTGATGCGGACCATGAAGCCGACAAGGCACTGAAGAAGCTGCTCAAAAGCCTGTCGGGCGACCAGACCGTCAGCGTCATCCGAGCCTTTACCTATTTCAGTCACCTAGCCAACCTGGCGGAAGATCGCCACCACATTCGTCGCCGCGCAATCCATGAGCGTGCAGGTGATACCCAAGAGGGCAGCATCGAAGTCGCGATATCCCGCTTGCGCTGGGCCGGCATCGCGCCCAAAACCATCTCGCAAACATTGGCGCGCAGCTTTGTGTCGCCCGTACTCACTGCGCACCCCACCGAAGTGCAACGCAAAAGCATTTTGGACGCAGAGCGCGACATTGCCCAGTTGCTCACCTCGCGTGACGAAATCAAACTGCGAGCCATCTCGGTAGACAGCAAGAAGGACGCGCTCACACCCAAAGAGCTTGCCGCCAACGAAGCCCAAATGCGTGCCCGTGTGATGCAGCTCTGGCAGACCCGGCTGTTACGTTTCAGCAAGCTCACCGTGGCCGATGAAGTGGAGAACGCCCTCAGCTACTACGAATCCACATTCCTGCGCGAAATTCCCAAGCTTTACGCCGACTTGGAAGACATGCTGGGCAACCAGCCGGTCCACAGTTTTTTACGCATGGGCCAGTGGATTGGTGGTGACCGGGATGGCAACCCCAATGTCAGCGCCCACACGCTGGAATACGCTCTGCGCCGCCAAGCCGAAGTTGCACTACGGCATTACCTGACTGAAGTGCATTACCTTGGTGGTGAGCTGTCCATCTCCGCCATGCTGGCCGACTGCACGCCCGCAATGCAAGCGCTAGCAGAAAGCTCGCCCGACCAGAACGAACACCGCAAAGACGAACCCTACCGCCGCGCACTAACCGGCATGTACGCCCGCTTGGCCGCTACGCTCAAAAGCCTGACCGGCACCGAAGCTGCCCGCCACGCCGTTGCACCACAAAATCCTTATCTACTTGCCCAAGAGTTTGTTGCGGATCTGCGTACCATCGCGGCCTCGCTCAAGGCCCATCACGGTGCAGCGCTGATCAAGCAACGTCTGCACCCCCTCATTCGTGCGGTGGAAGTGTTTGGCTTTCACCTGGCAACTGTCGATCTGCGTCAAAGCTCCGACAAACACGAAGAAGTGGTGTCGGAACTGCTGGCTGTTTCCCGTGTCGAAGCCAATTACAGTGCGCTCGACGAAGCTGCCAAACGCACCCTGCTGCTGGGCCTGCTCAACGACGCACGTACCCTGCGTGTACACGGTGTGGAGTACTCCCCCCACGCCCAAGGTGAACTGGCTATTTTTGCCGCAGCCAAGACCATGCGTGAACGGTTTGGTCATGAAGCCATCCGCCACTACATCATCAGCCACACCGAGACCGTGAGCGATCTGCTCGAAGTACTGTTGCTGCAAAAGGAAGTCGGACTGATGCGGGGTACGCTGGACGCGCAGGCCACGGCCGACTTGATCGTAGTGCCACTGTTCGAAACCATTGAAGACCTGCGCAATGCCGCCCCCATCATGCGTGACTTCTACGCCCTGCCGGGTGTGGCAGACCTGGTGAAACGCAGCGGGTCTGAACAGGACATCATGCTGGGCTACTCAGACTCCAACAAAGACGGTGGCATCTTTACGAGCAACTGGGAGCTGTACCGCGCAGAAATCGCGCTTGTCGATCTGTTTGATGTGCTGGATGCCCAGCACAAGATCCAGCTGCGCATGTTCCACGGCCGCGGCGGCACAGTTGGCCGTGGCGGCGGCCCAAGCTACCAAGCCATCCTGGCCCAGCCCCCGGGCACCGTGCGTGGACAGATCCGTCTGACCGAGCAAGGCGAAGTGATTGGCTCCAAATACGCCAACCCCGAAATTGGCCGTCGCAATCTCGAAACCCTGGTTGCTGCGACGCTGGAGGCAACCCTGCTGCAACCCACGAAATCTGCCACCAAGGCATTCCTGGAAGCGGCCGCCGAGTTGTCGCAAAACAGCATGGCGGCCTACCGCGCGCTGGTCTACGAAACCCCTGGTTTCACGGAGTACTTCTTCGCCTCGACGCCGCTGCGCGAAATTGCCGAGCTCAATATTGGCTCGCGCCCTGCCTCGCGCAAGGCCTTGCAGAAAATCGAAGACCTGCGTGCGATTCCCTGGGGCTTCAGCTGGGGCCAGTGCCGCTTGACGTTGCCCGGCTGGTTCGGTTTTGGCTCGGCCGTGCAGCAGTTCATCAGCAACGGAACCGCTGTCGAACAGAAAGAGCGCTTGGCCCTGCTGCAGAAGATGTACAAACAATGGCCCTTCTTCGGCACCCTGCTGTCCAACATGGACATGGTGATGGCCAAGAGTGACCTCGCATTGGCATCGCGCTACTCGGAGCTGGTGGGTGACGCGCGCCTGCGCAAAAAAATCTTTACCGCCATTGAAGCCGAATGGCATGCCACAGCACAGGCTTTGGCCAGCATCACGGGGGACAAGAACCGCTTGGCCAACAACGCAGCGCTGCAGCGCTCGATCCGCCACCGCTTCCCCTACATCGACCCCCTGCACCACCTGCAAGTGGAGCTGGTGCGTCGTTACCGCGAAGGCAAGGCCGATGAACGTGTGCAGCGCGGTATCCACATCTCCATCAATGGCATTGCTGCGGGGTTGCGCAACACGGGTTAGCGCCAGCGCACTTCCTAACCGGGCTGCACTGTGAGCCCGGGGAGCTTGGTATCGCCAGACTCCAGGGAGAGCGCTAAAACTGCCAAAAACGGTGCAAGGTGGTGCTCACTGGGCAATCAAACCGCGCACCGTGGCAAGTTGTCGGCGCGATACGAACAACAGCTCATCCACACCCAGAAGGCGCACAGCCCAACCTTCGCCCTCTTCGGCGTCATAGTGCTTCTCCAACGCACGAACAGCCCAGCGCGCAACGATGGCGTTGCGGTGTATGCGCAGGTAGTGCTCGGCGTATTTGGCTTCCAGATCGTTGAGGGAGCCGTCCAAAATGTAGCTGCGCGCCGCAGTGCGCACGGTGATGTACTTGAGTTCGGCCTTGAAGTACAGCACCTGCTGCAGTGGCACCCGTTCGGTACGGTGCCGCTCGTGAATAACCAGCACCTCTTCTGAAGCAAAAACACCCCCAAGCCCATACGGAATAGCCACAAGACGCTCTGCTTTTTGTAGCGCCGCCTGCAATCGTTCCAGCCGCACGGGCTTGGTCAGGTAGTCCGTAGCCTCCAACTCGAAGGCCTGCAAGGCGTGCTCGGCATGGGCGGTTACGAAGATGACCACTGGGGGCTGCGGCAAGGTCTTGAGGGTTTGCGCAATGGCCAGTCCATCAGCGCCAGGCATGTGGATATCCAAAAACACCACATCCAGGCGGCGCCCCCGTAGGATCTCCAGCGCCTGGCTGGCGTTGGCGGCTTCGGCCACCACATCCGCACCGGGGAGGCTGCATTCACCCAGCAGAGTGCGCAGGCGCGAACGGGCCAAGGTTTCGTCGTCCACCACCATCACCTGCAAACGACGAGAGAGCGTAGCTGTTGCTGTCATGCGGGAAACTCCATGCGAACCTGGTACACGCCGTCTTTGAGGCCACAGCGAAACTGCGCCTGCACATCATGCAACAGGGTCAGGCGATCTTGCACATTGCGCAGAGCCAGGCCATGGCCCTCTGAACCTTGGCCTGCCGGAACCGTGTTGGTGATTTTCACCACTACGGTGGAGCCGCGCCGTTGGGTGGAAATGCGCAGGTCCGCGCCAGCGGCGCTGGGCTCCACACCGTGGCGTACTGCGTTTTCCACCAACGGCTGCAGTAGCAGCGGGGGTAGCTTGGCTTTTTCTGCATCTGGGTCCAGCGACCACTCCACATTCAAGCGCTCGCCAAAGCGCACCTGCTCGATGGCCAGATAGCGACGTGCCAGTGTGATTTCATCTGCCAGGGTTACCGCTGTGCTTTGGTCCATTAGCGCGTGGCGAAACAGGTCGCTCAGGTCTTCCAGCAGTGCTTCGGCCTTGGCGGGCTCGGCACGGACTAGCGCGATGGCACTGTTAAGGGTGTTGAACAAAAAGTGCGGGCGAATGCGCGACTGCAACTCGGCCAGACGCGCGGTCGTATCGGCAGGCGTGCGGCTCTTGGCGCGCATCACCAGCGCCGCCACCAGAATGGACGACAGCAAGGCCCCACTGAAGGCGCTACCCACCCAAGGCGCCTCGGGCAACAGGCCCGAGATGGCCAACAGGCCGCAGCCATACAGCCCCGCTACCGCCCCCAGCCCAATGGCCACGGAGTACTGCACGACCGGCTTAAGGCGCGCCAACCAGCGCTTGGCCATGCACGCCAAGAGCAGCCACACCAGCGTGGCTGGCAGGGCACCGCCGGTTATCAGCGACAGCCGCATCACCCAGTCCCACACGGTGCCCGAGGCAAACATGGCCGCCACTGCCACCCCAACCTCTACGAACAACACCGCCCGCAGCACCACCCCCATCTGGCAAGCGTCAAACACCAGGGCCGGGGCCTTGGCATCGCTTGGCTGCGCAAGGGGCAGCTCGTGGAACGTCGATAATATTTGGGTGTCGTTCATGTTCACCGGATTTTGACTCCATTCTGAAAAGCGCCTCCCATGTCCCAAAACCAATTCGATAAAAAGTCCCAGGCGTGGTCCGCGCTGTTTTCTGAACCCATGAGTGATCTGGTCAAACGCTACACCTCCAGCGTGTTCTTTGACAAGCGCCTTTGGCAGGCCGACATTACCGGCAGTCTGGCACATGCAGAAATGCTGGCCGCGCAAGGCATCATTGCCGCCGAAGACCATGCTGCCATCCAAAAAGGCATGGCGCAAATATGGGGTGAGATCGAATCCGGCGCCTTTGAATGGAAGCTGGACCTGGAAGACGTGCACCTCAACATCGAAGCCCGCCTCACGCAACTGGTGGGCGACGCCGGCAAGCGCTTGCACACCGGCCGCAGCCGCAACGACCAGGTCGCTACCGACGTGCGCCTGTGGCTGCGGGGCGAAATTGATTTGATTGGCGAGCTGCTGGTGGACCTGCAAAAGTCGCTGGTGGATGTGGCCGAAGCGAATGCCGAAGTCATCCTGCCCGGCTTCACCCACCTGCAAGTGGCCCAACCCGTGAGCTTTGGTCACCACATGCTGGCCTATGTGGAAATGTTCAGCCGCGACGCTGAGCGTTTTGCCGAGGTACGCCGCCGCACCAACCGCCTGCCACTGGGCAGCGCCGCACTGGCCGGCACCAGCTACCCGCTGGACCGCGAGCGCGTAGCCAAGACCCTGGCGATGGACGGCGTGTGCCAGAACAGCCTGGACGCCGTGAGCGACCGCGATTTTGCAATCGAATTTACCAGCGCCGCCACCCTGACCATGGTCCACATCAGCCGCATGAGCGAAGAGCTCATCATCTGGATGAGCCAGAACTTTGGCTTCATCAAGATTGCCGACCGTTTCACCACGGGCTCTTCGATCATGCCGCAGAAGAAAAACCCGGACGTACCCGAACTGGCACGCGGCAAGACCGGCCGCGTGGTGGGCCACCTGATGGGCCTGATCACCCTAATGAAGGGCCAACCACTGGCCTACAACAAAGACAACCAGGAAGACAAGGAACCACTTTTCGATACCGTGGACACCTTGAAGGACACGCTGCGCATCTTCTCCGAGATGATCGGCGGCCAGGCAAACGCAGCCACCGGCCAGAAGGAAGGCGGCATCAGCGTCAACGCCGATGCCATGGAACGCGCCGCCCTCAAGGGCTACGCCACCGCCACCGACCTGGCCGACTACCTGGTGAAAAAGGGCCTGCCCTTCCGCGATGCGCATGAGACCGTGGCCCACGCCGTGAAGGCTGCCCAGTCGCACGCTTGCGATCTATCGGAACTGCCCCTGTCCGTGCTGCAAGGCTTCCACGCAAGCATCGAAAAAGATGTGTACGAATGCCTGAGCCTGCGCGGCTCGCTCAACGCCCGCAATATTCTGGGTGGCACTGCGCCAGCACAGGTGCGGCTACAAGTTGAACGGCACCGCGCCCGCCTTGCATAAAAAAAGACGCCAGCCCTCTCGGAGTATGTGCAAATAGCTACATAATTTATAGCATTCACAGCGCCACCACAGTCACCAACGTCGGCTGTAAGTGCGAATACTCCGAGTCAAAGGAGAAACGATTCCAAACAGAGGGATAGCCTCAATGTTCAGTTTTTTCCATTGCGACTGTGCGAGCCCATTGGAACAAGGCGTCCAGATCATAGTCACCACTGTGCGGAACATCCCACGGTAAAGCAAAGTCAACGTTGTACCCTTTGTTCTGAAGCGTAGTTGCGAGTACCGTCGGGATCGCCAGCGATGTGTCGCGGTCAAGGGTGCCGTGGCGGACGCGCCATAGGCCTGCAGTGCGCGCATCGGGTGCGCCTATGTAGTGCATGGGGTCCATCATCTGTATCACCTTGGTATCTGCTAGCCCGGCGTCAGGAACTAAGCTGTGTTGCGCTGCGAATGCAGTGAAGTGTTGCGCACCGCGGAGGGAGGTGCCAAACAGGTCGTTTTCTCCGTTGCTGAGGTCAAGCGCATCAAACGCGGGCGGCAGCTTCAATCGCCCGGAATAGCGTACAAAAGCGTCATAGTTCAGGTCCTGCACTGCCCCTGCGTGCACCGTGAGCCAGTTGTACTGGTGCATGTCTTGGCCAGCATTCAATGCGACTTGGGCAGACTTCATCACGTAGTGCTTGACCCAGTCCTTGAAGCTGCCATTGCCATCAGCATCCAAAGTCAAGAGCTGCCCTTGCGTTGACCGAAGCTGGAGGCTATTGAGGTAAGTCGAGAAAACCGGTTTGAGCTGGGCAGATAGCGCCATTTGCTCAGCGTTCAGTGTGCCGGCCACCTCCTTGCGGACCATGTTGAAATCCAGCATGCCTACTTCAATTTTCCGGTAATCGTTGACGCCACCGAACTGCCACTCATAGGCTGCGTCTGCATTTTCCAGGTTGATGATCGGGCAGTAGGCCGAAACGGCAAATATATCGTCGCGCTGTTCCGCGGCTCCAAGCGCGGCGAGGTAAGGTCTGTAGTCGGGTGCATTGCCACTGGCACCCAGCAGCGCAGAAAAAGCGCCGCCAGCACTGGTGCCGTTGGAAATGATCTTTTCCGCATCGCCTGGCATCACGGCATCATTCTGGCGCAGGTACCGCACTGCCGCCTTCAGGTCAACAATGGCAGCTGGGGCCTTGCCACTGAAGGCGCCCTGCGCATCTTTCAAGGACCTGCCACGTGCGCCGGCGGATGCCACGACAAACCCCTTGGACAATGCCACAGCGATAGTGCTTTCCTTGCCCGCATTGGGCCCCTGCAACGCAGGCCGTGCTGTGCCGGGTTTGGCAGGCATGTACCCGCCGATGTAGTTGGGGAAAAAAATGGGCGCTGTCTTTGCTGTGAAGCCGTTGATCTCACCGCCTTGAAAGTAGGCCTCTGGCACATAAAAGTTGAGTATCTGGTAGGACAAATCAATGGGCTTGCTAACGTAAGCAATGCCCTCAAAGGCGCGCACAACATACGACTCGCCGGCGACCGTCACTTGCTGCAGCTCATAGCGTGAAACATCAAAACTCAATGGATGCATGTTGTTTGTTCTACCAGTTTTCAGATTTGTATTGCTTGATGATGCACAGCCGCCCATCAAGCTTGCTGCAATGACCACAAATGCGGTAAACCCGAAAGCACAGGGTTTCATTCGCCCGCTCATAGGCTGGTCCGGGTGTACAACAAGCGTTGCAGGGTGGCTGGCGGCCATAACGCTTCATAACCCAAGCTGGCGCCTTCACTCGGTATCAAATTCATTGTTCATATTCCCTGGAAACAATAGTTACCTCTATGTTGCACAAACGGTGATTCAGGGATCACGCAGCAGCCATGTGAATCAATCCCCACCCACGATTCTCTGGAATCACCCAGGGTTTGCCCAGCCTGCAAAGGGCTAAGCGCGATAACTCTGGGTTATCGCACTTCGCCATAATTCGGGTTGAACAAAAGCGACGAAAGCGCCACCATGAAACTCACAAGCTTGCAAGCACTGGGCGCAGCCATTGAAGAAGGGAGCCTTCGCAAGGCCGCCGACCGACTAGGCGTGTCGCAGCCAGCATTGAGCAAGCTCGTGCGCGAGCTGGAGCTGGAGCTTTCAACCACGTTACTCACCCGCACCTCCAAAGGCGTTTTGGCTACGCCACAGGGAAAGGTGCTTCACGGGCACAGCCAGGCCGTCGAGAGGGAACTCAAAGCAGCCCGCAGTGCAATCGCCCAGATTGGTGGAAGCATGGTCGGCGACATACGGATTGCCGCTGTTCCGTTGGCAGTCTTGCTGCTGATTCCGGAAACGCTGCGAACCTTCAGCAAAGCCTACCCCGACATCCGGCTGAGTGTGACGGAAGAGCTCTACATGACCCAGCTGCAAAAATTGCGCAACAAAGAGGTGGATATTGCCTTGTGCGGAATACCTGACAGTCTGGCTCCAGGTGAGTTTGAAATGGAGCCGCTGGTTACTACACGAATGGTCGTGGTTATGCGCAAAGGGCACCCTTTGGCCAAGTCCACCAGTCTTCAAGAACTGGCGGACGCCAAATGGGTCTACACCCATACGGCGCCCGAGACTGGCTATGCAAAAACACTGTTTGAAACCCACGGCCTCAAGGCACCGCCGGTCGGTGCCATCGTCAATTCAACGCTAACGCTGCTATCGCTGATTGCCACCGGCGAATATGTGGGGTTGCTGCCCCACCAGATCGCGATACTACCCTTGGCAAAACAGTATGTTGACACCGCCCCCATCAAGGACCAGGTACTTGACATTACTGTGGGGGTCATAGTTCGCACAGATTCCATGGTTTTGCCGCCCATCCGGAATTTATTGACCCATTTGCACAGGGCAGCCAATCAATTGAAGCAGTGAACCAAGAGGTTGTTTCTTAGGCAACGATCCGTAGCACGCGCTGTACCCCATCACCCCGCCAGCACCTTCTCCAGATCATCGGCCAAGTGGTCCACCGCCTCTTCTGTGGTAGCCCATGAGCACATGAAGCGAGCACCGCCACCGATGAAGGTGTAGAAGGTCCAGCCCAGGGCCTTGAGGCGGGCAATCGCTGGTTCGGGCAGGTTCACAAACACACCATTCACCTCGGTGGGCAGCAGCAATTCGGCACCAGCGATGCCAGCAACTCTCTCGGACAAGCGGTGCGCCATTGCATTGGCGTGGGCCGCATGGCGCAGCCAGGTGCCGTCGGTCAGCATGGCCAGCCAGGGGGCGGACAAATAGCGCATCTTCGAAGCCAGCTGCCCGGCCTGCTTGCAGCGGTACGAAAACTCCTCGCCCAGCTTGCGGTCAAAGAACACGATGGCCTCGCCTATCGGCAGGCCCATTTTGGTGCCGCCAAAACACAGCACATCCACCCCCGACCGCCAGGTGATGTCGGCCGGCGCCACCTTGAGCGCAGCCACTGCGTTGGCAAAGCGGGCCCCGTCCATGTGCACCTTCAGGCCATGCTCCTGCGCAATGCGACTCAAGCCACTGATCTCCCCTTTTTGGTAAATCGAGCCCATTTCGGTGGACTGGGTCAGTGTGATCACCTTGGGCCGAGGGTAGTGCACATCGGTACGGCGGGTAATGACTTCCAGCACACCAGCCGAGGTGAGCTTGCCGTGGCGGTGCGGGGCCGACAGCAGTTTGGAGCCATTCGAGAAAAACTCGGGTGCGCCGCACTCATCGGTTTCCACGTGCGCGGTGTCACTACAAATAACGGCTTGGTACGACTGGCACAGGGATGCCAGCGCAATCGAGTTGGCCGCCGTGCCGTTGAACACAAAGAACACTTCGGCGTCGGCCTCAAACACTTCACGCAACCGGTCGCAGGCCAGGCGCGTGGCGTCGTCATTGCCATAAGATGCAGCAAAGCCGGTGTTGCCAGCGGCAAACGCCTGCATGGCTTCGGGGCAGATGCCAGATGTGTTGTCACTGGCGAATTGCAAGTAGTAGCCGGGTGTGGTGGTGGTAGGCAAAGTGGTCATGGCGGTGTAAGATCGTTTCAACGGAAATATCCGGTATACCGAACATAAATCCATTTTACCGACCAAACCAACCATGGCGCAAGTCCCCGCTTCCACTCCCCTGCCTGACGGCCCGCCAGCCGTCGGCTCCAAGCTGCAGGAAATTCGCAAGGCGCAAAAGCTTTCGCTGGACGAACTTTCCAAGCGCGCAGGGGTATCCAAATCCATGCTCTCCGAGGTGGAGCGCAACCAGGCTAACCCGACAGTGGGCGTACTGTGGCGCCTGGCCACTGCGCTGGGCATCAGCCTCACCGACCTGCTGGGGAATGCACCCGCGGACAAGGCCAACCCGACAGTGGAGCTGGTGCCCGCCCACACCATACCCGTGACCAGCAGCCCGGACGGCAAATGCACGCTGCGCATCCTCGGGCCCATCGCCTTGGCAGGGAGCGTGGAGTGGTACGAGCTTGCCGTGGAACCCGGCGGCGTGCTGGCCTCCGAGCCGCACGAGGCGGGCGCCAAAGAACACCTCTCGGTGCTGAGCGGCAGCCTCACCGTGCAGGCTGCTGACAGCAGCAAGGTGCTCAAGGTCGGCGACAGTGCACGCTATGCGGTGGATGTTCAACACGCCATCCGCAACACCGGCAAAGGCATGGCCAAGGCGATTTTGGTGGTGGAACACCTAGGCTAACTTTCGTATAGAAACAGGCCCTTCCAGCCTTTGAATATGCGCAGTTAGCTACTGAATTGATAGCAGTTCAGCGCTGCAACTTCCAAGACTCGCTCTCAAACCGCTCGGCCAGAAAGTCCAGCAAAGCCCGCACGGCCGGCGAAAGGTGCTTGCGTGACGGGTAGAGCGCGTAGATGGACATCATGGGCAGCTGCCACTGCGGCAGCACCCGCTGCAAGCTGCCATCGGCCAAGTGCGGGCTCGCCAGATACGTGGGTTGCATGGCCACCCCGCCGCCCGCGAGCGCGGCCCGCAGCAAGGCGGTGGCCTCGTTGGCGCTGAAATGGCTGCCCACATGCACTTCGGCATGCTCCTCGCCGCGCTGCAGCTTCCACACGCTTTTGCCGAAGTTGGCGTAGCTCAGGCAGCGGTGGTCCTGCAAGTCTGCGGGTAGCTGTGGCGTGCCGTGCTTCGCGAGATAGCCGGGCGAAGCCACCAGCACCGAGGCACACGGCGCCAACACCCGGCCGATGAGTGCCGGGTCTGGCTCTGCACTGATGCGGATGGCCAAGTCGATGCGTGCTTCCACCAGGTTGAGTGCGCCTTCGCTGGCATTGAGGTCGATCTTGAGCTGCGGGTACAGCGCCAGAAAGTCGGCAATCGCTGCCGCCATTTCCGCATAGGCAAACGACATGCTGCAAGTCACCCGCAATTGCCCGCGCAGCGCGCCGTCGTGGCGGCTGGTTTCTTCTTCCACGTTTTCCATGAGCGCCAGCATCTGCTGGCTGCGGCGCAGGCAGCTCTCGCCAGCGTCGGTGAGCGTGACGCTGCGGGTGGTGCGCTGCAAGAGCCGTGCGCCCAGCCATTGCTCCAGCTCGCCCACATAGCGCGTCACCATGGCGCGCGACATGTCCAGCTTGTCAGCTGTGGCGCTGAAGCTGCCACTCTGCGCAACCTCCACAAACACCTGCATGGCGGTCAAACGGTCCATGATTTGCTCAATTTATGAAACAGTAATGGCCGAATTATCGGGTTTATCTGCGCGGATATTGCAATTAAAGTTCAACCCAACGCTGATGGGACGTCCTCAAAGCGTCCAACCACCACCAGGAGTTCACCATGATCCGCACTACCGTTATCGCCGCATCGCTTGCCATCGCCTTTACCTCACTGTCTGGGGCGGCAAACGCCCAACAGCCGCTCACCGTCAAGGTCTACAACGCCGACGGCAACAGCTTCAACGTCAATTCCACGCTGGTCTATGGCCAGAAAGACGCCATCGTCATCGACGCCGGTTTCACCCGTTCCGACGCCCTGCGCATCGCTGCCAATGTGCTGGACAGCGGCAAGCAACTCACCACCATCTATGTGAGCCAAGCCGACCCCGACTACTACTTTGGTGTGGAAGCTCTGAAAGAAGTGTTCCCCCAAGCCGACGTGGTGACCACGCCTGCCGTGTTGGCCAAACTGGCACCCAAGCTGGCTGGAAAGGTCGCGTTCTGGGGCCCCAAAATGGGCGCCAACGCACCCCGCAAGCCCGTGGTGCCCCGCGCCCTGGAAGGCAACACCCTGGCGCTGGAAGGCCAGACCATCGAGATCCGCGGAACCCAAGGCCTGCTGGCACACCGCCCGTATGCGTGGATTCCGTCCATCAAGGCGGTGGTGGGCAACATCGGCGTGTTCGGCAACATGCACGTCTGGACGGCGGACACCCAAACCGCCGCCGAGCGCGCCGCGTGGGTGGCCCAGCTCGACGAGATGGCCGCCCTGAAGCCCGAGCTGGTAATCCCCGGCCATATGAAGGCGGGTACCAAGGTCGAAGCCAGCGCCATTGCCTTTACCAAAGACTACTTGCAGACTTTCGAGAAAAACCTCGCTGCCAACAAGACCAGCGCCACCTTGATCCCCGCCATGAAGCAGGCCTACCCTGCCCTGACGGACGGCGGCCTGTCGCTGGATATCGGCGCCAAAGTCAACACCGGCGAAATGAAGTGGTAACCACCACCATGCCCCTTCTGCACCAGGTGTTGCAAGACCTGCACGCCGGTCGCTGGCACGCCGCGCATGACCTGGTGCAGAAGGACGACTCCATGCTGGGCGCCTGGTTGCACGGCATCTTGCACCTGCAGGAAGGCGATCTGGAAGACGCCGAGAACTGGTACAACCGCGCCGCCAGGCACTTCCGCAGCCGCAGCAGCCTGCAAGAAGAGATTGCCCTGTTTGAGCAGGCGCTTGCTGCCACCAACCTGAACAACGATTGAAAGAACCCCACCCCATGTCCACCACCGTGACCTATTTGTTCGACCCCTTGTGTGGCTGGTGCTATGGCGCCTCCCCCGCCATCGAGCGCCTGGGGCAAGAAGCCTCCATCAACTTGGAGCTGGCTCCCACCGGCCTGTTCAGCAGCGGCGGGCGCGTGATGAGCGCGGACTTCGCCGAATATGCCTGGTCCAACGATGTACGCATCGGAAAGCTCACCGGCCAGACCTTTAGCGCGGCATACCGCAGCCAAGTGCTGGGCCAGCATGGAACCCGCTTTGACTCGTCCGCCGCCTCTCTCGCCCTCACTGCCGTGGCACAAACCGCGCCAGCCAAAGAACTGGAAACCTTGAAAGTTTTGCAAGAAGCGCGCTACTCGGAGGGTCTGGACATCTGCACCCCGCAAGGTGTGGAGGCGGTATTGCGGTCCAAGGGCCTGACAGCCGCTGCCGACCTGTTGACCCGACAGGACGCAGACCTGCAACTCAAGCACGATGGCCGTATCCAGAACGCCCGCCGCCTCATGCAAGCCCATGGCGCGCAAGGCGTACCGGCATTGGTGGTCCACGGTGCGAGCGGCGCTCGTCTGGTGCGTGGCGACGCGCTCTACAACGGGCACGACGGGCTCATGGCGGCCATTGCCGCAGCAGCGGCCTAAGCTTTGCGGGGCGGCACAAAGGCCGCTCTGGCCTGCAGGGCACGATCGCGGGCATGGCAGCCCTCAAGATGATCATTCACCAGGCCCATTGCCTGCATCAAAGCGTACATGGTGGTGGGGCCCACAAAGCTCCAGCCCCGCTTGCGCAGGTCTTTGGACAAGGCAATGGACTCCGGCGACGTAGTCACACCACTCAAGGTTTGGCGCGTGATTTGGCTGGGACGCGTGGTGGCTTCAGGCTCAAAACTCCAAAAATAGGCGGCCAGTGAGCCAAACTCCTGGCGCAGTTCTATCGCCTTTTGGGCGTTGTTGATGGTGGAGACGATCTTGCCGCGGTGACGCACGATGCCAGCATCCAGCACCAAGCGTTTTACGTCGGAATCGTCAAAGGCGGCCACCTTGTCCATGTCAAAGCCGGCAAAGGCAGCACGAAAACTCTCGCGTTTGTTCAGGATAGTGAGCCAGCTCAGGCCGGCCTGAAATCCTTCCAGGCAGATTTTCTCGAAAAGGCGTGTGTCGCTGCTCACCGGGAAACCCCACTCTTGGTCGTGGTAGTGCTGGTAGTGGGGTGTGGCACGGCACCACACACAGCGAGTGACCTGGGTCTCGTCGGCAAACAAGCCTGTGGGCGCTGCGGTGTCATCAAGCATGGAGGATTCCCTGTTCAAACTGCAAATACTGTTTTTAAGACCAGTATATGCCAGCCCGAACACAGCATCTTCCGTGCCTGACTAGCGACATGAAACACAGGAACCTGCCGCCCTGGTGGATTGCAAAGGGCCCTGTTCGGCATGGGGCCAATGACATTGGTTCCAGGTCTATTGCGATGCCAGTGACACGGTCAGCAGCCGCTCTATGGGCTCAGGTTTATGCAAATGAAAGCCCTGCGCATAGTCGATACCCAAGGCCTTCACCCGCTCCAGAACAGCTTCGCGGTCCACATACTCGGCAACAGTCTTCACACCGACCACGCGCGCCACATCTACAAAGCACCTTACAGCGGCATCATCCAGCGCGTCATCAACCAGGTCCTTGATGAACTGCCCATCGATCTTCAGAAAGTCCACGCGCAACGATTTCAAATAGCCAAATGACGATGCTCCCGCACCAAAATCATCCAGCGCTATGCGCACCCCCAGCGCCCGCGCCTGCTCGATGAACAGCGCTGCATCTGCCAAATTGGTGACAGCGGCGGTTTCGGTGACTTCAAAACACAAACGCTGGCGAATGTGGGGCGCAAGTGAACACAGCTTTTCAATGACTTGCCGATGGAAAGCACGGTCGCCAACAGACTGCCCGGACAGGTTGACACTAAGCGTTTGCACATTGGCCTGCTCCGCGTGGGCCTCAAGCCAGTCTGTCGCGTTGCGCAGTACCCAGCGGTCTATGCGTGATGCAAGATTGAAACGCTCAGCAGCGGGAATGAAAGCCGCTGGGCTGATGATGCCCCCGTCGTGGTCCAGCATCCGCAACAACACTTCAGCGTGCAAACCGTGACCACCCGCCTCCAACGTAGTGATCCGTTGCGCATATAAAACGAACTTATCTTCGTCCAACGCTTGCTCGATACGCGTTGTCCATTGCATTTCTCCGTGCCGCTCGCGCAGTGCCTGGTCTGTGTCAAACCATACGTGTACACGGTTCCTGCCCGCCTCTTTGGCGGCGTAGCAAGAGGTATCTGCAGCTTGCATCACTGCGGCAACTGTCGCAAATGCGTTGGACACCGCGACCAGGCCGATACTGGTGCCAATGCGAAAGCGCCTGCCATCATGCAGAAAGCGGAACTCCTCCATGCGGTCACAAATTTGCTGCGCTACACGCTGCGCCTGCTCACCGGTGCAATGGTCCAGAATGACCCCGAACTCGTCACCGCCCAGACGCGCCAAAGTGTCACGAGAGCGTACTGACTCACCCAGCAGCTTGCTGACCTGCTGAAGCAGCTGGTCCCCCGCCGTGTGGCCGCATGCATCATTGACCAGCTTGAACTGGTCCAGATCGATAAACATCAGAGCATGGTGGCTGCCATCTTCGTGTGACTTTTGCAGCAGGCGGCGCAGGCGTGATTCAAACTCTGCGCGGTTGACCAACCCAGTGAGTTCGTCATGCGTTGCCCGGTAAGACATCTCACCCGACATGCGCCGCTGCTCCGTCACATCATGGAACACCAGTACCACGCCCAGCACGCCTCCACGTGCATCGCGAATAGGGGCCGCAGAGTCTTCAATACCAAACTCCTCACCGTGCTTGGATATAAGCAACGTGTGGTTCGCCAAGCCAACAATCTTGCCTTGCTTGAGACAGGTGTCCACCGGGTTTTCCGTGGACAAACGTGTCTGCTCATTGACGATATGAAAAACCTGGGCAAGAGGCCGACCCAAGGCCTCCTCATTCGTCCAGCCGGTCATGCGTTCGGCAACCGGGTTAAGCCATGTGACGCAGCCCTTTGCATCTGTGGTGATAACCGAGTCGCCAATGGATTGCATGGTGACTTGCAGTAACTCATTTTTCTGGGCAAGTGCTGCTTCTGCGTTGCGCTGCGCGGTGATTTCCCAATTGACACCCACAACGCGCAGTGCCTTCCCATCGCTATCGCGCTCAACCATGGCAGCCGCCTGTATGAAATGGATGCTGCCATCGTTCCAGACCACGCGAAACTCTGGCTGAAAGTCGCTGGTGCCCTGTATCGCTGCTTGTAACGCGGCCTCTGCGCTCGCCTTGTCGTCCGGGTGTAAATGCTTGGACCAAAGTGCGTACACGCCTGTTGCATCCTTAGCAGGCAGGCCGTACAGTGAATACATTTCGGGACTCCAGGTCAAGGAGCCGTCCACCAGGTTGTAGTCCCACACACCAATGCCACCGGATCGGGTAGCGAGTTGAAAGCGATCTCGGATGCTGTCTAACCTTTGGCGTTGCAAGTACGCTTCAGTAATGTTCTGAAATGCGCCCACGATGCGCCGCGGCGCATTGTTTTCAAAGTCCACGTGCCCAACTGATCGGACCCAAATGCGCTTGCCAGTCGCGGTAATCAGCGGCAGCTCAAGGTCCCAGTCCTTGCCGGCAGACATGCTGTTTTCGACGGCCTTTTGAATCACGGGCCGGGCTTCTGGCGCATAAAAGTCGATCGCTTCGGCCAAAATGGGTTGGTAGCCCAGCTCCACTTCATGAATGCGCCGGGTCTCTTCAGACCAGTGCACTGTGCCGGCAAGAATATCCACCTCCCACCCGCCAACGCCTGCCAAGCGGCCAGTTTGATCCAGAAACTCTTGGCTCTTGCGCAACTCCTCACTTTGGCGTTTGCGCTTGGTCATGTCAGTTCGAATGGAGACATACCGTTCAATTGCGCCGTCGGCCCCCCGCAAGGGGGCGACGATGCTGTCAACCCAGTAAAGTTGACCGTCTTTGGCCCGATTGCATATTTCACCCTGCCAAGACTCACCACGGCTCACGGTGCGCCACATGGCCGCAAAAAACGCCGGCGGGTGGGCGCCTGAGTTGATGACGCGATGGTTCTTGCCGATCAGTTCTTCACGGCTGTAGCCACTGATCACACAGAACGCGTCGTTGACCTCGGTGATCGTCCCAGTCACGTCTGTAAATGAAACGATGCGGTGCTTCAATATCATCGACATGAGGGATTCGTTGATGTATCGGGCAGCGTATTTTTCTGTAATGTCTTCTACAGCACCTACATGGCCGGTACGCACGCCCTGCTCATCCACTGTTTGACTGCCTGTGCTGTGCACCATGCGCAAGGCTCTGCCAGGCTGATGAATTCGAAAATCCATGGCAAAAGTCTCCCCGGAATCAGCGCACGCTTGCCAGTGCGCAAACACTGCGGCTTTGTCTTCGGGGTGTAAAGCGGCGGTCCAGCCCATGCCTAGACTTTGCGTCTCGCTCAGGCCATAAATGGCCTGCCACTTCGCATTGGTGTAGGTACAAGCGCCGTTCGCATCGGTGGCGTAGATACCCAGCGGAGAGGCTTCACTGAGTGCGCGAAACCGCGCTTCACTGTGTGCACTCTGGGCGGCGAGATGGCGGGATTCCAGGGCAAGAACTGCGACACGTGCCAGGTTGCCCAACACCTCACGCTGCATAGGGGTGAGAGCACCAGGCTCCTGGCTGATGACGCACAAAGTTCCCACGTGGGCGCCATCGTTTAGCACCAATGGTGCCCCGGCATAAAAACGAATGCCTGGGTCGCCGATGACCAGCGGGTTGTCTGCAAAGCGTTGATCGGTCAGCGCATCATGCACCTCAAAAATGCCGTCCCCCAAGATGGCATGGGCACAGAAAGCGGCGTCGCGCGGGGTTTCTGTGACTGACCCCAAGCCATAGTTGGACTTGAACCATTGCCGCTCAGCGTCCACCAGGCTAACAAGGGATATGGGCGTCCCGCATACCAACGCGGCGGCCCGGGTCAAGCAGTCGAAATTCTCTTCAGCGGCAGTGTCCAGAATTCGCAGCTTCTGAAGGGCCACGAGTCGCTGCAGTTCATTGACGGGTTCTGGTGCTGATTGCATGGAACAACATCCTTGGGAAAGAGTGTTTACATGCTAGCACCACGCTCGGCGGTGGAGAAGCTCTCACTGCAGTGTTTGGATGGCACACACTGGGTATTGACCCAGGATCCACCCTATTGCTTGCGCCTGGCAATGCGCAAGGCAAATTCCCCTGTGCGTATTTTTTCGGCTACGCTCCAAGCTGCGCTTCGGGAGCCTGCATGAAAACACCAAAAATCCTTCTCGCTTGCGGCCTGGCCGCGTCCAGTTGGGCTGCCTTGGCCCTGCAAATTACCAGCCTGTCGCCACAAGGCGAAATCGCCCAGGTGCGGCAGGTGCTCGCCAAATTTGACGAAAGTGCCGTCAACTTTGGCGACCCCAAGGCCGAGGCGCCGCTGACGCTGAGCTGCAGCGACGCCCAGGTAACCAAGGGCACCGGTCGCTGGGTGAACGACCGGGTGTGGGCCTTTGATTTTGAGAACGACCTGCCGCCCGGCATTAGCTGCACCGTTCAAGCCAAATCAGGCTTCAAATCCCCCAAGGGCGCAGAGCTGACGGGCACCACCAGCTATAAATTCAATAGCGGTGGTCCGTTTGTGCAAAACATACGTCCTTACTCCGGCAACCGCATCGACGAAGAACAGTTCTTCATCTTGAGCCTGAACGGCGCGGCCACGCTCGAGAGCGTGCAGGCCAACGTGTGGTGCGCGGTAGAAGGCCTGGGCGAACGCGTGGCGGTGCGCCTGATCAGCGGCAAGGAACGCGAAGCCCTGTTAGAGGCCCAGGGCATGGACATTGAGGCCAAAGCCAATCCGCTGTCCATCGTTACGCTGGCCTGCAACCGCACGCTGTCGTCATCGGCCAAGGTGCAAATTGTGTTTGGCAAGGGCGTAGCCACGCCGGCGCGTGGTGGCGCGGCCACAGGTGTACCGAACAGTGTGGAAAAACGCTTCAACTTTCAAGTGCGCGAGCCGTTTGCGGCCACCTTTAGCTGCGAACGTGAAAACGCCCAAAGCGCCTGTCTGCCGATTCGCCCCATGACGCTGAACTTCAACGCGCCGGTGCCGGTGAAGTTACTGCAGGGAATTCGCCTGAAAAGCAGCAAAGACAGTTTCAAGCCGGCCCTGAATGAAGAAGCGGGCGACGGCGACGACGTGGTGAATGGCATCGCATTCACTGCACCATTTGCCGAGCAAACCCAGTTCACCATCGAGCTGCCCAAAGACTTCAAAGACGCTTCCGGCCGCAGGCTGCGCAATGCGGACAGTTTTCCGCTCAAGACATCCACCGCCGCCATGCCGCCGTTGGCCAAGTTTGCTGCGTCACCATTTGGCATCGTGGAGCGTTTTGCCGAACCCAGTGGCGTGGCGCTGCTGCCTGTGACGCTGCGCAATGTGGAAGCCGCGCTCCAACTGAAGGGGCTGAACGCCGAACAGGCCAAACCCGCCGCGCCCAAGGCGCCCGCGGGCAAAGTCAGCAGTTTCCAACCCGGCACCGACGCCGACATCATTGCCTGGTGGCGCAAGTTGCAGCGCTACGACAGTTACACCGTGTCGCGCAAACAGGCAGCGGTCGATGTACAAGGCCCTTTGCCCAAGATCGTGAGTGACGCCGACAAGTACAGCGTGCAGACCCGCATGGTGTCGCTCTTGCAGGGCCGCCCTCACGTGAAGACGCTGGACCTCCAGAAGCCCCAGACCAACGACCCGCGCCCGTTTGAGGTGGTGGGCATTCCGCTGCCACCCGGCTTTCACGTGGTGGAGATTGCTTCCCAAAAACTGGGCAACAGTTTGCTGGACGAAGGCCACGGCGCGGAACGCACCATGTACGTGCGCACCTCTGCGCTGGTCACCAACTTGGGGGTGCACTTCAAGCTGGGGCGCGAGAACGCGCTAGCCTGGGTCACCTCGCTGGACAAGGGCGCGCCGGTGGCGGGTGCCACGGTGCGTGTGTCGGACTGCCGGGGCAAAGAGCTGGCCACCGGCGTGACCAATGCGCAGGGTGTTGCCAACTTTGAAGGCCTCTCGCCTCAACCCCCACGGTGCAGTGGAGAAGACGGCTATGGCCAAGCCTACTTTGTGAGCGCGCGCGCCACCCAGCCTGCGGGCGATGGCAAAGGCACAGTGCAAGACTTGGCCTTCACCTGGAGCGACTGGAACCGTGGCATTGAGCCCTGGCGTTTCAATGTGCCCACCAGCCGCGACGCGGTGCCCGACGAACGCGCCCACACGATCTTTGACCGCACGCTGCTGCGCGCAGGCGAAACCGTGTCCATGAAGCACCTGCTGCGCAACGAAACCTCCAATGGTTTTGGATTGCCTGCGCAACAGCCCGGCACTCTGAAGATTACCCACATGGGCAGCGGCCAGCAGTATGAACAAACCGTGGCGTGGCGCAAAACCGCCACCGGTGGCCTGAGTGCAGAGAGCAGCTTCTCCATACCGCCAGCAGCCAAGCTGGGCGTGTACCAGGTGCAGCTGTCGGGCGGCACGCGCGACCAGAGCTTTTACACCGGCCAATTCCGGGTGGAAGAGTTCCGCCTGCCGGTGCTGGAAGGCCGCATCACACCTGCCGAGAAAAAGGCGCTGGTGAATGTGGGCAAGTTGCCTGTGGACGTTCAGATCAACTATGTGTCGGGCGGCGGAGCGATCAACCTGCCGGTACGCGTGTCTGCGCTGGTGCGAACCAAGTACCCCAGCTTTACGGATTACAACGAGTTCAACTTTTCTGCTCCATATGGCAACCAGCAGGCCAGTAGCGGTGAGGGCGAAGAAGACGCCAATGCCAGTGCAGACAGTCGCGTCATTGCCGACAAGCTGCCGCTCACCCTGGACAAAAATGGCGCAGGCAAGCTCACGCTGGAGCAAGTCCCCAAGAGCCGCCAGCCGCAGGACCTGCTGCTGGAAGCCACCTACTCCGACCCGAATGGCGAGGTGCAAACCATCCGCAGCACACAAACGCTGTGGCCTGCTAGCGTAGTGGCGGGTATCAAGACCGAAGGCTGGGTGTCCAGCAGCCAAAAAATCAAGTTCCAGGCGCTGGCGCTAGACCTCAGCGGCAAGCCGCAGGCAGGCGTAGCGCTGGAAGTGAAAGCCACCGCCCGCATCACAACCACCACACGCAAACGCATGGTGGGCGGCTTCTACACCTACGACAACAAAACCAGCACCAAGGAAATGGGCAGCGTATGCAGTGGCAAAAGCGATTCACGCGGCCTGCTGCTGTGCGAAACCGCGTTGAACGAAGCTGGCGAAGTGGAACTGGTGGTCACCGCCAAAGATGCATCCGGCAACAGCATCCAGGCGGCCAGCAGCGTGTATGTCACCAAGCAGGGCGAGCTGTGGTTTGGCGGCGAGAACACCGACCGCATCGACCTGCTGCCGGAGAAAAAGAGCTACCAGCCCGGTGAGACCGCCAAGTTCCAGGTGCGCATGCCCTTCCGCTTTGCCACCGCCCTGGTGGCGGTGGAACGCGAAGGCATTGTGCAGACCGAGGTGGTGCAGCTCAACGGGCAAGACCCGACTATTCAAGTGAAGATTCAGGAAGGCTGGGGGCCCAACGTGTATGTGAGCGCGCTGGTGCTGCGCGGCCGCCTGCGTGAGGTGCCCTGGTACAGCTTCTTCACGTGGGGCTACAAGGCCCCGCGCGAGTGGTGGACCAGCTTCTGGTTTGAGGGGCGCGAGTACGTGGCCCCCACCGCGCTGGTGGACCTGAGCAAGCCCGCCTTCCGCCTGGGTGTGGCCGAAATCCGCGTAGGCTCCCGCGCGCATGAACTGGCGGTAAGCGTGAAGGCCGACAAGGAAAGCTACGCCGTGCGCAGCCAAGCCAAGGTCACCATCACCGTAAAGCTGCCCAACGGCCAGCCCGCGGCAGGCGCCGAAGTGGCCCTGGCCGCAGTGGACCAAGCCCTGCTGGAGCTGATGCCCAACAGCAGCTGGAACCTGCTGGACGCGATGCTGCAACGTCGCAGCTGGGGTGTGGAAACGTCCACCGCACAGATGGAAATCATTGGCCGGCGCCACTACGGCCGCAAGGCGGTGGCCCCCGGAGGTGGTGGCGGCCACAGTGGTGCACGTGAGCTGCTGGAAACCCTGCTGCTGTGGAACCCCAGCGTGAAGCTGGACGCCAACGGCCAGGCCGTGGTGACCGTGCCGCTGAACGATGCACTCACCACCTTCAAGATCGTGGCCGTGGCCGATGCCTTTACCGGCATGTTTGGTACCGGCAGCACCAGCATTCGCGCCACGCAAGATTTGCAAATCATCAGCGGGCTGCCGCCGCTGGTGCGCGAGGATGACCAGTACCGCGCCCAGCTGACCCTGCGCAACACCACCAAGCAGGCCATGAAGGTGCTGGTGACACCACGTGCCACGCTATTGAATTTGGAGCAACAAACCATTGATATACCTGCGGGAGATGCCAAAGAGGTTGCATGGAATGTGACTGCGCCCGCCCAACTGGCGCTGACGCGCAACGAGGCCATCCTGTGGGAAATCGAAGCCAAAGACACCATCAGCGGCGCGCGCGACGCGCTGAAGGCGCGCCAACGCATCATCCCGGCCGTGCCGCTCACGGTGCAGCAAGCCACGCTGGTGCAAATTGACGGCCCGCTTACCATGGACGTGAATGCCCCTGCCGACGCCCTGCCCGGCCGTGGCGGCCTGAAGATGGCGCTGCAGCCCAAACTGGCCGAAGGCCTGCCGGGTGTGCGGGACTGGTTTGCACTCTACCCCTTTGCCTGCCTGGAGCAAAAGACCAGCAAGAGCGTGGGCCTGCGTGACGGCAAGATGTGGCAAAGCGTGGCTGCGCAAATTCCAAGCTACCTGGACAGCGATGGTCTGGCTCACTACTTCCCGCCACGCGATGGCGAGGCCAACCGCGGCAGCGACACACTGACCGCCTACCTGCTGGCCGCCACGCATGAGGCTGCCAGCATAGACCCCGCGTTTGCACTCAGCGACGAGATTCGCGCGCCCATGGAGCGTGGCCTCATCGCATTTGTGGAAGGCCGCATCCAGCGCGAGTTCTGGAGCCCGCGCAAAGATCTGGACATGCGCAAACTGGCCGCCATCGAAGCCCTGTCGCGCTACGGCAAGGCCCAGGGCCGCATGGTCAACAGCATCACCATCGCGCCCAACCAGTGGCCCACCCATGCGGTGATTGATTGGCTCAACATCTTGAAACGCGTGAACGACGTGCCCGAGCGCGACAAGCGCCTGGCCGAGGCAACGCAGATTTTGCGCAGCCGCATCAGCTACCAGGGCACCAAGATGATCTTCAGCACCGAGAAGGACGACTACTGGTGGTGGCTGATGCAAAGCGGCGACGTGAACACCGCGCGCCTGATCTTGAGTGTGTTGGACGACCCAGCGTGGAAAGACGACATGGGCCGCCTGGCCAACGGCTTCATCAGCCGCCAGCAAAACGGCGCGTGGCACACCACCACCGCCAACCTGTGGGGTGGGCTGGCCCTGGAGAAATTCAGCGCCAAGTTTGAAGCCGTGACGGTAGTCGGAACCACCAAGGCATCGATGAGCACGGGTGCGGCTAGCGTGGACTGGAGCAAGGTCGAACGCATCAAGACCTCCGACACATCGGGCGCCGCGCACCAGACCACCTTCTTCGGCGCACCCGCATCGCCGGGCAACCTGAAGAACAACACCATGTTCCTGCCTTGGAGCAAGACTGCCGAGAAAGGTGCGGTGAAGGACACGCTGAACGTGACCCACCAGGGCGCCGGCAAGCCTTGGCTCACACTGCAGTCGGTAGCGGCGGTGCAACTGAAGGCGCCGTTCTTTGCGGGTTACCAGATCAAGAAAACCATAACCCCCGTGGAGCAGGCCAACAAGAGCCTGCCGGCCGGCAGATACACGCGCGGTGACGTGCTGCGCATCAGCATTGAGGTGAACGCCAGCGCCGACATGACCTGGGTCGCCATCACCGACCCCGTGCCCGGCGGCGCCACCATTCTGGGTAGCGGCCTGGGCCGCGACAGCGAGATCGCCACGCAGGGCGAGAGGAAAGAAGGCTACGGCTGGGTCGCGTTTGAAGAGCGCAGCTTCGAGTCCTTCCGCAGCTACTACGAGTACCTGCCCAAAGGCGTAGTGAAGATGGAATACACCATCCGCCTCAACAACGTCGGCGAGTTCTCGCTGCCGCCGTCACGCGTGGAAGCGATGTATGCACCGGAGATGTTTGGGGAGGCTCCGAATATGCGGGTGAAGGTGGAGGGGGCGAAGTGATGGATGGCTGGATCGGTTCAGATATCAACCTGCTTCCGCTTAGCAGCGGAAGCGGACTTTGCTTCATCGGGTCGATAAGCAGCCATTCGGCCGGAAACGGAACCCGTAATCAAGGAGATAACCATGAAGCTCTTTAAGAAGTTTCATCTAGGCCAGTGGAACGTCCACGCGTTCGAAGAGGATGGGTCTCAAGATGCTTTTATCGGTGCCGACATGCTTCCCATCAAGGCAACAGAGGCAGATTTGATTTGTTCTGCTCCGCCCTCTAAAGAGTATGAAGAGCACATGCGCCTACAGTTGGAAGCTTTGGGACGCATCAAGAGCTGGCCACCGCGTGAATACAAAGAAGCTCTAGGGCAGATTTGCGTCAATTCAGCAAGTTTGGAGTCTACGATGCGCACGCTTATCTGGGCAGCAGCGGGTATGGGCTCCGAGACCGGAATGATTTTCACAGGTGGAAAGAAGTCCACCACTGAACTGGGCGACATGCTCCAACTCGTAGTGAAGCAGCGCGCACCAGATTTAGAGGAAAAACTCAAAACCTTAATGAAGGAGGTTAACAAGGCTTTTGAGAATAGGGGTATTTATGTCCACAGTGTATGGACCGTTGGCGATGGGGGCATCCCATTAATCGGGAAGTTCTTTAGCGAGAAGACTTCCAGAAACGGAAAGCTCGTCAAGCTGGAAGACCTCGAAGGACTAGCCATTGGTTTTGGTGACATTGAAGGACGATTGTCTTCCCTCGTTCTGGAGCGCTTTGTTCTAGGTATTGCGCCCACAGCTAGCCTCACTCGTTGATGACCGCTTACAGTCTGTTGACGTCTCAGCTACGCGGCGCATGCTGCCCGCCGCACAACTTTGGAGTTAGGTCCCTCTTGAAACGTTTATCGATCTCGCTTTTCGGCCTGCCATTGATGGCAATGTTTGCCTTTTCGCTGTTCACGTGTGTTGGTCCTGAAGGATGTACCACTAGTGAATGGATCGCGGCTAGCATGGTAATCCCCGGCGTTGTAGTTGTTCTCTTCATGCCCGTCGCCCTTCTGCTTGCCATCACCTTGTGGCTTCTTTTGCGTTTTCGCCTCACCGCAGCGTGGCACTTTTTACTTTCAGGAGCAATCGTAGGCTCAGTCTGTGTATTGCCATTTGTCTGGCGCGCTCTAGTCGATTCTCGGGTGGGCTGGGATGATCGGCTGGCACAGCTTGCTTGGGCTTCGGGTCCATCCGCTACAACTAGCGCTGCAATGGGGGTAATCTGGCTAGTTGCAATCTGGCGCAATCAAGATTTTGCAAGGTGAGCGGTGGGACCCACAGCATCAGACGACGGCTTCGCCGCCACGTGTTGTAGCCCCGTCACTCCCAGTTAACGACTGGTTCGGAGCTCAGCGAAAGTCCGCAACCAGTCTTTTTCAGTAATGCCACTGCGTGTTTGCTTCGAGAAACGGTGAATGTCTCCTAACAGCCTGCTGGCGCCTCGGCTTCGCAGCGGTAGCGGACCTACAGCATCGCCTTTAATTTTCAATAAGCAGGAAGCTTCATTTACGAACGGATCGCACGTACTTTATACAGATCCATAACATCAGTGGCACGAAGGCAACCCTCAGCCAGACGTTTAAGAAATCAAAAATTGCTTGATTCACGTAGGGCTGTATCAAGGCCAAGACGATGGTGCTGTACACGCCAACCCCAACGATCGTCTGGCCAAGCACGAATACCCAATCACCAAGTTTCATTTGTTAAAAGTTTGAAATCAAGAATCAATCATAAATTGCTAGTGCAGCTTAAGATGATTCTGCGTGGAATCGAAATCGAACTTCTGCTTACAGCCTGAAGCAGTAGTTCCCAACATCGTCGATTTCAGCCATTCAGCCTGCACCACCACCTCACTAAACCGCAGGTGGTGCAAGCACTCACGCAGGATCACCATCGCCGCATAAAACTCTGGCGCGGCAGATAGAGGCTTCAACCCAATTTGGCGGCCATGGCAATTCTTGATGATGCGGTTGCCAATGCCTTTGAAGGGTCTGCAAGCTTTGCTGCAGGGCGGCACACCGTTCCTAGAGGTAGGCCACCCTGGCTTGGCGCAGGTCGATGCGGCCACTGACCCACTTTTCCAGTGCGTCATGCCGCAGACTGTGCATGCCGCTGCGAATCGCTTCGTCGTAAAGCTCTGTCGGCCGTGCGTTGCGCTGAATGAGCAGGCGCAACGCGGGGTTGTTTTCCAAAATCTCGTAAACCCCCATGCGGCCTTTGTAGCCCTTGCCGCCACATTGGGGACAGCCTTGCGCCGTTTTCACCAACACATCGGCAGGGCTGGTTGCGCCCGCAGCAACCAGCAGGCGATCTGCGCCCTCGGCAAGCGTCAAAGGAGACCCGCTTACGTACTCGTGCACCAATTCTTCCCACTGCTTGGGGAGCAAATGCTTGCCAGTAGCGCAGTGCGGGCACAGCGCACGCACCAGGCGCTGCGCCACGATGCCTACCAAAGAGTCCGCAAAATTCATGGCATCCATGCCCATGTCCATCAACCGCACCACACTCTCGCAGGCGCTGTTGGTGTGCAACGTGGACAGCACCAAGTGCCCTGTCAGCGAGGCCTCAATGGCAATCTTGGCGGTCTCTTCGTCGCGGATTTCGCCAATCATGATGACGTCCGGGTCAGCCCGCAGAAAGCCACGCATCGCATGGGCAAAGGTCAGGCCAATTTTGGGGTTGACCTGGACTTGGCGCAAACCAGGATGGGTAATTTCAATCGGGTCTTCAGCAGTCCAAATCTTCTTCTCGTCTGTGTTGATTTCAGCCAGCATGGAGTGCAGCGTGGTGGTTTTCCCGGAGCCGGTGGGGCCCGCCGCCAGAATCAGACCGAACGACCGACTGGACATACGAGCCACCACATCCGTATCCCGTGGCTGCAAGCCCAAACGCTGCAAGGGCATGGGTTTGGAAGAGGCGAGAAGGCGCAAGACGACGTCCTCCATGCCGTCGTGGGTCGGCATGATGGCCACTCGTAACTCCAAGTTTGCTCCGCCAAAGTCGGCAAAGTTCACTTTCCCGTCTTGAGGACGGCGGCGCTCGGCTATGTCCAGCTTTGCCATCACTTTGATCCGCGAAACCAAGGGTGCGCGCAATTGCGGTGGTAGCTTTTGGTACAACTCCAAATCACCATCGCGTCGCAGACGAATGCGGGTGAATTCTTCCCCCGGATTGGTCTCAATGTGAATGTCCGATGCATGCATTTCCTGCGCATCCAAAATGAGCCGCTTCACCATGCGCACCATGCTGGATGCCTCGTTGGCTTCGGTGGTTTCTTCGGGTTCTTGACCGGTCGCAAGCTCGTGCACGGCTGCAGCCATCAGGAATTCCATATCCTGCGAGTCGGCCGCGGCCAGGTGGTTTGCAAAATCCAACCCATTCACCCCAGCTACCACCGGGCTAGCACCTCGCACATGAACGTTTGATTCAGGCGATGCCATGGGGCGGTGCGGGTCCAGGCTGTTGAGCCGGTCGGCAATAGCTTGTCGCTCGGCCCAGACCATCAGCACACTTCGCCCCGTGCAACCCCGCAAATAGTTGTGCAAGTCTTCATTGGTGGGGCACCAAGACGCAACGAACAACAAGTCGTTGGATGTTCCCAGCACCAGCAGGTCATGGGCTCGCAGCGTACGCAGGGGCACCAGGTCAAAAGCGTTGCTTGGAATGTCGAAGTGTGTTGCATCAACTTCTACGATGCCTGCAGTACGCGCCAGCGCATGGTGCAAGTCCTCCGGGGTCAGCAACAGGCGCTGCACCAGCTCGCTGGATTTGCTGCGTAGCAAGTCGGGGTCCTCCGCCCGCAAATCTTCCAACTGGCGCTTGTCCAACAAGCCCAATTGTTCCAGCGCCAACCCCAAGGTGACGATGGGAGCGGCCCGCAAGTCATCCAGGCGTTGCAGCATGGCGGCCATCGTTGCAGGCCGCAGCAAAGTATGGATCAATGGATCAGGAATTGTGGAAGCAAAACAAGTCGCATCTGTCATGTCGGATTTCATGTGTTTAACCTTTTCTCTTTTTATACCCACATGGCTTCCACATACTGACGCGAATCAAGTTCTTGTTGATCCACACCATTTGGCAACGATCTATGTTTGAGTTGACCAGAGTTTCTAGCTACTCAAGCGGTTTTTGGTCCGCAATCCCTCCAGCATGGCCACCAAGCATTGTCGGGTGTCTGCCAGGGCATCTTGCACGCCCGCTTCATCATCCGGCAGGGAGTCCATGCCGCCATAGAGCGCGCCCAACACAATGCGCGCCAGGCGCTCTGCATCGTGCCCCTGAAAAATGCCATGTGCCTGAATGGCGGCAATGCTGCTGCGCATGGCACCCA
>REAW01000001.1 GCA_004293725.1 Curvibacter sp.
CTGGCCGAGCGCCGCAAGGAGCTGGGCTTCTTGCTCAGCATGCTGGAGCTCAGCCCCGAGATGGTGGCGGTGGTGTTCCACCAGGCATTTCGATTCAAGTCCACCACCGCGATGAACCATTTGATCTCGCATGAGTCAGAAGACTTGCCGGACTGGGAGTCCATCAGCGACACCGTGGAAGTGCTACCTGCCGCCCGCGCCATGGTGACCCAAGTGTTGCAACAACCAGCAGGCGCTTGGTTTATGTCTGTCGCGGCAGCGCTGGAGTTCATGTATTGCCGTCCCGACAGCCGTGCCGCCGCACACAGCGACGACGACGAGGACCTTGAAGACTCGGACGATGACAACCGCGAAGGCGAAGACGAGGGCTTGGACGAAGACGAACGCGAAGCCCGGGTGAATGAAAAAGAAGGCGCCGCCTGGATGGTGGAGCAAGGCTTTGACCACAAAGACTGATTGAGCTGAGAACACGATGTCCCAACTTGCCCTGATCGAAAAGACCCAAGCCCTCATCGCCGCTGGCGACATCGTGGGTGCCGAATCTGTATTGACCGAACTGGCCGACAGCGAGGGCGATGGCGCCCTGATGGTGGTGCTGGAGCAACTTCCACCCAAAGACATCTTGGCGGTGATCCGCGAGTACGACGACTCCAAGGAGTCCATCGTCAACTTGTTGATCACGCCGCAGCAGTTTGCCCATGCTGTGGTCATCGAGAAACAATACAAAGACCTGACCCGCACCCACCTGCGCGGGATGATGAACTCGGTCATTTTCCGTGACGATTCTGCGGATGCCATCGAATTCCTGACCGCCATTGGTGACTTGGAAGGTGGCAGCGAAGCCCTGGCTGACTACTTCACCGAAAAGTGGAGCCGCGTAGAAGCATTTGCCCGCACCGGAACTTTCGACACGGTAGAAGACGACGGCGAAATGCTGTCCGAACAAGCCCTGTACCAATCGGCCTATGTGCGACCACGCGTGGAACTGGACGAGGTGGCCGATCAAGACTGGATGCAGATGGCCTGGCTGCTGCGCCACGAGCTGCCCGACCTGTTCATCGAAATGTTGCTGGTGCTGCGCGCCAAGGCACGTGCCCACGACATGGGCCTGGACGAAGAAGAGGAAGCCGAGGAAGACGACGGCAAAGTGGAAACAGGAGATACCGACCGCGGCAAGGCCACACCGGCCGCCCGGGAAGACGACGAAGAGGCCGCCATCTGACCATGTCTGCGCAGCCGCAAGCCGTTTCCCTGTTTGACGCCCGCCCCTTTTTCGAGAAGGCGCTGGCCCATGGGTTGCAACACGGGCTGATTGACCAGGCCCGGTTGGACGCCATTTGCACCGATGCGCCGAAGGGCATGGTGCAAATTGCACGCTACTTTGGTACCGAGTTCTTGCGCCCTGAGCTGGAGCAGGCCAAAGACCGCATGGTGAACCTGGTGAGCCTCTACCTCGAACATAGCAGCGGTGGCGACCTGCACCGCGCGGCCGAGGCGCTGCGCGACCACAGCTTTCTCTCGCGCTCCAAAGGCGGCTCTGACATGCTCAAGGCATTGATCGCCATGCCGCAAACCACCCACTTCGGCATGAACGAGCGCAGTGGTTTCCGGGATGAACACATCCCGCTGCTGGCCAAATGGGCATTGCGCAGCCTGCCGGACTACGAGGCTGAGCTGGC
>REAW01000051.1 GCA_004293725.1 Curvibacter sp.
GCGGGTCTGCACGCGAGCTTCCAGGTCACGGTTGAGCTCTTCGAGCGTGGCTTGGGTGCGTTTGAGATGGGTGACGTCGATCAGGGTTTGGATGGCACCAGTAATCCGGCCCTGTGCATCGCGCAAGGGGGCGGCACAGTAGCGTATCCACATGCCACGGTCTCTATCCATGTTGGCGAAATAGTCCTCACCCTCCAGTGCGCCCGGGATGATGGGGCTTTCGCGCAATTTTTGTCCGTAGTAGCGCTCCACGTCTGTGGGCTGCGCGCCATCTACCAGTACATCGAGCAGGCAGGGGCGTGGGCTGGGGTAGATGCCGCGCCAGGTGTCGGTCGTACCAACCACGGCATCGGCATGGACCCCTGTCAGGCGGGTCATATGCGGGTTCCAGAAGGTGATCTGGTGCTGGGCGTTGATCGCAAAGACCGCTACCGGCAAGTTTTGGTACACCTGTTGCAGGCTGTGCTCAAACTCTTTGGCCATCACTTCAGCCTGCTTGCGGTCGGAGATGTCGCGGACGGTGGATACCGTGCGTTGGCCCTGTGCCATTTCGAACCGGGTCATGGATATCTCGGACCAAAACACGGTACCGTCCTTGCGCCGCGAACGCCATTCGAAAAATTGCGCTCCCTCGCGACGTGTTTTGTCAATCCAGGCTTGCGCTTCCTCCGCGCCGTAGCCTGGCTCTGGCGCGCTCAGGTCGATCGGCCGCAAGTGGCCGACCTCCTCCGGCTGGTAGCCAAACAACTGGCAGAAGCGTGTGTTGATTTGCACGATGTGTCCGGTGTGCGAATCTCGCACCATGATGGCATCCGGACTGTGATCAAACAATGCTTGGTAGTTGCGCGCACTCAACCGCTGCGCAGCCTCTGCTGCATGGCGCACCCGGATCCCGTGCAGTAGCAGCCCAATGATGACCAGCATGCTGCCGAACAATACGCTGAGCCAAGGCAGGTGCGGGCGCAGAGACTCCATGGCATTTTTGGGGCGCTGCAACACAGTGGCAGTCGCTGGCAAGCGGTCCAGGTCCACATCCCAGCGCAGCATTTGCGGGTAGTCAAAGGTGGCGTGTGAGTTGCCTTCTGTAAAAGGAAGGGGCCTAGGCGCGTCGCCCCTGAGCACTTGCACCGCCAAGCGGCCCACGGCCTGCCCTTGTTCAAACCCGGAGACGAGAAAGCCGCCCAAGACGCCGGGGCGCATAGCCACATCGCGGGTGACTGCCACGGGCGCCTTGGCTGCTGCAGTCCACAGGTCCGTGGCCTCCTCGTGGGTTAAGACCCGGCCTTCGGCGTCGCGGTTGAAAGGCAGGGCGAAGACCAGGTTGTTGGCACCGAGCTGCCCCAGACGCTGCTGCACGGCAGCAACCGACAAGTTGGTCAGGTACTCGATGGTGGCACCGGAACGGGCTGCCATACGGCTATGCAGGGTTTCCACCTGCGCAAGGCTGGTCCGGCTTTGGTCGTGGATCACGACCACCCGTTGGGTTTGCGGGCGAATGCGCAGCATTTGTAGCAGGCTCTCCCCGACATCCAGATCGTCAAACACCCCTCCCACCGGCTGCGCTTGCTGCAGAGATGCACGTCGGCTGCTGGAAACACCGGAAAACAGGATCGGAGTACCGGGGAAGTGTTTGTCTCGCAGGCGCAAGGCAAAGTCCAGTGCGTCGTCGTCGGCGGCGATCAGCACCGACGGTGCGCGTTGGCCGTACTTGGCCAATAGCAGATCTTCGGTGAGTTGGTAGTAGCGTGCGCTGGGCTGGACTTGTTTGGTGTCCAGAAAATCCAGTTGCAATTCAACCGGTGGCGTGAGTGCCTGTAATTGTTCCCGTACACCAGCAATCTGTGCATCGCTCCAAGCCATGCCCGCGTGGTAAGACGCAATCATGTGGACACGCGGCACGTCTGCTGCGCTAGCCGTTGCCAGCGCACACCACAGGACCAGCCAGCAGAACCAGCGCAGCCAAGGCTGGCGCTCCATGCGATTTACTGGTTGCGGCCGTGCTTGCATCGCGGTAGGCAAAACCATCCTCAGGCTGAGATTGCCAAAGCATTGTTGTTGGCCACTTGTTCGGTGCTGGATGCGTGTAGCGCAGCCGCCGTGCGAACCCAGTTGATAGGGATGTTATCTACCCATTTCCGGGTCAGTGAAGAGCGTTCGACTTCGACGTAAGCCAGGTTGTGCGCTTCTTCTTTGAGAGAACCCAGTCGCCACTTTCCTGTCAGCGCCATCAAGGCAGCGATCAAGATGACCACCCCAAACGCGAAGCCGAGCAGAGCGCCAATAGGCAGGCTGGTTCCAATCATGGGGGTACTCCATCAGGATGTATACAAGGCACTTTACTCCGTAGTTTGCAAAAGTGAAAGCCGGAGAGATCAGGCCAACGCCGTAGAAAACGAATGCGCCTGGGCTCGTGGCCAGTGATGGCGGTAGATCAGGGGCAGACCGTTGAGCTCGTGGTCAATCAGGGCCCGGTTCGGCAGTTGCGTCAGGATCAGTTGCGCAAGGGATTTCACCTTGTGGTCGGTGGAGCGGCGCACGATATGGTGGGCCGTGATCTCGGTGGGGTGGTTCACGCCAGCGGCCTGCACCAGTTCCAGCAGCGCGTGCAGGGTTTGCTGGTGGAAGTTGTAAACGCGTTCGGCCTTGTCCGGTACCACCAGCGACTGCTGGCGCAGCGGGTCTTGCGTGGTGACACCGGTGGGGCAGTGGCCGGTATGGCAATGCTGTGCCTGGATGCACCCCAGTGCAAACATGAAACCGCGCGCGCTGTTGCACCAATCAGCGCCCAGGGCCATGAGTCGTGCAATGTCAAAAGCACTGACCACCTTGCCAGCGCAGCCGATTTTCACGCGGTCGCGCAGGCCCGCTCCGCGCAAGGTGTTGTGCACCAGCAGCAGTCCCTCTTGCAGGGGTGACCCCACATGGTCAGTGAACTCCAGCGGTGCGGCACCCGTGCCGCCTTCGGCGCCATCCACCACAATGAAATCGGGCGTAATGCCGGTTTCCAACATGGCCTTGACCATCGCAAACCATTCCCAAGGGTGGCCAATGCAGAGTTTGAAGCCGGTAGGCTTCCCGCCAGAAAGGGCGCGAAGCTTGGCAATGAAATGCATCATCTCCACGGGGGTAGAGAAAGCACTGTGGGCTGCGGGTGAAATGCAGTCCACTCCCACGGGGACGCCACGCGCCTCCGCAATTTCAGGGGTGACCTTGGGGCCGGGCAGCATGCCGCCATGGCCCGGCTTTGCGCCTTGGCTGAGCTTGAGCTCAATCATCTTGACTTGGGGATCGCGCGCATTGGCAGTGAACTTGTCGGGGTTGAAACTGCCGTCGTCGTTACGGCATCCAAAGTAGCCTGATGCCACTTCCCAAATAAGGTCACCGCCGTGGACGCGGTGGTGGACCGAAATGGACCCTTCACCGGTGTCATGGGCAAATCCGCCGCGCTTGGCACCCGCATTGAGCGCCAAGATCGCATTGGCACTCAGGGCTCCGAAACTCATGGCCGAAATATTGAACACGCTGGCGCTGTAGGGCTGGGCGGTGTCTGCGCCAATGGTGATGCGGAAATCGTGCGACGTCAGTTTGGTTGGGGCAACCGAATGGTTCATCCATTCATAGCCCTCGGCATGTACATCGAGCTGGGTGCCAAACGGTCGTTTGTCCGGCTCGCCTTTGGCACGTTGGTACACCAGTGAGCGCTGGGCGCGCGAGAAAGGAGTGGCCTCGTTGTCGCTTTCGATGAAGTACTGGCGAATTTCGGGTCGCACAAACTCCAGCATGAAACGCATGTGCCCAATGATCGGGTAGTTACGCAAAATGGAGCGTTTACTCTGGCGCAGGTCGTAAACCCCGATGCCGACCAGCAGTGCAAACAGTACAAAAGCCCCCAAGCCCGCCCCCAGCGCCAGCAGGCTGAAGATACTGAGCAAAAGGCCAAACACGCTGAGCCCCATGACGGTGTAGCGGACGGGGAAGATGGAGTTGAGTGTGTGCAGCATGAAAAGCCTTTCTTCGGGTGGACAATACCAGCCTGCTCTCTTTTATGCACAGCTTATGCCAAACCTGACCCCTGCGGCCACCGATGCCGCCCCGGTAGATACCCTGAGTCCGGATGACTTTGATGCGCTAGACACCATTCTGGATGATTTGCGAAGTCGCAATGATGAAACCCCCCAGTGGGAGTTTTGTGAGGGCTTTATGGCCGCGTTGGCGGTGTGCCGCCGTCCGATTGCTCCCGCTGAGTCTTTCCCCGCCCTGTTGGATCTGGAGTTCCCCGCTCCCGGCGAAGCAGGAGGGTTTGCGAACGTGGTACAGGCCCAGCAATTTGTGCAGCTTTGGACACGCCGCTGGGATGATGTGATACGCAGCCTGGGTGTGGAGGTAAAAAGCCTCGATGACGAAACGGCGTACCACCCCGAGGTGATGGACGTTCGGGGAGCGGTCGCCGCCTTGCCGGAAGAAGACCGCGCTGCCATGGATGGGCAAGAACTCCCCTCATTCGCCCAGGTGTGGGCGCTGGGCTTTATGTTCGCGGTGGAGACGTGGCCCGAAGAATGGGATGCGCCGCGAGACAAAGACGCTGAAAAGTGGTTGGACGCCGCCTTGGAGTCCATCGTGGCATTAACCGAGGACGATACCGGTGTGCCCACCATCTCCGTGTTTGACGATGACGGCCCTCCCAGCGTGAGTGAGCGGCGTATCAATGACTTTGCCGACGCCGTGTGGGCGGTGTACGACCTGCGCGAACTCTGGCGTAGTTTTGGCCCGCGTGTTGAAACCGTGCGTAAGGATGCGGAGCCGGGTCGCAACGATCCTTGCCACTGTGGCAGTGGCAAGAAATACAAGAAATGCCACGGAGCTTAGGCTGAAGAGGGGTGTACAGACACCCATTCCTGCAATAGTTGTGCAGTCTCCTGGGGCAATTCTTCCGGAATGAAGTGCCCCGCTGGCAATTGGTGGCCAGTGACTTGGGCATTGCACTGTGACTGCCACAGGGCCATGGGGTTGAACAGGCGGTTCACCACCGCGCGTTCACCCCAAAGCACCAGGGTGTCACAAGCGATTTTCCCGCTGCCCTGGGGCAAGGCCCGACTGGCCCGGTCGTGCTCCAAGTCGATGGTTGCACTGGCACGGTAGTCCTCGCACATGGCATGGACCGTGCCGTCGGCGCAAAAGCAGCGTTCGTACTCTGCAATGGCGCTAGGTTCGATATAGCCAACGCCACCGTACCCCCAGCCGCCCAGTTTGGCATGCAGGTAGGCCAACGGATTGCCGCCAATCATGGTTTCCGGCAAGGGGCTGGGTTGTGTCAGATGAAACCAGTGGTAGTAGGCCTGCGCAAAAGCAAAGTCAGTGGCGGCATACATGTCCAGGGTTGGTGCGATGTCTATCACGCACAGCGATTGGACGCGTGTGGGGTGGTCTACAGCAAAGCGGTGGGCCACGCGCCCGCCCCGGTCGTGTCCGCACAAGTGGAACTGTGCCACGCCCAGTGCGTCCATCAACGCCACCATGTCTTGCGCCATAGCCCGTTTGCTGTAGTTGCTGTGGTCAGGCAGGCCCAAGGGTTTGGCCGAGTCGCCGTAACCGCGCAGGTCGGGCATCACCACATACATCTGGTCTTGCAGACGCTGGGCCACGCGATGCCAAAGGACGTGGCTTTGCGGAAAACCGTGTAACAACAAGAGCACCGGGCGCCCGCCCGGCGGGCTGCGTGGTACTCGGGCATGGATACGGGTGCCGTTGACCTCCCAGTCTGAAGTTTCAAATGCCTCAAACCAGGGGGCGGGCACGGTGTTGGTGGGTGGCATGGTGAGTCCCAATGGGGTGCGCGGTGAAATGGTTGCACAGGGTAAACCCGATTGCTGTCGCCTAGGGGGCAACTTTGACAATTCGGTTGGCCCTTTGAAGGCAAACGGTGGCATGATCATTTACGTAAAAGCTCCAAGCAGGTCCGTAGAGACAGACACCCCCGGGAGAGTGCGCAGACCACCAACACCGTGTGAGATCCAACAGACATGAACTTTTCCAATTTCAAAATCAGCATCAAACTGGGCGTCATTTTTGTGGCGCTGGTCGTCATGACCGCGGTGGCTGGCGGTTTTGCATTGAGTCAAATGGCGAAGATCAATGGCAATACAGAAGAGTTGGCTGACAACTGGCTGCCCAGCGTTCAGTACCTGGGAGAGATGCAGTCCTTTCTGAACGAAAGCCGCAGCGCCCAAGTTCTGCATGTCTTGGCGGTGGTGCCAGAAGACAAAAAGCCCGAAGCTGACCGGATTGCTGACAACAAGCGCAAGCTGGAAGAAGCAGGCGCCAAGTTTTCTGCCTTGTTGAGTACTCCAGAAGAAAAACGCCTGTGGGAGCAATACAGCCAGCAGCTCAAGGCCTTTTATGACAGCAATACCAAGCTGTTGGCCCTGTCTGATGTGGGGCCGGCTGAACTGGACGCCACCTCGGTGTACGTGCGTGGGGAGTCAAGAGCGGCCTTTCGCGCTGTTCAAGGCACATTGACCGAGATGACGCGGCTCAACGTAGACGGGGCGGGCACCGCACGTTCCACGGCAGCGGCCACCTACGCCACGGCCCAAATGGCAGTGGCCACGGTGGTGTTGATTTCGGTAGCGCTGGCCGTCATGTTGGGGGTGTGGGTCACACGTCAGATCACGCGCCCCATTGCGTTTGCGGTCAACGCGGCCCAATTGTTTGCTGCGGGGGACCTCACCCATGCGCTGCGCGCGCAAGGTACGGACGAGCCAGCCCAGTTGCTCGCCGCCATGGAATCCATGCGCCTGGACTTGGTCCAAGTGGTCTCCAACGTCCGCAGCGGCTCCGAATCGGTAGCCACCGCCAGCGCCGAAATCGCCCAAGGCAACCACGACCTCAGCGCCCGAACAGAACAACAAGCCAGCGCACTGGAGCAAACCGCCGCCAGCATGGAAGAACTGGGCTCCACCGTCAAACAAAACGCAGACTCCGCGCGC
>REAW01000034.1 GCA_004293725.1 Curvibacter sp.
GGACGAGGGAGACGACCTGATAGGAGGAGGCGCAGGCAGCGACAACATTCGAGGTGGGGATGGTAATGACTTTATTGCCAGCAGCGCCACGCTCAATGTACTCCAACGCAGCAAAGCCACAGACAACTGGACGCCACCAAGCGGCCAAGAGGTCATTGCCAAGGGAGCCCGCTGGGGCATATTTGTAGACACTCAGCCTGACGGCAAGCCTGTCACCGTGTGGAGCGGCTCCAACAGCCCGCAGGGCACTGAGGGGGATGTGGTGGATGCCGGGGCGGGTAATGACCAAGTCATTGCCAGCGGAGGCAGTGACCGGGTGCAAGGCGGCACGGGAAACGACCAGATAGACGGCATGGGTGGCGATGACGTGCTGGAAGGCAACGAAGGCAAAGACACCATTAGCGGCGATGGGTTGATCAAGACCGGGTACATGAACTCGGTGGCTGCAGCGCAGCATGGCAATGACTTTTTGGATGGCGGCGAGGGTGGCGACACCCTGACCGGAGGTGGTGGCAACGACGTTGTGTACGGTGGAGCGGACAACGACAGCATGTGGGGGGATGACAGTGGCAAGGCCAGTGAGGCAAATTCCCTTGACCCCGCCTACCATGGCACTGACTACATGGATGGTGAGGATGGTGATGACTACATAGAGGGTGGTGGCAAGGACGACACCCTGTATGGAGGGGCTGGAAATGACAATATGTGGGGGGACACGAATGCCATCAACGTAGATACCCCGGCAGCCAAAGCGCAGCTTTGGGGCGATGACTACCTGGATGGTGAAGGTGGCGACGATCAGCTGATAGGGGGTGGCAAGGACGATACCTTGTATGGCGGCACCGGCAACGATTTGCTATGGGGCGATCAAGACAGTGCGGCACTCGCAGGTGAGAGCAATGGCAATGACTATCTGGATGGCGAGGACGGCAACGATCAACTGGTCGGTGGTGGAAAGGACGACATCCTCTACGGCGGGAAAGGCGATGACCTGCTCTTTGGTGATGACGCGCTGAGCATCGTAGCCGCCGAATTTCAAGGCGATGACTTCCTGGATGGTGAAGACGGCAACGATCAGTTGTCGGGCGGCGGCGGCGATGACGTGTTGATTGGCGGCAATGGCAACGATTACTTGGACGGCGGCACTGGTGCCGACTATTTGGAAGGTGGCGCGGGTGATGACACCTATGTCATCGACAGCGATGGCGATGTGATCGTTGAGACCGACTTGCCGTTGGTCAATGGTGTTCCGTTGGGGGTGCCAAGTATTGATGGGGTCGAATCCTCTGTTGCCTATACGTTAGGGAACAATTTGGAGAACCTGACGTTGACAGGATCCGGATCCATCGACGGTACTGGCAATGCATTGAACAATGCAATAACCGGCAATGCGGGTAGCAACACATTGGATGGCGGCGCTGGTAATGACCAGTTGGATGGAGGTGCAGGCGCTGATTCCCTGGCCGGTGGCAGCGGCGATGATTTTTATGTTGTAGATAACGTTGCCGATGTCGTGGTGGAAGATGCTGGTGAAGGCAACGACTATGTGCAGAGTTCGGTGAGCTTCACATTGGCCGACCACCTGGAAACACTGCAGGCGACGGGCAGTGCATCTGTCAACTTGACCGGGAGCTTGCAGAACAACTCCTTATTTGGAAACATTGGCAACAATGCACTGCGTGGCGGAGCCGGTAACGATTTTCTGCAAGGGGGTGTAGGCGACGATGTCTATCTATTCCAGCGTGGCGACGGTCAGGACTTCATTGACAACACGGATTTCTTGCGCGACACCGCCAATGCCAGTTTGGTGGCAGCGAATGACACTTTGAGATTCAACACTGGTATTGCAGATACCGATGTAGTGGCTATGAGAGTTGGCGCAGATTTGATATTGCGTATCAAGGGTACTGCCGACCAGGTTCTTGTGCACGGCTATTACAGTGCCAACATCACTAACGGCACACGCATTTCGGACCAAAAGATTGACCGTGTAGAGTTTGGCAATGGCATGGTGTGGGATCAGGCAATGATTCAGACAGCCGTAGATTTGGCGGAGTACAACGAGTCGCCAGGAGCCGCCGGGCTGGGTATTGCGTTGCGTGGTGAAGCCGGGACTTCCTTCTATTACAAGTTTCCAGTCGGTGTGATTACCGATACGGAAGAAGGTAACAACTTGACTTTCCGCCTGACCCAGTCCAACGGACAGCCGTTACCCGCTTGGCTGAACTTTGACTCTACGACCCTCACACTAAGCGGCACCCCTGGAAGTGCTGACCTGGGGGGATTGCAATTGGCGTTGCAAGGGGTTGACTCCTATGGGGCAAGCGACTTTGAGTACTTGAGTTTGAACGTTTTGCGCAAGAACACTCCGCCAGTGGTGGTGGCACCTATTGCGGATCAAACAGCACGCATAGGGGAAGTTTTTAGCATCCAGATTCCAACAGCGACGTTTGCCGACATCGATGCAAACGAATCGCTAACTTACTCGGTCACCATGAATGGTGTGCCCATCCCACCCACATTTCAAGTTGGATCTGGGGTATGGGCTACCTATAACCCAGCAACCATGACGTTGACTGGTACGCCAAGTGCAATGTGGAGCTCCAATGTTCGGGTTGTAGCGACTGACAGTATGGGGGCAACGGCCTCCGACAGCTTCACTATCAATATGTTGCCCCAAAGAGTTTGGGGTACGGAAGGTGCTGACACCCTGAACTGGGTTAGCACCGCTGTGCATTTGAGCGGGCTAGCCGGAGACGACAACCTGACTTCTGGCTATGGCGATGACATCTTAGAGGGCGGTGACGGAAATGACACGCTAGATGGGGGAGGCGGCGTCAATGTTTTGTACGGAGATGGCGGCAATGATCAACTGATTGCTCGTCAAGGCCAAAATGGGAGAAGTACCTTGTACGGCGGCACGGGGAATGACACGCTAACTGCAGAGTTCAAGGCCTTTGGTACGAGTTTTAGTGGCGACGCTGGTGACGACACATTGAATGGCAGTGGAACAGACGATGTCTATTACTTCAAACTGGGCGATGGTAAGGATACCGTTTTCGAATGGGAATGGGAGAGACCAGAGATTTCATCGGCCGACCGCCTTGTGTTCGGCGCAGGGATTGTGCCTACGGACATTGTGGTTACCCGAGATGGAACCGACTTGGTGTTGGTGCACAGCAATGGAAACGACCAGATCACTGTCAAAGACTGGTTTGCCTATAACAAAGCCCACCAAATTGAGTTGTTTGAGTTTAGCAATGGATCTGTGTGGAGCGCCAGCGATGTAACAACGGCAAGTTTGACTATTCGCGGAACATCTGGCGACGATGTCATCGTTGGAATGGACGGCAACGAGGTCATCCATGGCTACGCTGGCAACGATATGCTCAATGGAGGATCGGGAAATGACAAGTTGTTCGGAGGAGATGGAAATGACACGTTGATTGGGGGCGCTGGGATGGATGAACTGGATGGTGGTGCAGGCAATGACACTCTATCCAATGAAACCAGCCCGAACTTTCAAGGTGCAAGTAAGTTCACTGGCGGCACAGGAGACGACACACTAAACGCTGCTGCAGGCACTTTTTTCTTTGGTTTGGGCGATGGCCGTGACACGATTACTCTGAGCCATCTGAATGTTGCATATGACTCCTTCGACACCATTATTTTTGGCGCGGGGATTGCACCAGAAGCAATTGTGACCAGCCGGCAAGGCACCGATCTCTTACTGTCCCACACGAACGGATTGGATCAAATCAAAGTGATCAACTGGTTTGAACGTTCCGGAGCATATAGAGTCGAATTCGTAGAATTTGCAAACGGTGTGCGATGGTCTGCGAGCGAGATAACAACACCTCTACTTACGCTGCGTGGGACGAATGGGGCGGACAACATAGTTGGCACAAATGCCGACGATTCATTGTTGGGCTTGGAAGGAGATGACATCCTTACGGACTCTGATGGCAACAATGTGTTGGACGGTGGCGCGGGCAATGACCAGATTCGCCTGATTTCGGCCGGTTTCAACACAAATAGCTTTACCAACCAGATTCTGGGTGGTGCCGGCGATGATTTAGTGACACTTTGGACCGCATCTGAAGGTGAGACATCAACTAACTACATTGAAGGCGGTACAGGAAACGACACGATCCAAGGCTCCTGGAGTGGCGCTGAAATCTATCGCTTTAATCTAGGCGATGGAAAAGACAGCGTAGCCAACATACCGCTTGCAAACTCCATCAAAACATTGCCCAGTGGCGACAGGCTGGTCTTTGGATCAGGTGTTGCGCCTGCAGATATCACAGTCTCACGCAGCGGCAGCGATTTAGTACTGCGCCATAGCAACGGCACTGATGAAATTACGGTGAAAGCTTGGTTTACGAATGTCGGCTACCAACTTGAAGTCGTTGAGTTTGAAGATGGCACGGTATGGAGCGCTGAAGAGTTGAGTGTTTGGGCTCAAATCGTGAACGGTACCGCAGGTGCTGACAACCTTGTGGGTACAGCGGGCGTGGACACATTGAACGGATTCGGAGGCAACGATACCTTGGATGGAGGCGCGGGAGCCGACCGGATGTTTGGGGGGCTAGGGGATGACACATACATCGTGAATGAGTCGGGCGACCAGCTGTTTGAGTTGGCGAATGAAGGCACAGATACCGTCAGATCACAGATCAGTTGGACTCTTGGTGCCAATCTTGAAAACCTAACCTTGACTGGAACCAGTGCGATTCGGGGTACTGGCAATGCACAGAATAACGTCTTGACAGGCAATAGCGGTGCGAACGTCCTAACAGGAGGCGCTGGGGACGACACCTACGTCGTCGGCACTGGAGACTCCACCGTGGAGGTCGCTGGCGGTGGTAGCGATTCTGTGCAGAGTTCGGTGACCTGGACTTTGGGCGCAGAAGTCGAGAACCTCACATTGACTGGTACGTCTGCGGTCAATGGAACAGGTAACGCTCTGAATAACCTGATAGTTGGCAACAGCGCTGCCAACACTTTGTCAGGCGGTGCTGGTGCTGACACCATGGTGGGCGGTGCTGGAAATGACACATACGTGGTGGACAACACCTCCGACATCGTTACAGAAAATGCAGCCGAAGGTACTGATCTGGTGCAATCCAGTTTGACCTACACATTGGGGTCCAACCTGGAGAACCTAACACTGACGGGCACTGCAGCCATCAATGGCACGGGGAACGCTGTGAACAACACCCTGACAGGCAACACGGGCAACAACATCTTGGATGGAGGTGCTGGTGCTGACACGATGGTTGGTGGTGCTGGCAATGACACATACTATGTAGACAGCGCGAGCGATGTCACAACCGAGGCTGCCTCAGCCGGCACCGATACAGTTTATGCGTCAGTCAACTGGACACTGGCCACCAATCTGGAGAACTTGACACTCGATGGCACTGCCAATATCAACGCAACGGGAAATTCTGTTGCCAACGTATTGACGGGCAACGCCGGAAACAACGTTCTGAACGGTGGCGCCGGCGCTGACACCATGGTGGGGGGAGCTGGAGACGACACCTATGTTGTGGACAGCACAAGCGATGTGGTTACCGAGGGCGGCGGAGCAGGTACCGATCTGGTTCAATCCACCGTTACCTACACTCTTGCTACCAATGTAGAAAACATCACCCTGACAGGTACCGCAGCCATCAACGCAACGGGCAACGCCCTGGACAACGTACTGACGGGAAACAGCGGAAACAACGTACTGACCGGTGGCGCCGGCAACGACACCTACGTGGTAACTACCGGTGACACCACCACCGAAGCTGCCAATGCAGGAACGGATACGGTTCGAAGTGCTGTGACGTGGACACTGGCTGCCAACTTGGAAAACCTGACCCTTACTGGCACGGCAGCGGTGAACGGTATAGGCAACACGGTGGACAACATCTTGTTGGGCAATACCGGCGCCAACGTACTTACAGGCAATGCCGGTAATGACACTCTCAATGGTGGAGCCGGCGCAGACAGTCTGGTGGGTGGTGTAGGCAACGACACCTACTGGTTGGGTCGCGGCTATGGCTTTGACACCATTGCCGAGAATGACGCCACTTCAGGCAACACCGATGTGGCACGGTTTGATACCGGTATTGCAACGGATCAGCTCTGGTTCACCAAGGTGGGAAACAACCTGGACGTAAGCATCATAGGAACCAGTGACAAGTTCACCTTGGCCAACTGGTACCTGGGAAACCAGTACCACGTAGAGCAGTTCAAAACCAGCGATGGCAAAACGTTGCTGGATAGCCAGGTGCAAAACTTGGTGAGCGCGATGGCTGCGTTTTCGCCCCCCGCTGCGGGGCAGACCACTCTGGCCACCAACTATGCCAATACGCTCAACCCGGTGATTGCTGCCAACTGGCAGTAGAGAAAGAGGCCAAATACAGCCCGCAGATTCATCTTGCGGGTTTTATCGCTTGTACATCAGACCCCGTAAAACCTGAAGTCCATCGCGGGCTTTTCGCCGTGGATCAGCTCGGCAATCGCCTTGCCCGACCCCGCGCCGTGGGTCCAGCCGAGGGTGCCGTGGCCGGCGTTGACCCAGAGGCCGCGCACGGGGGTTTGCCCAATGTAGGGGATGTTGGTGGGCGTGGCGGGGCGCAGGCCGGTCCAATAATTCGGCTGGCCGCCTTGTTCTTCGGTGCGGGTGTCGCACACGCCCGGCAGCACTTCTTCAATGCGGCGTGACAGCATGTGGCAGCGCGCTTTGGCCACCGGAGAGTCGAGGGACAGATCAAAGCCGCCCACTTCGATGGTGCCTGCCACGCGAAGTTCATCGCCCAGGCGGCTGATGGCGATTTTCTTGGAGTCGTCGATGGTGGACACCATGGGCGCCAACTCGGGCTTCAGGATTTTGAAGGTGGCGCTGTAGCCTTTGCCGGGATAGATGGGCAGGTCCACGCCCACGGTGCGCAGCAGCGGCGCGGAGTACGAACCCGCGGCAACCACGATGTGGTCTGCCTGGAGTGTGCGCACCGATCCAGCCACGTTTTTGCCCTTGGGGCCCGTGGATAGTGCGCGAACAGCTATTGATTTGATAGTGCCGGTGGCTACGTTCAAACTGTCTACGCTGTGCTCATACAAAAACTCGGCGCCGCGCGCAATGCACAGTTTGGCCAGCTCTTGGGTGAATACGCGGCAGTCGCCAGACTCGTCGCTGGGGGTGATGGTGCCGCCCACGATGTGCTGGGCATATTGGTTGAATGCGGGCTCTATCTTCAGCAACTCTTCTTTGCTGATGACCTGGCGGTTGACGCCGTATTTGCGCATGAGCGCGGCAGCGTCGCCCGCGGTGTCAAAGGACTTTTGGTCTCCGTAGAAGTGGGCAATGCCGCGCTCCAGCCGGTTGTAGACGATGCCCGTGGAGGCCACCATGTCTTTGAGTGCCGCATGGCTGTAGGCGCCCAGGGCCACCAGTTGCTGCACATTGCGCTCAAAGGCGGTGTCGTTGCAGTTGGCCAGAAAGGACAGGCCCCAGCGGTACTGCTGCAGGCCCGGGCCAAACGGATTTTGGGGGCGGAACAGCAGGGGCGCTTCTTTGCTCAGCATCCATTTCAGTGCTTTGAGCGGGGCCTCTTTATTGGCCCAAGGCTCGCAGTAGCTCACCGAGATTTGCGCGCCATTGGCGAAGCTGGTCTCCATGGCGGCGTCGGGCTGGCGCTCCACCACGGTGACTTCGTGGCCCAGCTCCAGCAAGTGCCAGGCGGTGCAAATGCCGATCGTGCCGGCGCCAAGAACAATGATTTTCATGTTGCCAGTGTCGTGCAAGCCCCGCAGTTGTAAAAGCGAAATCAAAGCGTTTACGAAAACATTAGTTACGCTAATAATGCAGCCCATGCGAATTTTTGACACCGACGCTCTGGAATGCTTGGCTGCCATTGTGGAAGAGGGGGGCTTCGAGCGTGCTGCGGTGCGCTTGTCAATTACCCAGTCTGCGGTGTCCCAGCGGCTGCGCGCACTGGAGGCGCAGGTGGGCACGGTCTTGTTGGTGCGCAGCCGTCCGGTCAAGGCCACTACTGCCGGGCGCTTGCTGATCAAGCACGCCATGCAAATGCGCTTGTTGCGGGCCGACCTGGAGGGTGACCTGCGGGAGCTGGCGCCCAGCACCGGTGCCTCGCGCGAAGACGAACGCATTTCGATTGCGGTAAACGCTGACAGCATTGCGACGTGGGCCTTGTCGGCTCTGGACCCGTTGGTACACGCGGGGCTACCGCTTGAAATCATCACGGACGACCAAGACTTCACCCACGAATGGTTGCGCGAAGGCCAGGTGTTGGGTTGCGTCACCACGCTCAAGCAGGCGCTGCGTGGCTGCAAGGTGTTGCCCTTGGGCGTCATGCACTATGTGGCGGTCGTGAGCCAAGCCTATGCGCAGGCGCACTGCCCTCAGGGTCTGACGCCTCACAATTTCCGCAGTATTCCCTTCGTGGCCTTTAACCGCAAGGACGACTTGCCTTCCGAATTTGTGGGGCGGGCGCTGAGCCTGCGCCGGGTGTCGGTGAGCCAGCGTTTTGTGCCTAGCTCCGAAGGCATGGTGCGCGCGGTGCTAGCTGGTTGGGGTGCCAGCGTGGTGCCCGAGCTGCTGGTGCGCAGCTTGATAGACGATGGGCAACTGGTGAACCTGGTGCCCACCGTGACGCTGCCAGTCAACCTGTATTGGCATTGCTGGAACCTGAATTCCGAGGTCATCGACCGGTTAACCGCCGCGTTGTCGGGCGCGGCGGAGCGCATTCTGGCGTAAAGACTAGTCAGTCGTAATGTGGACGGTCAATCCAAATTGAGACGCTATCGATTAGAATTAGAGGATGAACACGTCCGCACCAGTTAAAGTCTCATTCAAACAGCAGATGCTGCAGGCGCGCGAAGACGCCATCATCCGATCAGTCAATCTGCTGTTGGCAGAAAAAGGCTTTGAGGCCATGACGGTGGATGAGGTGGCTGCCAATGTAGGCATCGCCAAGGCCAGCCTGTACAAACACTTCCCAAGCAAAGAAGACCTGGCCGCCGCCGCCATGGCGCACTTGATGGAGCAGGCCCTCGCCTTTCTCGGGTCACTCCCCGAAGAACAAGCGCCGCTGGAGAAACTGCGTGCGGTGGTGCGCTGGATGATGCGTTTGAAGCTGGGTGGCGAAATGCCGTCGCTGCCTAGCCAGAACTCCACCTTGCGCACCACGCTGGTGGCGCACAAGGCGTACATGGATGGCTTGATGGGCGTGAGCGACCGACTGGGTGCCTGGATTGAGGAGGCGCAGGCACAAGGGCTCATTAACCCCAAGTTGCCCGCAATTGCCGTTCTCTACACCCTGTACGCACGCGCTTGCGACCCGGTGATGGAGTTTTTAAAAATGGGTGGTCTCAATACCGATGAAGAGATCATCGAACTGGTGTTGTCCACCTGTTTTGATGGACTCAACGCGCGCTAGTGTCCAAAAGCGACCCACCGTGGGTGGGTCGCAATCAACTTAGCGAACCAGCAGCACGGGCACTTCGCAGTGAGCCAGTACTTGGGTTGCCACAGATCCCATGACCAAGTTGCCCAGCGCACTGTGGCCGTGGCTGCCCATGACGATCAAGTCGAATTTTTCGGTCTCAGCAAGCTTGGCAATGCTGGCGCCTGCGGGACCAACTTTCCAAGAAGTTTTGGCGTCAATGTTATGGCGCAGCAAAAACTTGGAGATGGGACCAAGAGTTTTTTCGCATTCTTCGGCGTAGTAGTTTTCAGCGACATCTTTGCCCACGGCTGCGCGGGCACGCGGTGGCAGTGCAGGCTGAGCGGTGAACACGGTGTATTGATGGTTGGGTGAAAGCAGGGCTTCGTGGGTGCTCAAATATGCGAGCATCTTTTTGCTGTACTTGCTGCCATCAACGGCCAACAGAATCTTCATTGCGAACTCCAATCGGTCAAATTCGTGAGTGTAGTGGCGAGGCCGCAAAAGTCCATGCGATTAATCAAACTCCCTCTGCAGAAAGGGGAGATGTAGGACTAAGAATGAGTGTGTGCTACCAAGCAACCCACTGGCTGTGCACTAGCGCACATGCGTTAGTGGCTGGTATCAATCAGTAGTTCGGGGCGGTAGCCGCTTTGTTCGTTCTTGCGCGCATATCCGAGTGGGTTGGCCACCACGCGGCAATGGCCGACACGGTAGTCGCTGGGCGCATGCAGGTGGCCGTGCAGCCACAGCTTGGCGTAGGGCAGTAAATGATCGAGTGCATTGCAAAAACCAGCTGTTCCCGGGACCAGTCCGTAGCGTGGGTCGGCGCTTTGCAAACTAGGTGCAAAGTGGGTGATGACGACAGTGGTGCCCTCGAACGGAGTGGCCAGCGCCGCTTGCAACCATGCCTGGCATTCCAGCGCTTGTGCGCGCACACCTTCTGCTAGCCAAGGCTCGCCGGCCCGGGTGGTCAGAGTTTTCTTGAGGTAATAGTTGGCTGCGCGAAATGCCTTCTCGCGTGCCTTAAGGCGTTGGGCTTCAGCGGTATGCATGGCCAGTGCGTCAAAGTCACTCCACAAGGTGGTGCCCAAGAATCGCACGCCATGCATCACCAAAGACTCGCGTTCAAGCCACACAATGCCCAGCCGTTTGCAGGTGCTCTGCAGGCGCGCGTGAACGGTATCAAAGTCAAACGTGTCGTACTCATGGTTGCCGGGCACAAACACCACGGGCGTGGGCCAGCCGCCTGCAGGTGAAAAACGGCCCAACCCAAAGTCCTCATCGGTCAATTGGGAGCCGGTTTGGTAGGAGCCCACGTCGCCCGCCAGCACCAGCAGGTCGGCGCCCGGAGTGGGCGCGGGCATCCAATGGGGATGGGCCTCCAGGTGAAGGTCGGACAGTAATTGGATTTTCATGCGGAGAACAGGCGGTCACCCAGCAAGACAATTTGCTCGCGCAGCCATGCATGTGGGGCTGCGGCGTCAAGACGCTGGTGCCATAGTGCGTCCACTTGAATGGGCGGCACCGTAAGCGGGAGCTCGCGGATGGCGAGCTGGTCGGCGTAGCCAGTGACATGGACAAAGTGGCGGGGCAAGACCGTGAGCAGGTCTGAGTGCACCACCACCCGACCTGCGGTGAAAAACTGGTTCACCGTGAGCACGACCCGCCGTGTGCGCCTAAGACTGATTAGCGATTCGTCAATAAAGCCAAAGGCCCGCCCCGAAAAACTCACCAACATGTGATTGGCCGAGCAAAAACGGTCCAACGTGAACTCCCCTAGCGTAAGGGGATGGTCTTTGCGCATTACACAAACGTAGTCACCGACGAATAGGCGGTGGTGGTGGAAGGACTCCGCAGCACCGGCCTGGGCCCTTGCGGTGAGGTCGGTCAGGACCGCCGGAAAATGGCCAATGGCCAAGTCGGCCGCACCCTCGTCGAGGACACGGCGTGGGTCACGGGTGGTTAGTGGAACCACGCGCAGGGATACGCCAGGTGCATCCCGAGCCAACACCTCGACCAGCGGCGGCATGAGTTCGGCGGCGGTGGCATCGGCCATGGTCAGCACAAAGGTGTTGGTCGCTGTAGCGGACACAAATACGCTGGGTGCCAGTGAGTTTTGCAGTTTTTGTAAGGTTTCTCGCACTGCAGGCCAGAGTTCTTGGCCACGGGGCGTGGGCTCAAGGCCGCGGCCCTTGCGCACTAACAAGTCATCGCCCAGTGCTTCGCGCAGGCGGCGAAGCGCATTGCTCACGGCAGGCTGGGTCAATGCCAATTGCTCCGCGGCCTTAGTAAGACTGCGCTCCGCCATGACCGTGTCAAACACTTTGAGCAGGTTCAAATCAAAAGTGCGCAGGTTGAGCGGTGGAATGTCCATGACCAATCATAACTTTCATGAATACCAGGCATCACTAACATAAAGTTGAATCACATCAGGGAAAACCCTATGATTCACCCATTCCTGAAGTTTATCCCCGTGAGTCACAACCTTTTTTAGGAGTTCACCATGACCACCATACTGTCTTCTTCGTATTTCTCCTCTGCCCCTGCCGTATTGTCCGCACCTAAGGCCGAAGGCTCTCGCACGCTGGCCGGCATGTTGCTGGCTGCTGTGTTGTCTGCGCTGTTGGTAGTGGCCGATCAGGTCATTGATATGTGGGCGGACGGCCACTTGCTGGTGGGTTGGGTCGCGCTGTGGACGGTCGTGTTTGCGGCGATGGCCTTGTTGGCCCCGCCTCTGCGCAAGGTATCTGCTGAGGCGTCTTCCCTGATCATGGGCTGGGTCCGCGCTGCCCAAGAGCGTCGTTTGGAAGAAGAAATGTGGGAACACGCCAAGCACGACCACCGCATCATGGACGAATTGCGCCATGCAGTGATGCGCAATCGCAACGGAGTCTAAAGAACAGCTTTGCGGTGCATCCGCGTAGACTGAAAAAAAGCCACCGGTTCGGTGGCTTTTTTTGTTTCTCAGGCGGCCAAACGATGCGCCAGTTGGGTTCGAGTCTCTTCGAGTTCTTTCGGCAAATGGTAAGAAAGCTGTGTGAACAGTTCAGTATGCAAGGCAAACTCGGCCTGCCAGTCGGATTTACTGAGGCTGGTCACTGAATCAAACTGGGCTTGGCTGAAATCCAGGCCCGTCCAGTTAATCTCTGAATACAGTGGCGCTACGCCAAAACCGGTATCAGTACCGCATGCCTTGCCTTCGATGCGGTCAATCATCCACTTCAGGACACGCATGTTTTCGCCGTATCCGGGCCAGACGAATTTGCCGTCATCACCCTTTCGGAACCAGTTGGTGGTGAAAATTTTGGGCTGCTTGGCGCCTGACTTGAGCAATTTGTCGCCGATATTGAGCCAATGTTGAAAGTAATCGCTCATGTTGTAGCCCATAAAGGGCAGCATGGCGAAAGGGTCGCGACGGACTATTCCTTGTTGGCCCGCGGCGGCGGCGGTGGTCTCAGAACCCATGGTGGCGGCCATGTAAACGCCTTCGGTCCAGTTGCGCGCTTCCGTCACTAGCGGAACCGTAGTGGAGCGGCGGCCACCAAAGATGAATGCATCGATGGCCACGCCATTGGCGTCGTCCCATTGACTATCCAGGGCAGGGTTGTTGCCGGCGGCCACGGTAAATCGCGCATTGGGATGGGCAGCTTTGGCACCAGTTTCTTTGGCAATCGCCGGCGTCCAGTCTTTGCCTTGCCAATCGATCAAATGGGCCGGCATGCTGCCAGTGTCTTTTTCCATGCCCTCCCACCACACGTCGCCATCGTCGGTCAGGGCAACGTTGGTGAAGATCACGTTTTTGTCCAAACTGGCCATGCAGTTCGGATTGGTATGGAAATTGGTACCAGGAGCCACGCCAAAGTAACCCGCCTCGGGGTTGATGGCGTACAACTTGCCATCCGAGTGCGGCTTAATCCAGGCAATGTCGTCGCCGATGGTGGTGACTTTCCAACCTTCAAAACCCGCTGGCGGAACCAGCATGGAAAAGTTGGTTTTTCCGCATGCGCTGGGGAAAGCGGCTGCCACATGGTATTTCTTGCCTTGGGGATTTGTCACGCCAAGGATCAGCATGTGCTCGGCCAGCCAGCCCTGATCACGGCCCATATTCGACGCAATACGCAGGGCGAAACACTTCTTGCCCAGCAGCGCGTTGCCCCCGTAGCCTGAGCCATAGGACCAGATTTCGCGGGTTTCAGGGTAGTGCACGATGTATTTGGTCTTGCTGCAAGGCCATTTCACATCAGCCTGGCCAGCATCCAGTGGCGCTCCCACCGTGTGAACGCACGGCACAAACGGGCCATCCACGCCGATCACGTCAAAAACGGCCTTGCCCATGCGCGTCATGATGCGCTGGTTCACGGCAACGTAAGGACTGTCAGACAACTCGATGCCGATGTGGGCGATGTGGGAGCCCAACGGTCCCATCGAGAATGGCACCACATACATGGTGCGCCCTTTCATGCACCCGTCAAACAGGGCTTTCTCGCCCGCAGTGCCGGTTTGTAGCAGCTTGCGCATGTCCGCCGGTGCCATCCAGTTGTTAGTGGGGCCGGCGTTCTCTTTTTTCTCGGAACAAATGTAGGTGCGATCTTCCACCCGGGCCACGTCGCTTGGATCAGAGCAAGCCAGGAAGCTGTTGGGGCGCTTGGCGGGGTTGAGTTTTTTAAAGGTTCCGGCATCCACCAACTGCTGGCAAAGGCGCTGGTACTCCTCGTCAGACCCATCGCACCAGTAGACATCATTGGGCTTGCAAAGCGCAACCATGTCGGCCACCCAAGCGATGAGCCGAGCGTTTTTGACGTAGCTGGGTGTGTTGAGATTCAGCCCTTGCATTACCGGTGAGTTCATGGAAAGCTCCTAAGTTTGAAATACGTCTTTTCAAAACCTAGCTCCATGGCACCTGTGGCCCGCAACTTTGAGAAGACGGCTCTGACGAAGGACAATTTGCAAGCCCGACAAAGCGCATCTTCGAATTCTAAGAACTGGTACCGAAAGTTACCAAGCGATTACATCGAATAGATATGCAGAAATTGCATTAAACTATGCGGAAGTTCATGACTGTGGTGGGTCTCTTGAATCAATGTAAACAGCAACCAGCACGCATGGCGTAGTGGGCGACCACTGGCGTTTAGCGAGGTGCCAAAGAGATGGGAAAACCAGAACAAAGCTAGCTAGATGCGAGGAGAAAACCCGTGAAGAAGGGGGGGCATCAACCAGAGAAACTAAAACGCTGAATGAACACTTGCCATTACAAAAGGCATTCAGCGAGGTGGGATGTTCACCAGAACAACGTACGACGCCCCATTAGGGGCGCAGGATTTAGGCCATGGAAACGGCAATAAACGCTAGCAAGAACATCAGCACGCCGCCCACGATGGGCAAAACGATCGGCATCATGGGCACTATTTCGTCCACAGGGTCGGCGGCTTGGTGATCAGTGTGGTTATCGGGTGCGGACATGGTGGAATCCTTGAAAGCTTCAATTAGAAAGCAAGAATTCTACCCACACCCATCCGTTGGCGGGCGCCGAACAGCGGACAAAAGGGGCTGAAGCAGTGGGCGGTTGCCGAAATCTGGTCCAAAGTCTTCCATCTTGAGCCAGACTGCGCTATCGTTAATTCAGCACGTCACGGTGCTGGAGGCGTTTGAATGGTCAAGCGTACGCAGTCCCATCCATTGGGTGGACATCTCATCCCTTCACCGGGCCTGCAAGAGGCGCCGGTGTTGGATCTGATGTGTTCACACTTTGTACTCACGCTAGCCGCTCGGCAGGGCGCCAACTTCAACGTCCGCCGAGATTTCAACGGTGTGGTCGGCCTCGCCGGGCGCCATTTGGTCTGGCCTGTATCGGTGTTGGGGCGCTTGCGCGAATTCTTGGTGCGTCGTTGCCAGGGCAACGAACTATGGCGCGGCCATGAAGAACTAGATGCCTCTGATTTTCTCGCCCGTTACGGAGTCTGGTGCGGCCCCTATGACGAAGCCACACTGTTTTTCTTTCTGGACGAATACGCTAAGGACCAACCCAAAGATCTGATCACCGTCTTGTCGGTGACCGGCGAATGGTTGCGACACGCACTCAAAAAACAATCCACGCTGGTGGAAAAAAACATCAATGCCTTGGCAAGCTTGTTGCAACTCAACAAAGCAGAGCGTGCGCTTCTTTTGTACGGAACGCTGGCCCGCTACCAGAGGGACATGCGCAGCATCCTCGTGGAATTCAAAGTCAACAATGCGCCGGAAGCCTATGCCGCTATCGCTGAAGTGGCGGGTGTGAGCGCCCAGGAGTTGGGAGAAGCTTTGCGCGCCGGATCGCGTCTGGAGCGAATCGGCCTTGTGGAAAACCTGATCTCAGAGCACAACATCACGGACCTCGCCGATCTCATGAAGGTGAGTGAAAAACTTCCGCCGGTATTGATGCGCCAATACCGCGACCAGGCTGAGCTAATGGCCGTCTTTACCCGACTGTCGACCAAAAGCGAACTAGGTTTGCAGGATTTTTGTTTTGTTGCTGAAGACGCATCCGTACTGTGCAATTTGCTCGCCAACGCAGTGGCGCGCAAAGAAGTGGGGGTCAATGTGCTCCTTTATGGCCCGCCTGGCACGGGTAAGACAGAGCTGGCAAAAGTCGTGGCCCAACAGGCCGGGCTGGAGTTGTTTGAAGTGGAATACGCCGACCGCGATGGAAACTCGTTGAGTGGGCGGGACAGGTACCGGTCTCTACAGATTGCCCAGGTGTTTCTCAAAGGCAGCGCAAATGCCGCTCTGCTTTTTGATGAAGTGGAAGACGTGTTTCCGCCGCTCTCTAGCGAAGCAGCACACATGCTTGCGCGAGCGGATGCCTCGGCTACACCGACCAGTGGCAGCGTGAGCGGAAAGGCGTGGGTCAACCAAATTTTGGAATCCAATAACGTGCCAACGCTATGGGTGACGAATCGCATCGAGCAAATTGATCCCGCGTTTCGTCGTCGGTTTGCCTACCACCTCGAACTCACCTCTCCGCCACCCGGCGCACGGGAAAACCTGGTTCGCAAAACGCTGGCAGCTGTACCCGTATCCGAGGCATTTGTTGCCAGATTAAGTAGCCGCAAAGGACTCACTCCAGCCCAAATTCGAACGGCTGCCCGCTTTGCGGCCCTGGCAACACCAACAAAAGATGGGGAACCCGCGGGGCCGGCGGTAGAAGCGTTGATCGAGCGACAACTCAAAAATGCAGACATGGCGTTAGGTAATCCCCCTGCAGTGCATGCCACACCCACGGCGCTGAGCGCATACCGACTGGAACTACTCAATCTCCAAAGCAGGTACGACATCGGGCGGGTGGTGCAGGCGCTAAAAAACCGCGGCCACGGTACCTTGTGTTTCCATGGCCCCCCTGGAAGTGGAAAAACTGCATTGGCGGAGCACATGGCACTGGCGTTGGGCCGCCCCCTGTTGGTTCGCCAGGCGAGCGATTTGTTGAGCAAATACATCGGTGAGACAGAGCAAGCCATGGCCGCCATGTTCCGAGAAGCCGAGGCAGAGGGGGCGGTGTTGTTGTTAGACGAGGCCGACAGCTTTCTACAAGACCGGCGGGGCGCGCAGCGCAACTTCGAAATAAGTGAAGTGAACGAAATGCTGCAGGGCATGGAACGCCACCGGGGCGTGTTCATCTGCACTACCAACTTGATGGATAGATTGGACCCGGCCGCCTTGCGCAGATTTACCTTCAAAATTGAGTTTCTGCCGCTAACCGCAACCCAGCGCGAGACCGTGTTCATGGCCGAGGTCTGTCCTGGCCAGGACGCAATGCCTGCTGCGCTTGCCCGCCGATTGGCAGAACTCGATCAGCTTTGTCTCGGAGATGTTGCCGCAGTAAAGCGGCAGGCGGAAATTTTGGGAGCGGAGCTAGCGCCAGAAGAGTTCTTGGAGCAGTTGGAGCTCGAACACCGGCTCAAACCCGAAGTCCGAGAGCACCGGGGCATGGGATTTGTTAGGTAGCGCCCTTGCGAACAAAGCAAGTCGGTTACGTTCGGAAAGCTATTGCACGCTCTTGGTAACTTGTCTGTAATTTCTCACGGCCGTTGTCAACCAACCCTCCCCTGTGGGGCGTTAACAAGCCATATGAACGCTACAAACGCAGCCAACGTTGGACTTTCAAGGGCTGAAATGGCGTCTATCCCATCATCTACTGCGGTAAATATGCAACGAGACACGATTCCAGTTCCTGAAAAAGGCACTTACAAGTGGCAGCTTTTTGACTACTGGTCTGGCGAATTCCGCCAAACCCATGCGGAACACTCGGCCTACATTGCTTTGAACTTCGCAGGCGCATTGGAGGCGTGCAGGACCAAATTCCAAGCGTTGATGCAGCACCACCGCAGCAAAGCCGCTGGCGCCTCCGACGCGGCCCGCCACATGCGCGCTATACAACGGCTTCAAAATACCATGTCGGGCGCTGCGATGGCCTACGAAAGCGGCTTCCATCGGCATTGAGAACTGTGGCAGCGTGCATTCGGCTACGCCCGCAAGCTAGTTCAGCGCTACCACCCGCAATACATCGCTGGCATACGCTTCCAGCTTTTTGGCGCCGATGCCGCTGATACCTTGTAGATCCCCCAGGCTCTGGGGCGCCCGCTGCGCAATGGCGGCCAAGGTGGCGTCGTGAAAAATCACATAGGCGGGCAGGTTGTGCTCCTTGGCCACCTCGGCGCGCCACGCTTTCAGGGCCGAGTAGCGCAGCAAACTTTCGCTGTCCAGATTAATAGGCGCTTTGACCACCGCACCCAACCGCGGGTTGCGACGGCTCTTGCGATCTGCAGGGCTGGAGACCGATTCGCGCAACATCACTGGGACTTCCCCTTTCAGCACTGCCCGTGAATCGGCGGTCAACTGAAGCGTACTGAACTCCCCTCCTTGCACTGCCACCGCGCCCATTGCAATCAACTGGCGCAACACCCCCCGCAACTGCAGTTCGGAAAACTCGGCTCCGAGACCAAAAGTGCTCAAGCTGGTATGCCCATACTGGCTTACCTTTTCGGTGGTCTTGCCGCGAACAATGTCCATCAGATGCCCAGCACCAAAACTCACACCACTCATTTGGTGGATGCGGTAAATGGTGGACAGCAGCTTGCGGGCAGCATCGGTTCCGTCCCACACGGCGGGTGGATTCAGGCAGTTGTCGCAATTGCCGCACGGCTGGCTGGCCTCTCCAAAGTAGCCCAGAAGGCGTACCCGGCGGCAGTCCGTCGCCTCGGCCAAGCCCAACAGCGCATCCAGCTTGCCGCGCATGATTTGCTTGAATTCTTCGCCCGCCGGGCTCTCGTCAATCATGCGGCGCTGGTTCACCACGTCTTGCAAGCCGTAGGCCATCCAGGCGTCAGCAGCCAACCCATCTCGCCCGGCGCGGCCGGTCTCTTGGTAGTAGCCCTCAATATTCTTGGGCATGTCACGGTGGGCCACAAAACGCACGTCAGGCTTGTCAATTCCCATACCAAAAGCGATGGTGGCCACCATCACGATGCCTTCCTCACGCAAGAACCGGTCTTGGTGGGTCTGGCGTAGCTTGGCGTCGAGGCCCGCGTGGTAGGGCAGAGCCTTGATACCGGCGTCCACCAGCGTTTGCGCCATGTCTTCCACTTTTCTGCGGCTTTGGCAGTACACGATACCGGCCTCCCCCTCGTGCTCTCGTTCTATAAATCGCAGTAACTGGGCGGTGGAGTCTTTCTTCTCCACAATGGTGTAGCGGATATTGGGGCGATCAAAGCTGCTGACAAACGCACGGGCTTCCTCGAGCTGAAGGCGCTCCAGAATGTCGGCACGTGTCAGGTCGTCGGCGGTGGCGGTCAATGCAATGCGGGGAACGCCGGGATACCGCTCGTGCAGCACCGTCAGATTACGATAGTCAGGGCGGAAGTCATGGCCCCATTGGCTTACACAATGGGCCTCGTCAATGGCAAACAGGCTTAGTTTGCGCTGTTCAAAGAGTGAATCCAGCAGCGCTAAAAACCGTGCATTGCTGACCCGCTCCGGCGCTGCATACAGCAGGGTGATTTCGCCGCGCAACAATTGTTGCTCAATCTGGTAAGCCTCGTCGCTGCTGAGCGTGGAGTTCAAAAACGCCGCACTCACTCCGGCCTCGTGCAGCGCGCCTACCTGGTCGTGCATCAGCGCAATCAAGGGCGATATCACCAGGGTTGCGCCAAGGCCCGCCTGTTGGCGCGCTATGGCAGGCACTTGGTAGCACAGGCTTTTGCCGCCGCCCGTGGGCATCAGCACCAGAGCGTCGCCGCCCGCAATCACATGCTCGACGATAGCTTGCTGAGGGCCACGGAAGGCCTGGTAGCCGAATACGTCGTGAAGAAGTTGCAGGTGGGGCACTTAAAACGCTATCAAATCAAGAGCTGCTCGCGCTTATTTCGCGGAGGCTAGAGGCAGAAAACATACGAAAATAACTGTGCGAAAGCCTGTGGCCTTAGAACCGCGCAGCCACTATTGTCGGGCAAGTGATGGCGTGACTTAGGGATTTCGGCTGTCGGGTGCAAGTCCACACCGGGTGCCCCTTTGGCGCTTGTCGCATAAAATCTCACCACCCAAGGGGCGCTGCAGCCGGGGTCTGCCACTTGGCTGACCTGGTCAGGCTTGGGGACCCCAACCGCGCTCACTTGATGAAATCCATACAGTGAGTTGCCAAATGAAGCCCATCACCTACACCCGCGCGCAAGCCCTGCCAGGCATCCTTGAAAAACGCATAGCCATCCTCGATGGCGCCATGGGCACCATGATCCAGCGCTTCAAGCTGGGCGAGGCGCAGTACCGGGGCGACGGCTACACCGGCCCAGGGAGCCAGGGAGATCGATTCACCCACTTCCCCAAAGACGTCAAAGGCAACAACGAATTGTTGAGTCTGACGCGTCCGGACGTCATCAGCGACATTCACGAGCGCTACTTGGCCGCAGGTGCCGACCTGATTGAAACCAATACCTTTGGCGCAACCACGGTCGCCCAAGCCGACTACGACATGGCGGACTTGGCCGTTGAGATGAATTTGCTATCGGCCAAGCTGGCCCGTGCCGCCTGTGACAAGTACAGCACGCCTGACAAACCCCGGTTCGTCGCTGGCGCCCTTGGGCCAACGCCTAAAACCGCGAGCATAAGTCCCGATGTGAACGATCCTGGGGCGCGCAACGTCACGTTCGAGGAATTGCGCGCAGCCTATTACGACCAAACCAAGGCGTTGGTGGAAGGCGGTAGCGATGTCATCCTGGTAGAAACCATTTTCGACACACTCAATGCCAAGGCCGCCTTGTTTGCGGTGGACGAATACTTTGAAGCCAGCGGCGAGCGACTGCCCATCATCATCAGCGGTACGGTGACCGATGCCTCTGGCCGAATTTTGAGCGGGCAGACCGTGACCGCCTTTTGGCACAGCGTGCGCCACGCACAGCCATTGGCGATTGGACTGAACTGCGCATTGGGTGCGGCTCTGATGCGCCCCTACATTCAGGAGCTCAACAAAGTGGCACCGGATACCTTTATCAGCTGCTATCCGAATGCCGGGCTACCCAACCCCATGAGCGACACTGGGTTTGACGAAACTCCCGACGTAACCAGCCGTCTGGTGCGCGAGTTCGCTGCGGAAGGCTTGGTCAACATCGTGGGCGGTTGCTGCGGGACCACGCCCGACCATATTGGCGCGATTGCGCACGCAGTGCATCCGATTGCAGCACGCCGCGTGCAGCGCAACTACTTTTACAAAGAGGCCGCTTGAGATGAAAAAAGTCACGTGGGGCGTTCTTAGCACTGCCAAGATTGGCATTGAAAAAGTCATTCCGGCTCTGATGCGCAGCCAATGGTGTGATGTGCAGGCCATCGCCTCTCGTTCACTCGCACACGCGCAGACATCGGCAGACAAGCTTGGCATCCCCAAGGCGTATGGATCTTACGAAGAGCTTTTGGCCGACCCCAGCATTGAGGCCCTGTACAACCCCCTGCCCAACGACTTCCATGTGCCCTTGACCTTGGCTGCAGCGCGGCTAGGCAAGCATGTGTTGTGTGAGAAACCCATTGCGCTGACCGCAAATGAGGCCGCCCAGTTGCGTGAAGTGGCCGACAAGGTCCACATCATGGAAGCCTTCATGGTGCGTTTTCACCCGCAATGGCTGCGCACGCGTGAGTTGGTGCAGAGCGGCGCTTTAGGGGAGCTGCGGGCAGTGCAAGTATGGTTTTCCTACTTCAACCGCAATGCCGGCAACATTCGCAATGACGCAACAAAAGGGGGCGGGGCGCTCATGGACATCGGCTGCTACCCCATCGTGGCCGGGCGCTTCTTGTTTGGCGCCGAACCAGTGCGCGTCATGGCGCTGGCAGACGTGGACCCGGACTTCGGCGTCGACCGCACCTTTAGCGCCTTGCTGGATTTTGGCAACGGCAGGCGGTTGGATTTCACGGTGTCCATGCAAGCTGCGCCCTACCAGCGTGTACAGGTCATCGGAACCGACAAGCGGGTAGAGATCGAGATTCCGTTCAACGCACCGCCTAACCAGGAAACCCGTATTTTTCTGGACGACGGCAAAGCCGTGGGTGGCGGATCAGCAGTAAGCCACATCATCACGGCAAGCGATCAATACAGCCTGCAAGGGGACGCCTTTTCACTGGCGATTCGGGGCAAGGCGCCTTTGCCCTACGGGGTGGACGATGCCATCCAGAATATGCGCATCATCGACGCCTTGTTTGCATCCCAGCGCAGCGGCCTGTGGGAATCACTGTGACATTGGTGGTGTGGGCCTGGTTGCCACCGTTGCCTACATCATCTTGTTGATTTCCGTTTGCATGGTTTGGGCCAACTTGGCATAGATACGCAGTTTACGCACCGTGTCGCGCAAACGCACCGCAATGCGGGCTGACACGGCCATGAGTAGTTTGGCGCCAATGGCGGGTTGTTCTCTCACCAGTGACTGCAGTGCGGACCGGGTCAGGATGGCGCAAAACAGTTCGGTCCCCGCTGTGCAGGAAGCCGAACGCGGACCACTGTCCAGCAAACCAACTTCACCAACCAAGCTGCCGGGCCCCAAAACGGCGGTGGTTTCAGGGGCTGTACGGCTGACAATAATGTTCTCCACCACGACCTCGCCTTGGATGATCAGCGCCATGTACCCAGTGTCGGCCGCGTCGCCCTCACGGATAAAGCAGGTGCCAGCAGAAAAATGTGCCGGTTCCATGTAGCTGACCACCACGCGCGCTTCTTCACCCGTCAACTGCGTTAAGGCAGCGGGAGCCACCAACAACCTTGCGGCCAAAATTTCTCCGGTAGGGCCATCATCCCATTGCGCGTCGCCGTTGGCAGAGCTGGGGGCCTGGGAATGCTGTGTCATTGGAAACTCCGGCGCAGGCAAATGGTGGATGTTTGTGAATTAAAATGATGGTAACTCAAGGAGCGCTGCAACAGACCTGTCCACTGTGACTGCTCTGCCAGGCTTGAGTCTCAACTGCGCTCTCCTCTATTTTTTGCGAGGTGAGCCGTGCCAAAGCCCTTAGTTTCTACGCCCCCCATGATGTTGTCTGGCCTGGAGCCCATCCTGGTCGACGCCAACTCATTGTTCGTCAACGTAGGCGAGCGTACGAATGTCACCGGTTCCAAGGCCTTTGCCCGCATGATTTTGAACGGGCAGTTTGAAGAGGCATTGGCCGTGGCGCGCCAGCAGGTTGAGAACGGTGCGCAGATCATCGACATCAACATGGACGAGGCCATGCTGGACAGCCAGGCCGCCATGGTTCGCTTTTTGAACCTGATTGCCTCTGAGCCCGATATCTCGCGCGTACCCATCATGATCGACAGTTCCAAATGGAGCGTGATCGAGGCTGGCCTGCGTTGCGTGCAGGGCAAGGCAGTGGTGAATTCCATCAGCATGAAAGAAGGCGTGGATGCCTTCAAACACCAAGCCAAGCTGTTGCGCCGTTATGGTGCTGCAGCAGTGGTGATGGCGTTTGACGAAAAGGGCCAGGCAGATACCTACGAGCGCAAGGTGGAAATTTGCGAGCGCGCGTACCGCGTTTTGGTGGATGAGGTGGACTTCCCGCCAGAGGACATCATTTTTGACCCCAACATCTTCGCCATTGCAACCGGCATCGAAGAACACAACAACTACGCCGTAGACTTCATCAACGCCACGCGCTGGATCAAGCAGAACCTGCCTGGCGCCAAGGTGTCAGGCGGCGTGAGCAATGTGTCCTTCAGCTTCCGCGGCAACGACCCGGTGCGCGAGGCTATCCACACCGTGTTTCTGTATCACGCCATCCAGGCAGGTATGGACATGGGCATTGTGAATGCCGGCATGGTGGGCGTGTATGACGATTTGGAGCCCGCGTTGCGCGAGCGCGTGGAAGACGTGGTGCTGAACCGCCGCGAAGACGCGGGCGAGCGACTGGTCGAGATTGCCGACTCTGCCAAGAGCGGTGCGAAGGATGAAAGCAAGAAACTGGAGTGGCGTGGTACTGCCGAGGCCCCTGCGTCCGTGCAAGCGCGCCTGAGCCACGCGCTGGTGCATGGCATCACCGACTTTATTACCGAAGACACCGAAGAGGCCTACCAAGACGTGCTGGCGAAAGGCGGCCGCCCGCTGCACGTGATCGAAGGGCCGCTCATGGACGGTATGAACGTCGTGGGCGACCTGTTCGGCCAAGGCAAGATGTTCCTGCCCCAGGTGGTGAAGAGTGCCCGCGTGATGAAGAGCGCCGTGGCGCATTTGCTGCCGTATATCGAGGCCGAAAAACTGGCCATGGTGGAAGCCGGTGGCGAAGCCAAGGCCAAGGGCAAGATCGTGATTGCCACCGTGAAGGGGGATGTGCACGACATTGGCAAAAACATCGTCACTGTTGTCTTGCAATGCAACAACTTTGATGTGGTGAATATGGGCGTGATGGTGCCTTGCCACGAGATTCTGGCACGCGCCAAGCTGGAAGGGGCTGACATCATTGGCCTGTCTGGCCTGATTACACCCAGCCTGGAAGAGATGCAGTACGTAGCGGGCGAGATGCAGAAGGACGATTATTTCCGCAACAAAAAAATCCCTTTACTCATTGGTGGCGCCACCTGCAGCCGGGTGCACACGGCAGTCAAAATTTCTCCCCATTACGAGGGGCCGGTGGTCTACGTGCCCGATGCCTCGCGCAGCGTCAGTGTGGCCCAAAGCCTGCTGAGTGAGCAGGCCGCCAAGTACATCGACGAACTGAACACCGACTACGACAAAGTGCGCCACCAGCACGCCAACAAAAAACAGACGCCCCTGTGGCCATTGGCCAAGGCGCGTGCCAACAAGACACCGATCGACTGGGCTGCGCACCAGCCCACCGCTCCGAAGTTCATTGGGCGCCGCGTCTTCAAGAACTTTGACCTGGGCGAGTTGGCGAAATACATTGATTGGGGCCCGTTCTTCCAGACATGGGACCTCGCCGGTCCCTTTCCTGCCATCCTCAAAGACGAGGTGGTGGGGACCGAGGCGGTGCGGGTGTATGCCGACGGTCAGCGCATGCTCAAACGCCTGATTGAAGGCCGCTGGCTCACCGCCAATGCGGTAGTTGCGCTGTACCCGGCCAATACGGTGAACGACGATGACATCGAGTTCTACACCGATGAATCGCGCACAGAGGTCGCCATGACATGGTACGGCCTGCGCCAACAAACCGAGAAGCAGGAGATTGATGGTGTGATGCGCCCCAGCCGCTGCCTGGCCGACTTAGTGGCCCCCAAAGGGGTGAAGGCGGACTATGCGGGTCTGTTCGCCGTGACCGCCGGTATTGGGGTGGACAAAAAGGAGAAGTACTTCCTGGATGACTTGGACGACTACTCCGCCATCATGCTCAAGTCGATTGCAGACCGCCTGGCAGAGGCCTTTGCCGAAGCGCTGCACCACCGCGTGCGTACCGACCTGTGGGGCTACGCGTCTGACGAAGCGCTGAGTACAGAAAGCTTGATTGCAGAAGAGTACAAGGGGATTCGTCCAGCCCCCGGCTACCCAGCCTGCCCGGACCACAGCGTCAAAAAAGACATGTTTACGCTGCTACAGTGCGAAGAAATTGGCATGGCGGTGACCGAAAGCCTGGCTATGACGCCGGCTGCCAGCGTCAGTGGCTTCTATATAGGCCATCCAGACGCTACCTATTTCAATGTCGGCAAGATCGCCGAAGACCAACTGCAGGATCTCGCACAACGCCGCCAACTGGACCAAGTGGAGTTGCAGCGATTGCTAGCGCCCAATTTGTAAGGTTGCGTCGGGCTCTGTGAGCCCGACATGTTGCTTTACCCCGCGTTACAAATCTGCCGACCGTGCGAGGGCGGTTCTGTCTTCCTTTGAGAAAGCCTGCTCGTTGTAAGGCCACCAAGGTGTGAAAGAACGATCCCGTTCTTGCCCGAAGGAGAGATTGATGAACATTGCCATGTCCAGCCCCGGAGCGGTACCCGCTCCCAGTTTTACTGCCAACCGTTACTTGTGGGCCGCAGTTGGCGCCTTGGGTGCAACTTCGCTGGCGCTGGGTGCCGTGCTGGTGCAGGTCAACCACCGCAACGCGGATGACGCGGCGCCCGCCACCGTGCTAACCCCGGCTGCCACCGTGGCAGCAGCGGTACCAGCGTCCGCGTTGCCTCTGGTGGAGGTCGCACCAGTCAAGCCAACCGCCTATGTACCCGGCAAGGAGCAAAAAACGGCTCCAGCGCCCGCAAAATATGCGCAAACAGCTACAAAAAATGTAGCAAAACCCATTCCCCCAGCCGTAGAGCCTGCAGTCGACGACAGCTTGCCCGGCAAAGACCAATCCTGGGGCTCGGTGGCAATGGGGCCCCAGCCCACTCCCAAAGTGCTCTGTGCCAGCTGCGGCACGGTAGAAGCCGTCACGCCGGTTCAGCGCGAAGTTGCTCCCAGCGGCGCGGGCGCTGCCATAGGCGCCGTGCTGGGCGGAGTGTTGGGCAACCAGGTGGGCGGGGGTGACGGAAAGACTTTGGCAACTATTGCTGGCATTCTGGGCGGCGGCTTTGCCGGCAACGCGGTAGAGAAGAACATGAAAAAAGAAACCGTTTACGAAGTGGCCGTGCGTATGGAGGATGGATCGTTGCGCCGCATTGAGCAAAGCAGCCCGGTTGCGGTGGGGGCGCAAGTAAGGTTGGACGGTAACACCCTGAGCCCGGCCACGGCACCCGGTGCTCCTGCCCCATCTGGAGCGCGCGCCACCATCTGACGCGCTTGCGTGCTATTATTTTTGCAAACCGCAAAAGGAATAGCGCATGAACATGGCAACGGCAACGCCCGGTGCGACCGAGGGCCCGCGCCCGCCCTCCGGTCGACCTGAAAAACTGCGGCTAGGCGATGTGCTGGTGCAGCAGCGCCTGATTTCCCAAGAGCAACTCCAGCAAACCCTTGAACTGCAACGCACCACCGGCAAAAAAGTGGGGCGATTGCTGATTGAGACCGGTGTCATCACCGAAGAGCTGTTGGCCAACGGTCTAGCCCGCCAGTTACGCATTCCGTTTGTCAACCTTAAAACGTTTCCGTTCCGCGCCGACGTCGTCCGGCTGCTATCCGAGTCGGCTGCACGGCGGTTTCGTGCCTTGGTTTTAGAGGACAAGGGCGACACGCTGTTGGTGGCACTGGCAGACCCGTTGGACCTGGTGGCCTACGACGAACTGACCCGTTTGCTCAAACGCAACATCGGCATTGCTGCAGTACCTGAAAGTCAGTTGGCGCTGGCCTTTGACCGACTGTACCGCCGCACCGAAGAAATCAGTGGCTTGGCCCGTGCGCTGGAAAAAGACCTCGGTGACGCGGTGGACTTTGGCGAGCTTACCGCCACCGTTGGCACGGAAGGCGCACCCGTGGTGCGACTGCTCCAGTCCTTGTTTGAAGACGCCATGCAGGTTGGTGCCTCCGATGTGCACATTGAACCGCAAGAAGGGTTTTTGCAAATCCGCGTACGGGTGGATGGGGTGCTGCAAACCCAAACCCAGGCCGACAAGCGCATTGGCGGTGCCTTGGCCCAACGCCTCAAGCTCATGGCGGGGTTGGATATATCGGAAAAACGCCTTCCGCAAGATGGCCGGTTCAGCGTGCGCATCAAGGACAACACCATCGATGTGCGCCTTTCGACCTTGCCGACCACGTATGGCGAATCTGCGGTGATGCGTTTGCTGAACCAGGGCGCCGGTATGCGGCGGCTCGACAGCATAGGCATGCCACCGGGCATGCTCAAGCGCTTTCGCGAGGTGCTGGCCCGCACATCGGGCATGGTGTTAGTGACGGGGCCCACGGGCTCTGGCAAAACCACCACCTTGTACGCTGCGCTGGCTGAGATCAACGCCGCAGAGCTCAAAGTCATTACCGTGGAAGACCCGGTCGAATACCGTCTAGCCGCCATCACCCAGGTTCAGGTGAATGACAAGATTGAATTGACATTCGCCCGGGTGCTGCGTGCATGCCTGCGTCAAGATCCTGATGTGATTTTGGTCGGCGAAATGCGTGATGCCGAGACAGCGGAAATTGGCTTGCGCGCAGCCATTACCGGGCACTTGGTGCTGTCAACCCTGCACACGCGTGATGCGATCAGCACACCCTTTCGCTTGCTGGATATGGGTGTGCCGCCTTTCATGGTGGCTACCAGCCTGCAGGCGGTGATTGCGCAACGTCTCGTCCGTATCAATTGTCCAGAATGTTCTGCGCCGCATACGCCCACTCCGCAAGAACAGTCTTGGCTCGACGCCATGCTGGCGCCGGGGCAAACACTCTCGCCCAAGCGGGGCTTGGGGTGCTCGCATTGCAATGGGACAGGCTATGCAGGTCGCCAAGGGGTCTACGAGCTTCTGGAAATGGACGCGGTGTTGACCCATGCGGCTTCTCATTCAGATCCCGCCAGCTTCATGCGCACGGCGCGGGAACGCATGAAAGGTCACACCATGGCCCACCATGCTCTAGAACTGGTGCGCCAGGGCCGCACATCACTGGCCGAAGCCTTGCGCATCGGCTTCGACGCAGACGACGACGAAACAACCCAAGGCAGCTAAGCATGGCTGTCTATAGCTGGCGTGGCCGCAACAAGCGGGGTGAGGCCGTCAATGGCCAGATCGAAGCCATGACCGAAGGAGGTGTGGCGGACCAGCTTCGGTCCATCGGCGTTTCGCCCGTGCACATTGCGTTGGCAGAAGTGAAGGAAGAAAAACCCACGGGCTCTGTGCTGGAGTGGCTGAACCGCAAGCCCGTGGTGGTGGAAGACCTGTTGATCTTCTCGCGCCAGATGTACACCCTGAACAAGGCCGGTGTGCCCATCCTGCGCGCCCTTGCCGGGCTTGAGGCCTCTGCCACGAAGCCCGCCATGGTGGATATGCTCAAAGACATTCGCTCCAGCCTGGACCAAGGGCGCGAGCTGTCCGCAGCGCTGGCGCGCCACGGGGCCCTGTTTGGCGGCTTCTATATCTCCATGATTCGCGTGGGCGAAATGACTGGCCGGTTGACCGAGGTTTTCTTGCGGCTTACAGAACACATGGAGTTTGAGCGCGATGTGCGCGAGCGGATCAAACAGGCCATGCGTTACCCGATGTTCGTGATGATTGCCATGGTAATCGCCATCGTGATCCTGAATATCTTTGTGATTCCCGTGTTCGCCAAGGTGTTTGCTGGTTTCAACACCCAGCTTCCGCTCATCACACGCGGTTTGCTCGCGTTTTCTGGTTGGATGATCACTTGGTGGCCACTCTTGATGGTGCTGGTGGCGGTCGCAGTGGTGGGTGTGCGGGCGTACCTGCGCACGCCCGAGGGGCGCTACCGCTGGGACTCTCGCAAACTCAAATTACCTATCGTGGGCGATATCATCCTCAAAGCCACGCTGGCCCGTTTTGCCCGCAGCTTTGCACTGTCCAGCCAAAGTGGCGTGCCCCTGGTGCAGGCACTTACGGTGGTCGCCCAGACGGTGGACAACGCCTTCATCGGCAGCCGCATCGAACAGATGCGCGATGGCATTGAGCGCGGCGAAAGCATCTCACGCTGCGCGGCAGCCACCGGCGTGTTCACACCCGTCGTGCTCCAGATGATCAATGTCGGCGAGGAAACCGGTGAGCTGGACAACCTGCTGTTTGAAATCGCCGCTATGTACGAACGCGACACCGACTACAGCATCAAAGGCCTGTCAGCGTCTATCGAGCCCATCTTGCTGGCCGTCAT
>REAW01000035.1 GCA_004293725.1 Curvibacter sp.
ACCTTGAGTTGCGCCGACCTGTTTCGCGTAATGGCTTTTGCACAACTGACCTGGCGCGAATCTCTGCGCGACATCGAGGTTTGTCTGACTGCCAACCAGGCCAAGTTGTTCCACATGGGAATGAAGGGTGTGCCAGCGCGTTCTACGCTGTCCGATTCATTGAACCTTCGCGACTGGCGCATCTATCACGCGCTGGCGATGCGCCTGATACAGCGTGCCAGAAGCCTGTATGCCAAAGACGCTCTGAATATCGATCTGGATGCCACCGTCTACGCGCTGGACGCGATCACCATCGACTTGTGCCTGAGCCTATTCGAGTGGGCGCCGTTTCGCACGACCAAAGCGGCGGTGAAGATGCATACGTTGCTGGACCTGCGTGGCTCCATTCCCGCTTTCATCCACATCAGCGACGGCAAGATGCACGAGGTCAACGTACTGGACATTCTGCCTGTCGAGGCGGGTGCCTTCTACGTGATGGATCGTGGCTATCTGGATTTCGCTCGGCTGTACAAAATGCATCAGGCCGGGGCCTTCTTTGTTACCCGCGCCAAGCGCGGCATGGATGCACGAAGGGTGTACTCGGCACCGACCGATCGGGATACTGGAGTGATCTGCGATCAGAGCATTGCGCTCAACGGTTTCTACATCTCCAAGGACTATCCCGAGCACTTGCGCCGCATTCGATTCAAGGATCCCGAGTCGGGCAAGACGCTGGTATTTCTGACCAACAACACAACCCTGCCGCCGCTGACCATTGCCGCCCTGTACAAGAATCGCTGGCAGGTGGAATTGTTCTTCAAGTGGATCAAGCAGCACTTGCGGATCAAGCGGTTTCTGGGCACGAGCGAGAACGCTGTGAAGACGCAAATCTGGTGCGCTGTGTCCACTTACGTGCTCATTGCCATCGTCAAGAAGGAGCTTCACTTGGATGCCTCGCTCTACACATTGCTACAGATTCTTTCGGTGTCGGTTTTCGAGAAAACCCATATTTCATGCGCCTTGCGGCCCGATGTGGTTATCCCAGAAACAACGAACAGCGCTAACCAGTTGAATTTGTTCACTTTTTAACCGGACACTACTGACTTCGCCTACAAAATCAAGGATGGAAAATTCACTCCTGGTGAAGTTTTTGCACAACAGGGAGAAGCTGATGTTTTCAAGTAGCGCTGGTGCCGAACCCTACGTTCCAGCGGACCCCGCACATACGGCCGCGCAAGGCCGCTGAACTCCACGCTAGGCATCGCAAAACACATTCTTTGCCCGCATGCTTCGTCTTCTCACTCGTTCAGATAGCAGGCTTCTGCAGTCGGTGTTCGATGCATGTGCAGACTACGCACTCTTGCAAGACGGGCAACCATTCGCCCCAGACGTCGCGCAGTTGGAGTTTGACGAGGTGCCCGCTGGTTTCCCAGCTGAGGCAAAGCGCATCTTTGCCATTGAGCCCGCGCATGGTTTACCTGTCGGCATCATCGAAGGTCTGTGCGGTTACCCGAAGCCGAACATCTGGTTCATCGGCCTGATGTTGATCGTTCCACAGTATCGACGGAGCGGCTTAGGAGCGTTGGCGTTGAATAAGCTCGAGGCACACATTCTGTCCGTGGACAGTTGCTCCGAGATCGAACTTGCCGTCCTGAAAGTCAACACAGCAGGCCTGCGGTTTTGGGAGAAGCGCGGGTTCGCACTGCGCCGTGAAGCTCCTGCCGCAGCGTTCGGGCAGAAAACGCATGAGCGTTGGGTCCTGGGTAAGCGCATCGGCGACGCCGGGCTTACTTGTCCGGCAGCGCCAGCAAGTCCTCGGTAGGGCGTCCATCGCGGTAGGCCTGCAGGTATTTTTTTCGGCCCAGGGTTTGGACGCCGACCCAGGCGCCGGGCTGGCCCGGTTTGGCGCCGGGGCACCACAGGGCCTGGGGGCCGGTGGATTGGACGTACTCGATCAAATGCGCGTGGGTGGAAAAGCCGGTGTCGCTGGTGGGCTTGCCGTCCACCACCTTGACCCACCACAGGACGTCGATGTGTTCATGTTTGTAGCCGCCGCGCATGCGCTTGGCCACGCATTGGATGTAGGCCGCCATGCTTCTTGTGCCGGATCAGCTTGCGCCGTTCACGCAAACACGCCAGCCGTGTCCTGCATGCGGGCCGATACTTCGCCCAAGTGGTGCAGGCTATCGCCAAAGCTCATTTCCAGCTGCGTGAGTTTTTTGAAGTAGTGGCTGACGATGTATTCGTCTGTCACGCCAATGCCGCCATGCAGTTGCACAGCCTGCTGGCCCACATAACGCATGCTCTGGCCCAACTGGTACTTCGCGCGGGCTAGTGCCGCGCGGCGCTCGGGTGCGGGGGCATTGAGTTTGAGGCTGGCATAAAAGCTCATGCTGCGGGCCAGTTCCAGTTGCATCTTCATGTCAGCTGCGCGGTGGCGCAGTGCCTGGAAGCTGCTGATGGCGACGCCAAACTGCTTGCGTGTGTTCATGTATTCGGCGGTAATCGCCACGGTCTTGTCCATGACACCCACGGCCTCTGCGCAGGTGGCGGCAATGCCGATGTCCACCGCATGCTCCAGCGCGGCCAGGCCTTGCGTGGTGATGAGGGTGGCGGGTGCGTTCTTGAACGAGACTTCCGCTGCGCGGCTGCCGTCTTGTGTGCCGTAGCCGCGGGTACTCACACCGGCCGATTCGCGCTCAACAAGGAACAGGCCCAGCACGCTGTTGACTTTGGCCGAGACGAGGTAGGCATCAGCCTGGTCACCTGCGGCCACGATGCTTTTGGTGGCGTTCAGCACGTAACCACCAGGGGCCTGGTGGGCTTTGGCGTCACCTGCGTCCAACGCGTAGCGGCTGCTGCGTTCCTGGTAGGCCAGCACTACCAATTTGCTGCCGTCGGCAATGCCGGGCAGCCAGGCGGCCTTGGTGGTGGCATCGGCGTATCCAGCAATCACGGCACCTGCGATCAGCGCCTGGGCCAGCGGCTCCAGCACGATGCCGCGGCCCAGCTCTTCCATCACCACCATGCCTTCAATCGGGCCCATACCCATGCCGCCATCGGCCTCGGGCACATACAGGCCGGTCAAGCCCAGTTCGGCCAGTTCGGTATAGGCGGCGCGGTCAAAGCCGCCAGCCTTCTCTGCCGCGCGGCGGCGTTCAAAGGTGTAGCCCTTGTCCACGTATTTGCGAACGGCGTCGCGCAGTTGTTCCTGGTCGTCAGAAAAATCAAAATCCATATTCTTCTCCTCTTAGCCCAAGACAACCTGGGACACGATGTTGCGTTGCACTTCATTGCTGCCACCGTAGATGGTGGTCTTGCGCAGGTTGAAGTAGGTGGAGGCCAAAGGCGCGTTGCCCACTTCGCCGCCGGGGAAGTTACCCTGCCAACCGGCTTCCATGGCTTCGGGAATCAAAGGCAGGGCAAAGGGGCCGGCGGCCAGCATCATGAGTTCGCTGTAGCGTTGCTGTATCTCGCTGCCACGAATTTTCAGGAGGCCGGCAATGTCCAGCGAGTTCTTGCCGCTCTTCTCGGCGGATAGCACGCGCAACACCAGCATCTCCAGCGCCACCACGTCCACTTCCAGCTTGGCAATTTCGTCGCGGAAACGCAGGTCGTCCCACACGCCTTCGCGTTTGGCAATGCGTTTCAAGCGCTCCAGTTCGCGCTTGCTGCGGTTCACGTCGGCAATGTTGGTGCGCTCGTGGCTCAGCAAATGTTTGGCGTAGGTCCAGCCTTTGTTTTCTTCGCCAATCAGGTTCTCGGCCGGCACTTCCACGTTGTCGAAGAACACCTCGTTCACCTCGTGACCACCGTCGAGCATGATGATGGGGCGCACGGTGACGCCGGGGCTCTTCATGTCGATCAACAGGAAGGAGATGCCGGTTTGCGGCTTGCCCTCGGTGCTGGTGCGCACCAGGCAGAAGATCCACTCGCCATATTGGCCTAGCGTGGTCCAGGTCTTTTGGCCGTTGACGATGTATTTGTTGCCTTGGCGCTCGGCGCGGGTTTTGACGGAGGCCAGGTCGGAGCCCGAACCCGGCTCGCTGTAGCCTTGGCTCCACCACACCTCACCGCTGGCAATGCCGGGCAAAAAGCGTTGCTGTTGCTCGGGCGTGCCAAAGGCCATGATGACCGGGGCCACCATCACCGGGCCAAAGGGCACGATGCGGGGCGCGCCGGCCAGCGCGCACTCTTCTTCGAACAAGTGTTTTTGCACCGCAGTCCAGCCCGGGCCGCCAAATTCCTTGGCCCAGCCAAAACCCAGCCAGCCTTTTTTGCCCAAAATCTTGGCCCAGCGTTCCATATCGTCGCGCGTCAGCTCCAGCGCGTTGTGTACCTTGTGCGCCAGGTCATCGGGAAGGTTCGCGCGGACCCAGGCGCGAATCTCTTCGCGGAAGGCCTGCTCTTCGGGGGTGAATGCCAAATCCATGGGGAAAGTCTCCGGTTGATCGGTCCAAAGCCGTTAATCCGTGATTTTTAGCACGGTCGTTCGTTTATTGTTGTCCGGGTTGTGACATGCCGAGCTCGGCGCACAGCTTTTGCACCGTGGTTCGCAAATCAGCAAGCTCTGTTTCCAGCTGCGTTACACGCGCTTGCAGGTCCGCGTTGCCAGGGGCGGCCATGCGGCTGGCCACGGCGGCGCTAGCGTCCACCTGGCCGCACAGCAGGTGGGCCCAGCGCTGCTCGCGCGCGCCGGGTGCGCGGTCCAGCTTGATGACCAGCGGGCCGCCTTTTTCTTCGCTGCGCTCTTGCAACTCATCCAGAAAACCTTCGACCGACGAGGTGTCGGCAAAACGGTACCAGCGTTCGGCGTTCAGGCGCAGCTCGGCCGCGGTTTGCGGGCCGCGCAGCATCAGCAGACCCAGCAGCACCGCGCTTTGCTCAGGCACGCCAATGCCGCGCTGGGCGTTGTGGGTGAACTTGGTAGTGCGCCCGCCGGTGGTCTCGTGCACCAAGCCGGCTTCGCGCAGCGTGTCCACCGCGCTGCTGACCTCGGCTTCGGTCAGCTCCATCAGCGGCTCGCGGCTGGTTTTCTGGTTGCAGCCCAACAGCAGGCTGTTCAAGGTGAGAGGGTAGCTGTCGGGCACGGTGCGTGCTTTTTCCATCAGGGTGGACAGCACGCGGGCTTCTACAGGGGTCAAGAGAACGGGGGTGGTCATAATTCAGCCAGTTATGAAAAACATCGTCATTTTGATCTCAGGTGGCGGCTCCAACATGGCCGCCATTGTGCGTGCAGCCCAACGTGAGGACTGGGAACGCAAATTTGGCGCCCGAATTGCCGCTGTGATGAGCAACAAAGCTACCGCTGGCGGGCTGGCGTTTGCCAAGGAGCAGGGCATAGCCACTGCCGTGCTGGACCACAAAGCCTTTGAGAGTCGTGAAGCCTTTGATACCGCGTTGATGGCGAAGATTGATCACTACGACACGCCCGATGCCCCGGTGCTGGTGGTGCTGGCTGGTTTCATGCGCATCCTCACGCCGGGCTTTGCCGCGCATTACGCGGGCCGCCTGACCAATATTCACCCCTCTCTCTTGCCCGCATTCCCGGGCCTGCACACGCACCAGCGCGCGATTGAGGCGGGCTGCAAGTTCGCCGGCGCCACTGTGCACCTGGTCACTGCGGAGCTGGACCACGGCCCTATCTTGCAGCAGGCCGTGGTGCCTGTGCTGCCCGATGACGATGCCGACACCTTGGCGGCCCGCGTGCTCACGCAGGAGCACCGGATTTACCCTCAGGCGCTGCGTAATTTGCTATCGAAGTAGGAGCTGCTTGCGCATACTCCACCGGGGTTAGAGGTCAATTTAGTCTCCAATCCGGGTGAAGCGTGGCTGGGCCACACCATCAATTACTACCGTCTCTAGAAACATGGCGGCGGGCCGAACCCACAGGCCGCGTTCGCCATACAGCGCGCGGTACAGGGTCATCGGTTCCAGCGTTTCGCTGTGCCGCACGGTGTCCAGCACCTGGTATTCCATGCCCTTGTAGTGGCGGTAACGGCCGGTAGGGGTGGGAACTAAAGGGGGTAGGTTTTCATCGCTCATGGGACAATCCTAGGCTATGCATCCAAAAGCCCTGCTTGACGCCTGTTCCGAATTGGTCCGGCTCGTCCTTAAATTTGACCACCCTGCGGACGCCATCGTCTCGCGTTTCTTCCGTGACAACCGCGGCCTGGGCCCGCGCGAGCGAGCCACCCTGGCCGAAACGGCTTACACCGTGCTGCGCAAAAAGTTGCTGTTTGACCACCTGGCCCCAAGCGGCAGCGGCCCCAAAGAACGCCGCATGGCGATTTTGGGCTTCTACGGCCCCGGCGACTTTCTGCGCAGCGCGCTGACCGATCAGGAGAAAAACTGGCTGGACCAGTGCGAGGCCGTCAAGCCGGAAGATCTGATGGAACGCCACCGCCACAATCTGCCCGAGTGGCTGGTGCAGCCGCTCAAGGACCAGTTGGGCGAGGAATTCTGGCCCTTGGTCGAACACCTGAACTTGGGCGCGGGACTGGATTTGCGGGTCAACACCTTCAAGGCCAAGCGTGCCGATGTGCAAAAAGAGCTACAGCAGGCTGGCATTAAAGCGGTGCCAACGCCTTACTCGCCTTGGGGCTTGCGCATAGCGGGCAAACCTGCGCTGAACAAAAACGAGGCCTTTGTGCGCGGTGATTTTGAGGTGCAGGACGAGGGTTCTCAGTTGTTGGCCATGCTGCTGGACGCCAAGCGCGGCGAGATGGTGGTGGATTTTTGCGCCGGAGCTGGCGGCAAAACGCTGGCCATCGGTGCTTCTATGCGTAGCACGGGTCGCCTCTACGCGTTCGATACCTCCGCGCACCGTCTGGATTCCTTCAAGCCTCGCATGGCGCGCAGCGGCCTGTCCAATGTGCACCCTGCCGCTATTGCCCATGAACGCGATGACCGCGTAAAGCGCTTGTCTGGAAAGATCGATCGGGTGTTGGTGGACGCTCCGTGTACTGGAATGGGTACTTTGCGACGCAACCCGGACTTGAAATGGCGTCAAAACGTCCAAGCTGTAGAGGAAATGGCAGTGAAGCAGGCCGCGATCCTGCAAAGCGCAGCGCGGATGGTGAAGTCCGGCGGTCGCCTTGTTTACGCGACCTGCAGTGTGTTGCCGCAAGAAAATGAAGCCATTGCAGAGGCATTTGCCGCTGCCAATCCCGATTTTGTCCCCTTGCCAGCAGGAGAAGTACTGGCCGGGATAAAGGTTGAGAACGCACCAAGCTTGTGCGTTGGAGGTGCGGATGGGCAGCTTTACTTGCGTTTGTGGCCGCATCGGCATGCTACGGATGGATTTTTTGCTGCTATTTGGCAAAAAAAGTGAGTTGATTGACGAAAGTTAATGTTTTTTAAATTCAAATTTAATTTTCTGGTCAAAAAAGACTGAAGCATCTAAAATCTGGCGTTTGGTGGGGCAAGAGTTGCCCTGTCCTCATAAATATCCAAACCTCGTTGAGAGATAGATTTGACTATGTTGTTACCTGATTGGGCTGTGCTGAACGCGGCAATTGAGTGGCTGGCCCATGGCGCCTGGAATATTGCTTGGTGGCAAATCGTGTTGTTTGCGTTGGCCATGACACACGTCACCATGATTAGCGTGACGGTGTTTCTGCACCGCCACCAAGCCCATCGCGCCCTCGATCTGCACCCCATTGCATCGCATTTTTTCCGTTTTTGGCTGTGGTTAACCACCGGGCAGGTAACAAAAGAATGGGCATCCATCCACCGCAAGCACCACGCGAAATGCGAGCAGGCTGAAGATCCCCATAGCCCCCATGTATACGGTATCAAAACCGTACTACTCCAAGGCGCGGAGCTTTATCGTGCAGAGTCCAAGAACAAGGAAACCATGGCCCGATTCGGTCACGGTACACCGGACGATTGGATTGAACGCAATCTCTACACAAGATACTCTTGGCAAGGTGTGGGGCTCATGATGATTGTCGACCTGTACCTGTTTGGTGCTGCAGGCCTGGCCGTCTGGGCGCTGCAAATGGCTTGGACGCCTATCACCGCTGCTGGCATCATCAATGGTGCGGCGCACTATTGGGGATACCGCAATTTCGAAGCTCCAGATGCTTCCACCAACATTTCGCCTTGGGGCATCCTCATTGCGGGTGAAGAGTTGCACAACAACCACCACACTTACCCAACTTCGGCCAAGTTGTCCGTTAAGCCTTACGAGTTCGATATTGGCTGGATGTACATCACCATCATGCAAGCCGTTGGTTTGGCCAAGGTAAAAAAGACTCCTCCCAAAGCTGCCTATGGCGATATTCGCCCTGTGGCGGATGAGAAGACTCTTGAGGCGCTGATTGCCAACCGCTATGAAATCATGGCAGCGTATGCCCATGGTGTTCGTCAAGCGGCACGCGAAGAGTTTGAGTCAGTCAAGGCGCGTAGTGCCGATGCTGCAGTGATTAAAGCTGCCAAGCGCTGGATGCACCGTGACCAAGAAAAAGTGCCAGCATCCGCTGCTCCCCAACTTGCCCAAGCTCGCGCCGTCTCGCCGGTGTTGGACAAGATGGTGACGATGCGCGAAGAGTTGCGTCAGATGTGGCTCAACACCCATGTTTCCCGCGAACAACTGACCAAGGACCTTCAGGCTTGGTGTCACCGCGCTGAAGAAAGTGGCATTACCGCATTGCGCGAGTTCTCTCTCAAGCTGCGCGCTGCTCACGCTTAGAGCACTTCTTTGCTGATAGCGAAAGCCCGCCTTGAGCGGGCTTTTTTACGTGCAAGCGGTTTGCACCCTTGCCCTCACTGACAATTACGAAAGAATCGCCCGTATCAATCCTTGAGAATTCAAGACGTAAAAAAGCCCGCACTCGGCGGGCCTTTACCAATGAGACGATTCTGAATTACTTCAGTTTCATTTCCTTGTAGTCCACATGCTTGCGAGCAACGGGATCAAATTTCTTGATCAGCATTTTCTCGGGCATGGTTTTCTTGTTCTTGTCGGTCGTATAGAAGTGACCGGTACCAGCTGTAGATTCCAGCTTGATTTTTTCGCGTCCGCCTTTGGTTGCCATGGTGCTCTACTCCTTAAGCTTGACCACGTGCGCGCAGATCGGCGAGCACAGAATCGATACCGTTTTTGTCGATCAGACGCAAACCTGCGTTGGAAATGCGCAGACGCACCCAGCGGTTTTCAGTCTCAACCCAGAAGCGGCGGTATTGCAGGTTCGGCAAGAACCGGCGTTTGGTTTTGTTGTTGGCGTGGGAAACATTGTTTCCGACCATTGGGCCTTTGCCCGTTACTTCACATACGCGTGCCATGTGGACACTCCGATATAAACGGTTTTTACTGACGATCAACCAAGTTTGAAAACAAACTCGTCCAATCTCGCTCAAACCTCACCTCGCCATGAAAAAGGGTGGCGGTAACCCCCCGCCAATGCAATTAGCGGAACTCACAGAGCGCCAAAAAGGCAAGCCCCTCACGGGGCGAACTCAGCAAAGCCTTGGATTATAGCCGTTTAAGACCCTAGGCCGCAAACAGCCTATTTTTACTGCTCCAAGAAGCGTTGTGCATCTAGAGCCGCCATGCAGCCAGTCCCGGCGCTAGTAATGGCCTGGCGGTACACATGGTCTTGCACATCGCCTGCGGCAAATACGCCAGGAATGCTGGTTTGGGTTGCAAAACCCTTGAGCCCGCCTTGGGTCACGATGTATCCGTTCTCCAGCGTTAGTTGGTCCTGGAAAATATCGGTATTGGGCGAGTGACCGATAGCAATGAAGCATCCCTTGAGCGGAATGTCTTCAGTGCTGCCGTCATGCACACTTTTGATACGGATACCTGTCACACCGGAGGCGTCACCCAGCACTTCGTCCAGTGTTTGAAAGGTTTTGAGTTCAATTTTTCCCGCAGCGACTTTCTCCATGAGCTTGTCCACCAGAATAGGTTCGGCCTTGAATTTTTCGCGGCGGTGCACCAAGTACACCTTGGCGGCAATATTGGAGAGATACAGCGCCTCTTCCACTGCTGTATTGCCACCACCCACTACGCAACAGATTTCGTTGCGGTAAAAAAAACCGTCGCAGGTAGCGCAGCCGGAGACGCCGCGACCCATGAAGGCCGTCTCGGACGGCAGACCCAGATACTTGGCGGAGGCGCCAGTGGAAATAATCAGCGAGTCGCAGGTATAAGTGCCGCTGTCACCGGTGAGGGTAAAAGGGCGCTTGGACAGGTCCACGGCGCCAATGTGGTCAAACACCACTTCGGTCTTGAAACGTTCGGCGTGCTCCAAGAAGCGTTGCATGAGTTCGGGGCCTTGCACTCCGTGGACATCTGCCGGCCAGTTGTCAACTTCGGTGGTGGTCATTAATTGCCCGCCCTGGGCCATACCCGTGATCAAAACGGGGTTGAGGTTGGCGCGAGCGGCATAAACCGCTGCGGTGTACCCTGCAGGACCTGATCCCAAGATCAAAACCTTGGCGTGTTTGGTAGTAGACATGTTGTAACCTTTGTGATCGGAAAGCCGAGTGGCCAGCCGTGTACATTTCGGGGCCACTCTTGTTGAATCAAGGGGCTGCGGTGTATCGAACCCTATGATTGTAAGAAATCGCCTTTTAATTGTTGAGAGACTGCACGTATGGCAATGCTGAGCAACCAGGAATTGATACGCAGGGTGCCGCTGTTTTCCATGCTTTCTCCCGGGCAGGTGGATTCCTTGGCTGCCAATGTTGTCAAGCAACGCATCAAGCGTGGATCGAATGTGGTGGAACAAGGAAAAAATTCCAACTCCCTTTTTTTGATTCTCGCGGGGCGGGCACATGTCGTTATGGCAGACAACAAGGCCCGCGAAGTGATCGTGGCGACTCTCAAGGCCGGAGATTGCATAGGTGAGATGAGCTTGATCGACAATGAAGCCCATTCAGCCACGGTCACTGCAGACACACAAATGGACGTGCTGGTGTTGGGGCGCGACGATTTCATGCGTTGCGTGAATGAGAACGTGGCGATAGCCGCCTCTGTCATGCGCGGATTGGTGCAACGCTTGCGCAATGCGGATCAAAAAATTGTTTCTTTGGCTTTGATGGGTGTGTACGGCCGTGTGGCGAATGTGCTGCTGGATGCTGCGGTAACCGACGAAAATGGCGAGCGATGGATTCGTGAAAAAATTTCGCGCCTGGATCTGGCAAAGATGGTGGGCGCATCCCGCGAGATGGTGAGCCGCGTCATGAAAGACTTTGAAGAGCAGGGTTTCGTGCAAACGCGGAAAGACGGTGGCTTGCGTGTTTTGGAGCGTCGTTCCCAGCCGCGTTAAGTCGCCACCCTATTGGTAGCTGCTGGTGACCCGCCGGCAAACAAAATGACCTATTCACTCCATACCTTGAATTCCTCTGCGCCTGAGAAGACCGGTTCGCCTTCCGGGGCCGCCCGCTTTGTCAATGAAATCGGATTGGCCGTGGGCTTTGTCGTTCTGATGCTCTGGTTGATATCACTTTTAAGCTATTCACCGCAAGATCCTGCGTGGTCCACATCCGGTACCGGTATGGCTGTGCAGAACCAGGTCGGCCGTCTGGGTGCGTGGTTGGCTGACGTCAGTTACTTCGTACTGGGTTTCTCTGTGTGGTGGTGTCTGGCCGCAGCATGGCGCATCTGGTTGTCATTGCTGGCGCGGCGCTTGCGCGGCAGTACGGGTGCGGCCGCCCAAGGAGTTGCACCAGTTCTGCGCAGCACTTGGCTGGTGGTGGTGGGCCTGATGCTTTTGTTGTGTGCCAGCACCTCTTTGGAGTGGGCGCGGCTGTATCGTCTGGAAGCCCTGTTGCCGGGTAGCAGTGGCGGCGCATTGGGGCAGCTCGTTGGCCCGTCGGTCGTGCGTTGGTTGGGTTTTTCGGGTGGGGGCTTGGTTGCGATTGCTGCGGGTGTGCTGGGATCCGCGATGGTGTTTGGCTTTTCCTGGTCCCGGGCGGCGGAGCGTATCGGCTCGTTGCTGGACGGTTTGATGGAGTCCCGCCGCGAAAAAATTGAAGCTGCGCAAGACCGCGAACTGGGCCAGCAGGCTGTACGGGAGCGCGAAGAGGTGGTTTTGGAAGAGCGAAAAGAAGAGGAAATCCATCACCCGAAGCCCATGCTGATTGAACCCGTCATCGTGGAGTTGCCGCGCAGTGAGCGGGTGGCGAAAGAGCGACAAAAACCGCTGTTCACTGAAATGCCGGATAGCAAACTACCACAGGTCGATTTGCTTGATGGAGCGCAGTTGCGCCAGGAAACCGTGGCACCTGAAACGCTGGAAATGACCAGCCGCATGATCGAAAAGAAGCTGAAGGACTTTGGCGTAGAGGTGCGCGTGGTGCTGGCCCAGCCAGGCCCCGTCATTACCCGTTATGAGATTGAGCCTGCTACCGGCGTGAAGGGCTCGCAAATCGTGGGCCTGGCCAAAGACTTGGCGCGTTCTCTTAGCTTGGTATCGATCCGGGTGGTGGAAACCATTCCCGGGAAAAACTACATGGCGCTGGAACTGCCCAATGCCAAGCGCCAAAGCATCAAACTCTCGGAAATCTTGGGCTCCCAAGTCTATAACGAAGCCAAGTCCATGCTGACGATGGGCCTGGGCAAAGATATTGTGGGCAATCCTGTGGTGGCCGACTTGGCCAAGATGCCGCACGTGTTGGTAGCCGGTACCACGGGTTCCGGGAAGTCAGTCGGTATTAACGCGATGATTTTGTCGTTGCTGTACAAAGCCGAAGCGCGCGATGTACGCCTGTTGATGATCGACCCCAAAATGTTGGAAATGTCGGTGTACGAAGGCATACCCCATCTGCTGGCGCCGGTGGTGACGGATATGCGTCAGGCCGCCCATGGGCTGAACTGGTGCGTGGCCGAGATGGAAAAGCGCTACAAATTGATGAGCAAGATGGGCGTGCGCAACTTGGCCGGGTACAACACCAAGATTGATGAGGCCAAGGCGAGGGGCGAATTCATTTACAACCCGTTCAGCCTGACGCCTGACAGCCCCGAGCCGTTAAGCCGTCTGCCGCATATTGTGGTGGTCATCGATGAATTGGCTGACTTGATGATGGTCGTGGGCAAAAAGATTGAGGAGCTGATTGCCCGTTTGGCCCAAAAGGCGCGTGCCGCCGGTATCCATTTGATCTTGGCTACGCAGCGGCCCAGCGTGGACGTGATTACCGGACTGATCAAGGCCAATATTCCGACCCGCATCGCATTCCAGGTCAGCAGCAAGATAGACAGCCGCACCATTCTGGATCAAATGGGCGCCGAAGCACTGTTGGGCATGGGTGACATGCTCTATATGCCCAGCGGAACTGGCCTGCCGGTTCGAGTGCACGGCGCGTTTGTGAGCGATGAGGAAGTGCACCGCGTGGTGAGCTATCTCAAGAGTCAGGGAGCGCCCGACTACATCGAAGGTGTCCTGGAAGGTGGCACGGTCGATGGCGAAGACGGCGAGGTGGGGGGCGATGCCGGTGGTGAAAAAGATCCGATGTACGACCAAGCTGTGGAAGTGGTGTTGAAGAACCGCAAGGCCAGCATTTCACTGGTGCAGCGCCACCTGAAGATTGGCTACAACCGGGCCGCGCGCTTGGTAGAGGACATGGAAAAAGCGGGGCTGGTGAGCTCCATGAGTGGAAGCGGCCAGCGTGAAATTCTGGTACCTGCCCGTGCCGAGTAACCATGCAGAGTGGCTGGGCTACCCACCAACGGTCCTACTATGGAAGAAACGATGAAAAAGTTTGCTACTGTTTTTATAGCTGCTTGCGCAATCAATGCAAGTGCTGGAGGCTTGGAAAGCCTGGAAAACTTTGTGAAGACGGTGAAGGGCGGAAGGGCGGAGTTCTCCCAGGTGGTGACATCGCCGGCCAAAGATGGGCAGGTCGCTCGCAGCAGAGTGTCCAGTGGAAGTTTTGAGTTTTCCCGGCCCAATCGCTTCAAGTTCATTTACAAAAAGCCCTTTGAACAAACCATCGTGGCCGATGGACAAACGCTCTGGCTGTGGGATGTAGACCTGAACCAAGTGACGGCGCGCAAGCAGTCCTCGGCGCTAGGGTCCACGCCGGCTGCCCTGATCGCGGCGGCCCCCGACCTCAAAGCATTGCAAGCAGACTTCACGCTGGCCGACGCGCCCGACAAGGACGATTTGCAGTGGGTGCAAGGCACGCCCAAAGCGAAAGACAGCCAGTTGCAGCAGGTACGGGTGGGTTTCAAGCAAGACCAATTGGCGGTGCTGGAGATTTTGGATAGCTTTGGCCAGCGTTCGGTGCTTACGTTTGTAGGCTTTCAGCCCAACGCTGCGTTGGACCCTGGGGCTTTTCAGTTCAAGCCCCCTGCAGGTGCGGACGTGGTTCGGCAGTAAGCCTCGAGCGCCAGACCCCATGGCATCGCCGCCATCCAAACACCCGCCATTGGCGGAACTCTTGCGCCCCCAAACGCTGGGCGAGGTGATTGGTCAGCAGCATTTGCTCGGTGAAGGCATGGCGCTGCGTCTTGCATTTGAATCGGGCCAGCCTCACAGCTGCATCCTTTGGGGGCCGCCTGGGGTGGGTAAAACCACCATTGCGCGGCTGATGGCCTCTGCGTTCGATGCGCAGTTCATCACCATCAGTGCGGTGCTGGGCGGCATCAAGGACATTCGCGAGGCGGTTGAGCAGGCGCTGTTGGCCCGCGACGGATTGGAGCATCGTCGCACCATTGTGTTTGTGGACGAGGTGCACCGCTTTAACAAAAGCCAGCAAGACGCCTTCCTGCCGCATGTGGAAAGTGGCCTGTTCACTTTCATTGGCGCCACCACGGAGAACCCGTCGTTCGAGGTCAACTCCGCGCTTCTCTCGCGCGCAGCAGTCTATGTGCTGCAGCCGCTGGATTCGGAAAATTTAAAGCAAATAGTGGTCCGGGCCCAGTTGGAGTCTGCGCTGCCTGCTATCGAAGACATAGCAATAGACCGGCTAATTGCTTATGCCGATGGTGACGCCCGGCGCCTGCTCAACACGCTGGAAACCCTGGCGGTGGCGGCCGTGCAGGAGAAGGTGGTGGAGATCACCGATGTCTGGCTGCTGAAGGTGCTGGGCGAGCGCATGCGCCGCTACGACAAGGGCGGCGAGCAGTTTTATGACACCATCTCGGCGCTGCACAAAAGCGTGCGCGGCTCAGACCCTGACGCCTCACTGTACTGGTTTGTGCGCATGCTCGATGGCGGAGCGGACCCTCGCTACATGGCGCGTCGTCTGATTCGCATGGCAGCGGAAGATATAGGGCTGGCCGACCCACGTGCCCTGCGTTTGGCACTGGATGCCGCTGATGTGTATGAGCGCCTCGGAAGCCCCGAAGGCGAACTGGCGCTCGCCGAATGTGTCATTTACCTTGCGGTGGCACCCAAATCGAATGCAGTTTACAAAGCCTTCAACGAAGCCAAGGCGTTGGTGAAAAAAGACGGTACCCGCCCCGTTCCCATGCACCTGCGTAATGCGCCCACCAAACTCATGAAGGAGTTGGACTATGGACGGGGTTATCGCTACGCGCACGACGAAGAGGGTGGTTTTGCGGCGGGCGAGCAATACCTGCCGGACGGCTTGACGGATATGCAGTTTTACCGACCCGTGGAGCGCGGCTTGGAAATTCGTATTGGCGAGAAGTTGCGCGAGCTTAAAGACAGCAATAAGAAGAAAATCTAATAGAGCATGAATTGCGTGAAGAGTTGCCTAATCGGCATGAAACTCAAGGGTAAACCCACCCCGCAAGCCAGACACTCCCGCGCGGGACCTCGCTAGAATCTCGGCACTGCTTTGGCCTGCACCGCCAGTGAACCTGACGTGGCAGGCTTATTGCTTTCGATGGTCTAACGCCACCAGTGTTAACGGCCATGCCGTTCGCACTCAAGAACAACGGAGTTTTCTATGGATATTTTCATACAGCAGATCATCAACGGTCTGGTGTTGGGTAGCATGTATGCGCTCATCGCGCTGGGCTACACAATGGTGTACGGCATCATCAACCTGATCAACTTTGCCCACGGTGAAGTCGTGATGGTAGGGGCCCTAACCAGCTGGACCATGATTGGCATCATGCAAGAAGGAATGCCCGGCACTCCAGGCTACATCATCTTGTTCCTTGCTCTGATCATTGCCTGCGTGGTTGCCGCCACCCTTAACTTTGCAATTGAGAAAATTGCCTACCGACCCCTGCGCAACAGCCCCAAATTGGCCCCCTTGATCACTGCCATCGGCATGTCGATCTTGTTGCAATCCCTGGCCATGATCATCTGGAAGCCCAACTACAAGTCGTATCCCACGCTGCTGCCCAGTACACCGATTGAGATTGCCGGGGCGGTGATCTCTCCCACCCAGGTGATGATTCTTGGCGTTACCGCAGTGTCCCTGGCAATCCTCATGTGGCTGGTGAACTACACCAAGCTCGGCCGCGCCATGCGCGCCACGGCAGAGAACCCCCGTGTTGCCGGCCTGATGGGCGTCAAGCCTGACATGGTCATTTCCGCTACCTTCATCATTGGTGCTGTGTTGGCTGCCATTGCTGGTGTGATGTACGCATCCAACTATGGAACCGCACATCACGCCATGGGCTTTTTGCCTGGCCTCAAAGCCTTTACTGCCGCGGTGTTCGGTGGCATTGGTAATTTGGGCGGTGCCGTGGTTGGCGCCCTGTTGTTGGGCTTGATCGAATCGATCGGTGCTGGCTACATCGGTGCCCTGACCGGTGGCGTGTTGGGAAGTCACTACTCCGACATCTTTGCTTTCGTTGTTCTGATCATCGTGTTGACATTGCGCCCCTCCGGCCTGCTGGGTGAGCGTGTAGCCGATCGTGCCTAAGGAGACCCAACACATGAATTCTCAAAAACGACTCCTCACCATGTTGGTGGCTGCTGCAGGCTTGTTGATCTTGCCATTGGTACTTCAAGGTTTTGGCAACGCCTGGGTTCGCATTGCCGACATGGCGCTGCTATTTGTATTGTTGGCCTTGGGGCTCAACATCGTGGTGGGCTATGCAGGTTTGCTGGATCTGGGCTACGTGGCGTTTTTTGCCATTGGCGCCTATATGTTTGGTCTGATGGCGTCGCCCCATTTGCCAGAAACGTTCCCTGCCATTGCCGCCATGTTCCCCAACGGTTTACATACTCCGTTATGGGTGGTGATTCCGTTAGCGGCGGCATTGGCTGGTGTGCTGGGCATTCTGCTTGGCGCACCTACGTTGCGCTTGCGGGGCGACTATCTGGCGATCGTGACCCTGGGGTTCGGTGAAATCATCCGTGTCTTCCTGAACAACTTGGACCACCCGGTAAACATTACCAATGGCCCGAAAGGTATCGGGCAGATCGACCCCATCGAGTTTTTTGGCATTAGCCTTGGCAAGCGGCTGAACATCGGTGGTTTCGAGGTCGCTTCGGTGACGTTGTACTACTACTTGTTCCTGGCACTGGTTGTTCTCAGTGTGATTATTTGCCATCGCTTGGAGCTTTCGCGTGTCGGCCGCGCCTGGATGGCAATTCGTGAAGATGAAATTGCCGCCAAGGCGATGGGTATCAACACACGCAATTCGAAACTTCTCGCTTTTGGCATGGGCGCCACGTTTGGAGGAGTGTCTGGTGCTATGTTTGCGGCCTTCCAAGGTTTCATTTCGCCCGAATCCTTCAGCTTGATGGAGTCCGTGATGATTGTGGCCATGGTCGTGCTTGGCGGCGTGGGGCATTTGCCCGGAGTCATACTTGGTGCGCTGTTGCTCGCTGCATTGCCTGAAGTGTTGCGTTATGTGGCCGGTCCATTGCAGGAGCTCACGGGTGGCCGTCTGGATGCGTCCATCTTGCGCCAACTGTTGATCGCCTTGGCGATGGTCAGCATCATGCTGCTCCGTCCTCGCGGCTTGTGGCCTGCGCCAGAGCATGGCAAGTCTTTGCAAAACGCCAAAACCTGAACTTTGCTGGGGGCAGTTCGGCGCATGCGCCCGCTACTGCCCTCCACTGAATGGAATCCAACATGACAGATACAGTACTAAACGTCTCCGGCGTCTCCAAGCGGTTTGGCGGGTTGCAAGCCCTGAGCGATGTCGGCATCAAAATTGAGCGCGGCCAGGTTTACGGTTTGATCGGACCCAATGGCGCCGGCAAAACGACCTTCTTCAATGTGCTGACCGGCCTCTACACACCTGACAGCGGCAGCTTTGAGTTGGCAGGCAAGGCGTACCAGCCTACCGCCGTGCATACCGTAGCCAAAGCCGGTATTGCGCGTACTTTCCAAAATATTCGGCTGTTCGCAGAAATGACCGCCTTGGAAAACGTGATGGTGGGGCGCCACATCCGGACCCATTCGGGTTTGCTCGGCGCGATTTTCCGCACCCCCGGCTTCAAGGCGGAAGAACTGGCGATTGCAAAGCGTGCCCAAGAACTACTGGACTATGTGGGTATTGGCAAGTTTGCCGATTACAAGTCCCGCACCCTCAGCTACGGTGACCAGCGCCGCCTGGAAATTGCCCGCGCCTTGGCCACCGACCCGCAATTGATCGCACTGGACGAGCCCGCTGCGGGCATGAACGCGACAGAGAAGGTTATGTTGCGTGAGCTGATTGACCGCATTCGCAAAGATAACCGCACCATTTTGTTGATCGAGCACGATGTCAAGCTGGTGATGGGGCTTTGCGACCGCGTGACCGTGCTGGACTACGGCAAGCAGATTGCCGAAGGGACTCCCGCAGAAATTTTGAAAAACGAAAAAGTGATTGAGGCCTATTTGGGCACGAGCGGCCACTAAGGAAATAGCATGACAACCCAGACTCTGCTCAAAGTAAAAGGCCTGAAGGTCTCGTATGGCGGCATCCAGGCCGTCAAAGGCGTGGATTTCGAAGTTCACGAAGGTGAACTGGTGTGCCTGATCGGCTCCAACGGGGCCGGCAAAACAACCACCATGAAAGCTATTACGGGCACCTTGCCCCTCAATGCGGGTGATATCGAATATCTTGGCAAAAGCATCAAGGGCCAAGGCCCCTGGGATTTGGTCAAACAAGGCTTGGCGATGGTGCCAGAAGGTCGCGGGGTGTTCACCCGCATGACCATCATCGAGAACTTGCAGATGGGTGCCTATATTCGGGATGACAAGGATGGCATTGCAGCGGACATGGAGAAAATGTTCACCATATTCCCCCGACTGCGTGAGCGCAAAGACCAACTGGCTGGCACCATGTCCGGTGGAGAGCAACAAATGCTGGCCATGGGTCGCGCACTCATGAGTCGCCCCAAAGTGTTGTTGCTGGACGAGCCTTCCATGGGCTTGTCCCCCATCATGGTGGACAAGATCTTTGAAGTGGTGAAAGACGTATACGCGCAGGGCGTTACGGTGCTCCTAGTGGAGCAAAATGCCAGCCGCGCCTTGTCCATTGCCAACCGCGGCTATGTGATGGAGTCCGGCCTTGTCACCATGACTGGTAACGCTGCGGACATGCTGACCGACCCCAAGGTGCGCGCCGCTTACCTCGGCGAAGCCGCCTAAACGGGCTTCCGCCAAGCGCGGCAAAAGCCCTCACAGGTGTAGCTAGGTAAATATGCCAAGCTACACCTTGTTACTCGGCTTTGCAATTCCGATGTCATGGCTGGGTTTGGACCCTGCGTTGTAAGCACATGGAGTTTTTCCATGCACAACCCAGGAGTTCACCATGAAAGTTCATGTTTTGTTGACCAGTTTGGTACTGTTGGCCTCGGGCGCTGCTTTTGCGCAGGGCGAATCGAAAGACCCATTGGTTACGCCCAAGATTGACCAGCGCGAAGCCAACATGGAGAGGCGTGTGGCCCAGGGTGTTGCCTCCGGCCAACTCACCCCACACGAGGCCAAGCGGCTGGGTCGAGGGGATATCGCAGTGGAACATAGCCAAGCCCGCGCCGAAGCCGATGGTAAGGTCACTGCGAAGGAACGCAAGCGCATCAGCCACTTGCAACATGCCCAGAGCCAACACATCGCCCATCAGAAGCATGACCGTCAAACCGATATGAACCACAACGGCAAGCGGGATCGCCAACACCACACTTCGCGAACCGGATCCTGAACGTTCGGGGTGGGCAGTTCTTACGGGGCGGCCTTGTCCGCCTCGGAGGTAAATGCATCGGCAAAGAAGTTGTCGTCTGACAAGCCTGCCATCTGTGTGAAGTCATTGCGGGCGGAGTCCACCACAACCGGGGCCCCGCACGCGTAGACTTGGTAGGCGGACAAGTCGGCATGATCTTCCAAAACAGCGCGGTGTACAAAGCCTGTACGACCCGTCCACCCATCTTCTGGCTGCGCGTTTGACACCACAGGCACATAACGCAGGTGTGGCATGCGTTCCTGCTGGGCCCGGAGCCAGGCGTCCATGTACAGGTCGACCGGGCGCCGCCCGCCCCAATAGACGGTGACGGGGCGTTGAATCCCTTGTACATGCATATGCTCCAAGAGCGCTTTGATTGGAGCAAACCCTGTGCCAGAGGCCAACAACACCAAGGGCGCTTCGGAATCTTCACGCAAGAAAAAGGAGCCAAATGGTCCCTCGATGCGCAGAATTTCTTTTTCCTTCATGGCGCCAAACACATGGTCCGTGAATTTGCCGCCGGGCATGTGTCGGATGTGTAGCTCCAGCATGTTCGTCTGACCTGGCGCATTGGCCATGGAGTAGCTGCGACGCGCGCCATCACGCAAAATGAATTCCACATACTGACCTGCCCGGTACAAAAAGCTGTCGTTTGCAGGGAGTTGCAAGTTCAACACCATGACGTCATCCGACAAGCGTGTCATGGTGGTTACGCGGGTGGGCATTTTCTTGATGGGCAAGGCACCTAGCTCCGTCACTTGGCGCGACTCCAGCACCACATCGCTTTGAGGCACCGCACAGCAAGTCAAGATCAGCCCATTGGCCACCTCTTCGGCACTGAGGGCCTTGGCTTGGTGCGGGCCGTGCACGACTTCCCCACTGATTTTTTTGCACTTGCAGGAGCCACATGCACCATCTTTGCAGCCATAGGGAAGTCCAATGCCTTGGCGAATGCCTGCGGCCAAAATCACCTCGTCAACATCGGCTGTGAATACCCGACCACTGGGTTGCACGGTAATGGAAAAGCCGGGTTGCTTGGCAAGGGAAACGTTCATCTTTTGGGTATCCTTGGGATCTCTCACCTCATTACCCCTAATTTTGCCTTCAAACCAATCCCCTCTCGGAGCCTTGCCCTCCCGCTTTCGCAAAGAACGGGTGCTGGTGCTCGGCTGTGGTGACGTAGGGGTGCGCATGCTCAAAGCCCAGCGCTCGCAAGGCCGGTGGCTCGCGTTGACTTCCAGCCCCGCGCGGGTTCCCGAATTGCGCGCCTTGGGGGCCACCCCTTTGGTGGGCAATCTTGACAAGCCTCAAACCCTGCGCCGCCTGGCGGGGCTGGCGCAGCGGGTGGTGTATTTGGCGCCCCCCCCCTCCGACGGTTGGACGGACCTGCGCGCCCTTGCCATGACGCGTATCTTGCGCCTTCGCAGTGCTCCCAATAGTGTGGTGTATGCCTCCACCAGTGGTGTGTACGGCGATTGCAAGGGCGAGCGGGTGGACGAAACCCGTGCACCGGCGCCCCAGACGCCCCGCGCTCAACGCCGTGTGCAGGCGGAATATGCAATGCGGTTTTGGGGGCGTAGCAGCGCGGTGCGGGTGTCGGTCGTCCGCATACCGGGCATCTACGCGCCAGACCGCGACGGTGGTACCCCGCAATCCCGCTTGTCCAAGGGCACGCCGGTACTCTTTCCGGCTGACGATGTCTACACTAACCACATTCACGCTGACGACCTGGCGCGGGCTTGCTGGCGTGCATTGTGGCTTGGCTTACCCCAGCGCGTGTACAACGTGAGCGACCATTCTGAGCTCAAAATGGGGGATTACTTTGACCTCGCAGCAGACCTGTATGGCATGCCACGCCCACCAAGGGTATCGCGCAGCACGGCCCGTGCGCAATTGCCAGTGATGTTGCTGAGTTTTATGGATGAATCGCGCCGACTCGTCAACACACGTATGGTGCAGGAGCTGCGCCTGGTACTGCGCTACCCCACCGTGCACACGGGCTTGGTCTCAGGGGCTTGAGGTTCGTGCGTCGCGCCATTGGTAGAGGTGAACCAGCCCGCGCCATACCAGCCAGCTCGTGGCCAGCGTAATGGGATAGGCCCAAAGCACGTCGCTAAACCAATGCGCCACATTGGTCATGCGGGAAAAGCCGATGACCAAGCCCGCGCTGGTGCCAACCAAGGCCCATTGGATTCGCCGGCGGCGGTTCACCAACATCAACGTCGTCAAGAAAAACCCACACGCAACATGCCCACTGACAAAAGAGCAATTGTTGTTGCATTGGTCGGTCATAACGGCTGCACGGGTGAACTCTTGTACCCCCCCAAAATTCTCTACTTGGTAAGGCCGGGCGCGCTGCCAGTTATCTTTGAAGACCGCGTTCACTACCACCCCAGGGCCCATGATCCCTGCAACCACCACAAATGCCAGCGGCAGGCGCCAATTTTTCCAGCGTTGGCCAAAGGTCACCACCAGCCAGGCCACAAAACACAGGGCCAGGCCGATGCGAAACAGGGCGGGAACATACAAATTGATGCCAACAACCCACCACCAGTCCGCAGAGGCAATGGTGGGAGAGGTGCCGGTAAACAAACCCGCCAGCGCCAAGTCCACGCCTGTCCACACGGTAGGTACCAAAGCCGCCGCAATGGACAGCGCCATCAACGCGACAAACAAACGGGGTGTGGCCGGGGCTGGGCTCGCGGAATCAGAGGGCATAAGGGAAAATGTTTAAGCAACAAAACAAAGTCTGAGATTGTGGGGCAATTCGCACGGTGATTAAGATGGCCCCTGTTTCACTACCTCTTTGTTGTATGGCTTTATCTTCTCCCTTCCGTTGTCTCGCTTCAAGCCTGTTGGCGTTGCTTCTGTCGGCTTGTACTGTTCCACCGCCTCCATTTGCTGGCCTGCCCACATCCGGAGCTGCGCTCGTGGGCAACGAATGGGTGGCGACCCAGATTGCCGGTTTTCCGGCACTGCAGGAGCCTTTGCCCCGCTTGCGATGGGCTACTGCCGAGCAAATTTCTGGCTCAGGCGGTTGCAATACCTTTGCCGGCACTGCGGTGGTCAACCAGGGGGCCCTGCGAGTTGGCCGACTGGCCGCAACCGGCCGTCTATGCGCTGCGCTGCAGCAGGGCGGACAAGAAGACCGTTTCTTTTCCGCTTTGGAATTGGCTCGCACCGTGCGCTTGGTGAATGGACAGCTGGTCTTGGAAGACGCAGCGGGCCAGCCTCTGGCCCGCTTTGCAAAACCCTGAACTGTCGCTTGGTACTTTGCGCCCTATCAGGCTGCTTTGACCAAGGGTAGTCTGCGGTGGCGTGTTCCGGTGAGCGCGAACAGTGCATTGGAAACCGCGGGAGCAATCGGGGGCAGGCCCGGCTCGCCTACCCCAGTAGGTGCACGGGTGCTCGGCACAATATACGTCTCCACCTTGGGCGCTTGCGCCAGCTGCACCATGGGATAGGTGGGGAAGTTGGTTTGTTGCACCACACCGTCTTGAATATCGATCTTGCCGTAGAGGGCGGCGGTTAACCCAAAAATCACCGCACTTTCCATTTGTTGGGCAACGGTGTCCGGGTTGATCACAGTTCCGCAGTCGATGGCGCACACCACCCGGTGCACGCGTGGCACTCCGTCCTTCAGCGACACTTCGGCAATCTCCGCCACGATGGAGCCAAACGACTTGTGTAGTGCAACACCCATGGCATGCCCCTTGGGCAGCGGACCGCCCCAGCCAGCCTTGGTGGCGGCCAGTTGCAACACCGCAGCGTAGCGCGGTGCGTCTTTGAGCAAAGCCAAGCGGAACTCGACGGGGTCTTTTCGGGTGGCAGCCGCCAGTTCGTCAATAAAACTTTCAGAGAAATACGCATTGTGCGAATGGCCCACGGAGCGCCAAAAGCCAACAGGGACTTCCATTTGTGTGGCTACATGGGCCATGTGTTGGTGGTCAAAGCCATAGGGCAGGTCGAACAGGCCCTCCGACGTGGTCTTGTCCGGCATCTCCACCGGGCCAGACAGCGAAGGCAAGCCACGGGCCATCCAGCGGGGGCTGATGGCGTCGCCAGCGGACTTGATGCGCAGGCTGCTGACTACGCCTTTGGTGTCCACGGAAGCACGCAATTCAGCCACATGCATGGGGCGGTAGAAGTCGTGTGTCATGTCCTCTTCACGGGACCACACCAGTTGCACGGGCTTGCCGTCACATGCCATGGCTACACGCACGGCCTGGGCGACATAGTCGACCTCCAGTCGGCGCCCAAAGCCGCCACCCAAGAGCGTGACATGCAAGGTGACATCCTTAGTATCGACACCTGCTACTTTGGCGGCAATGGCACGGGCCATTTCGGGCACCTGGGTGGGTGCCCACACGCTGACCTTGCCGTCTTTGACCTGGGCGGTGCAGTTCATGGGCTCCATAGTGGCGTGGGCCAAGTAGGGCGCCTGGTAACTGGCTTCGATCAGGGCGGCAGCGGAGGCCTCCGCCTGGGCCGCGTCACCTTTTTCGTAGAAGGCATGGCCGTCCTCCGTTGTCAGGGCGGTTTGTAGGCGGGTTTCAATCGACTTGCTATCCAAGGCGCCATTTGGCGGGGGTGCCCATTCCGCTTGCACCGCTTGTGCGGCCTGGCGGGCATGCCAGGTGGTGTGAGCCACTGCCGCAAAACCGGCAGTGGATCCACCCAGAGCCTCAACAGGTACGATTTTTTGCACGCCCGGCATAGCCAGGGCTGTTTGCGTATTCATCGATTGGACACTACCGCCGATTTGCGGGGCCAAACGTAGCGCCGCAAACAACATGCCGGGCTGGCGTACATCAATACCAAATTGGGCAGCGCCCGTGGTCTTGGCAGGAATATCGCCGCGTGGCGTAGGCTTGCCTAGCAGGGTCCATTGTTCGCGTGCCTTGAGACTCACATTTTTAGGGCTGACCCCCGCTGCGCCGGCGGCTAACTCACCGAAATGCGATGTCTTGCCAGAGGCATGTTGCACCACACCTGCCGCTATGCGCAGCTCGGAGGCCGGCACCTGCCATTGTTTGGCGGCTGACTCCAGCAGCGCGGCACGTGCGGTAGCCGCTGCGGTGCGCAGTGGTACCCAGGCATCGGCCACGCTGGACGAGCCGCCTGTGGCATTGATGCCAAGTTCGCGGGCAATCTTGCCGACAAACCACTCCCCGAGTTTCACCTTCGTGGGTTTCTCTACGCCTTCAGACTCCAGCGGATGGAAGGGAAGACTGGACGTGAGCATGACGACGTTGCCATAGATGGTGTCAGGCCCCGCCTGTTGCAAGCGCAACTTGGACAGGGGCAGATCCAATTCTTCGGCGACCAGCATGGACAACGCCGTGTGGATACCTTGGCCCATTTCGCTGCGCGGCATGGCCAGTACCACCGACCCATCTGTAGCGATCTTGATCCATCCGTTCAATGCCACCTCTCCGCCCTCGGGCAGCATGAGTTCGGGGCTGCCCATGCGGGAGCGAGCGGGCATCACCCCCCAACCCACTACCAATGCGCCGGTAGCTCCCAGGGCGCTCAAAATCCATGTGCGGCGTTTCATGCCGTGGCTCCTTGTAACTGGCCTGCTGCACGGTGGATGGCGGCGCGCACACGTTGGTAGGTTCCGCAGCGACAAATATTGGTCATTGCCTCGTCAATGTCGGCGTCGGTGGGCTTGGGTTTGCGGGCCAAGAGGGCTGCGGCTGCCATCAGCATGCCGCTTTGGCAGTAGCCGCACTGCGGCACTTGTTCAGCAATCCAGGCGGCCTGCAGGGCGTGCAGCTTGTCAGGCGTGCCTAGCGCTTCGATGGTTCTGATCTTCTGGCCCACCACGGCGGATACGGGCATCACACAGGAACGCACCGGCTGACCGTCCACGTGCACCGTACAAGCGCCACATGCCGCCACACCGCAGCCAAACTTGGTGCCTGTCATGTTCAGGGTGTCGCGCAGCACCCAGAGCAGGGGCATATCGGGTGGGGCGTCGGCCGTGACGACCTTGCCATTGATATTGAGTTCCATGGGGCGGACTCCTGCGAGTTAAATTGCCGGCATCATAGTGGCGGTTGCCAGGCTTTTGTGTCGCACAAGGCCACATGCAGGCAAGCCTCAAGGGCTATTTAAGCGCCCAAACAGAGCGCCCAAACAAAAAGCCAGACGTCTTGCGAACGTCTGGCTTGCATGTGGTGCCCAGGGCCGGACTCGAACCGGCACGCCTTGCGGCGGGGGATTTTGAGTCCCCTGAGTCTACCAATTTCACCACCTGGGCAGGTAATTCTGTGAAGAGAGAATTATGGCACATTTATGGGCATGACATTTCCAACTATTGAAGACGCCATTGGCAAGACCCCGCTGGTCGCGCTGCAGCGCATCCAGGCCGCTGACAACCAGTCCCGCAACACCGTGGTGTTGGGCAAGCTCGAAGGCAATAACCCCGCCGGTTCCGTGAAGGACCGTCCTGCGTTGTCCATGATCCAACGTGCGCAAGAGCGCGGCGACATCAAGCCCGGTGACACCTTGATCGAAGCCACCTCAGGCAATACCGGTATTGCCCTGGCCATGGCTGCCGCCGTGAAGGGCTACCGCATGGTGTTGATCATGCCGGAAGACCTGTCTATTGAGCGCGCCCAGACCATGAAGGCCTTCGGTGCCGAACTGATCCTGACGCCCAAAAGCGGCGGCATGGAGTACGCGCGGGACCTGGCCGAGCAAATGCAACGCGAAGGCAAAGGTCGGGTGCTGGACCAGTTTGCCAACGGGGACAACCCCCGCATCCACTACGAGACCACGGGACCTGAGTTGTGGGAGCAAACCGCCGGCCGCATCACCCACTTTGTGAGCGCCATGGGCACTACGGGCACCATTACCGGCGTGTCACGCTTCTTGAAGGAAAAGAACCCGGCCATCCGCATCATTGGCGCCCAGCCTTCCGAGGGCTCACGTATTCCAGGTATTCGCAAATGGCCCGAGGCCTACTTGCCCAAGATTTACGACCCCAGCAACGTAGACGAACTGGTGTATGTGAGCCAGGCCGATGCGGAAGACATGTGCCGGCGCATGGCGCGAGAAGAGGGTATTTTTGGCGGCATCTCTGCAGCCGGTGCCTGCTGGGTGGCGCAGGAGATTGCCCGTCGTGAGCGCAATGCGGTGATCGTGTTTATCGTGTGCGATCGCGGTGACCGATACCTTTCTACTGGCGTTTTTCCCGCGTAATTTGGATAAAAAGTGCCTGTAGCGCTCGCTCTTGTTGCGCGAGCAGCTACTGAATGTATAGCAAATAAAGGATGGATATGTCTGCAGTTTTGAAGTTCTGTCCGCAGTGCGCCACGGCACTGGAGCACATCACCTTGGCGGAAGACGGCGGCGATAAAACCCGCTTGCGCTGCCCGGCCTGCGACTTCACGCACTGGAACAACCCTACGCCTGTGCTAGCTGCCGTGATTGAATACAACGGCCAAATTCTGCTGGCGCGCAACGCGGCTTGGCCCGGCAAGATGTATGCCCTCATCACCGGTTTTATGGAGGCCGGCGAAACTCCCGAAGGTGGCATCGCCCGCGAAATTTCGGAAGAAACCAACCTCACGACCACTGCGCTCAAGTTGCTGGGGGTCTACGACTTCCAGCGAATGAACCAGGTCATCATTGCCTACCACGCGGTGTGCCATGGTGATGTGAAGCTGAGCCCCGAACTGGCGGACTACCGGCTCTACAACATGGAAGACGTGAAGTGCTGGCCGGCTGGTACCGGCTATGCACTTGCTGAGTTTCTGCGCTCGCGCGGACACGAGCCCACCTTTATCGACCCGGTGTGGCGGCAAGACGCCGAAAAGCTGGCGACATAAAATTGACTTCAACGCCAGAAAGCCCCACTGCATGCTCACCGACAAAGAAATTGACACCCGCGGTCTGAACTGTCCGCTGCCCATTCTTCGGGCCAAGAAGGCCCTCGCAGAGCTTGTTAGTGGTCAGACACTGAAAGTGGTTTCCACTGACCCCGGCTCGACCCGCGATTTCCAGGCCTTTGCCAAGCAAACTGGCAACGAGTTGCTGGAGCAAGAGACGATCGGGGCCGACTACATCCACGTGCTGCGCCGCCGCTAGTCCGTTTCGCCACTTCAAAAAAAACGCCGCAGGGGTTTCCGTGCGGCGTTTTTTTGTGCAGGCCCATTGGGCTGTTGCTCAGCTTAAGCGGGCCAGTTGTTCTTTCACCTTGGTCAGCGTAGCGGCGAAGTCGGCTACACGTTTGCGCTCTTGTTCCAGTACGGCAGCGGGGGCCTTGGCCACAAAGGCTTCGTTGCCGAGCTTGGTGTTGGCCTTGGTGATCTGGTCTTCCAAGCGGGCAACTTCCTTGCCCAAGCGCAGCTTTTCGGCCGCCACATCCACTTCCACAAACAGGCACAGGCGCGCCTCACCCACCACGGCGACCGGTGCGGATTGGGCAGCCGCTTGCCATGCGGACTCTTCTGCAAACACCTTCACCTCACTGAGCTTGGCCAGCGACTGCAACACGGCGGCAGAGGTTTGCAAGAACGCACTTTCAGCCACGCTATGGGCTACCACATAGAGTGGCAAGCGGGCCGCGGGTGACACGTTCATCTCCCCACGCAGGTTGCGGCAGGCGTCTACCAGGGCTTTCAACTTGGCAACGTGGGCAATGGATGCGTCGTCAATACGCTCGGGTTGGCTCACCGGGTAGGCTGCCACGGCGACAGACGGTCCGGAGCGGCCGGCCACAGGCGCCACCTTTTGCCACAGCTCTTCCGAGATGAAAGGCGTGATGGGATGGATCAGGCGCAGGATGGTTTCCAGCGTGCGGATCAATGTACGGCGGGTAGCGCGCTTTTGGGCGTCGGTGCCGGTGTTGATTTGAACCTTGGCAATTTCCAGATACCAATCACAAAACTCGTTCCAGACGAAGTCGTAAATCGTGTTGGCGACGTTGTCCAGGCGGTACTCGGCAAAGCCTTTGGCAACTTCGGCTTCGGTCTTTTGCAGCAGCGAAACAATCCAGCGGTCGGCCTGGCTGAACTCCAGGTAGCCATGGGCTTCGCCGCCAGGGGCGCACTGTTCCTTGGTGTGCTCGTTCAGCCCGCAGTCGTTGCCTTCGCAGTTCATCAGCACAAAGCGGGTGGCGTTCCAGAGCTTGTTGCAAAAGTTGCGGTAGCCCTCGCAGCGTTTGCTGTCGAAGTTGATGCTGCGGCCCAGCGAGGCGAGCGCCGCAAAGGTGAAGCGCAGTGCGTCCGCACCGTAGGCGGGAATGCCTTCGGGGAATTCTTTTTCGGTGTTCTTGCGCACCTGGGGTGCGGTCTCCGGCTTGCGCAGGCCGGTGGTGCGCTTGTCCAGCAGCGGGGCCAGCGAGATGCCGTCGATCAAGTCCACCGGGTCCAGCACGTTGCCTTCGGACTTGCTCATCTTCTTGCCTTGCGCGTCTTTCACCAGGCCGTGGATGTAGACATGCTTGAACGGCACACGCCCG
>REAW01000036.1 GCA_004293725.1 Curvibacter sp.
CCAGATCGTCGATCTCGGCTTCGTAGGCGCTTCGTAGGTGTTGGAAAAACGGGGAAATGCTCATGAACGATGGCTACTCACAAAATGCGGGCGAAATAGGCGTTCCATATTTCGCGCGCGGTATCAATGGGACTGTCGAGCAGGCCACGGCGGCGGTTGTCGTCGTAGGCCTGGCGTTTACTCTCGTCTGACAGGGTGTCATAGGCTTCCTGTATTTCACGAAAGCGCTGTGCTGCGTCCGCAGCCGGGTTGCGGTCCGGGTGGTAGAGCGCCGCTTTCTGGCGGAATGCCTTTTTGATATCGGCCAGTGTGGCTGCACTGTTGAGCCCGAGGGCAGCGTAGTGGTCTTTCATTCAGCGGCTTTCATAGCAGCGCATTGTGGCCGACAAAGAAAAAACCCCGCTACTGAAAAAGTAGCAGGGTTTTTGCACCCTTGCGGGTTTATTTGGCTCCTCAACCTGGGCTCGAACCAGGGACCTACGGATTAACAGTCCGGCGCTCTACCAACTGAGCTATTGAGGAATTGAGCCTCGAATTATAGCGTCGTTTTTTCGCTGATTTGAAAGCGACCGCATTTTTTCGAAAATGTCACGCAGTTGTTTGCGGCTTCTGCACACCGAGCAGCGCATGCAGGCGCGGGCTGGTGGTGGTGTACTGCAGCATGACTTTCTTTTCGGGAAAGATGAACGGCATGGCCCCATAAGCCGCGAGTGTTGCCTCGTGAAAGCCACACACAATCAGTTTCTTCTTGCCGGGGTAGTTGTTGATGTCCCCCACGGCAAAAATGCCCGGCACATTGGTGCCAAAGTTTTCCGTATTCACTTCAAGCTGCTTGCGCTCCATGGCCAGACCCCATTCCGCAATCGGCCCCATCTTGGGCGACACGCCAAGAAACACAAGAACCTGGTCGGCGCGCAAGGCGCGGGTTTGGCCCTCGGAGTCCAACACCTGCAATTCCGTGAGCAATCCATCGGCCGCCTGGAAGCCTGTGATCTGAGCTGCAACAAACCGCAGTGCCCCAGAAGCGCGCAAGGCTTGCACACGCGCAAGGGTAGAAGCTTCGGCTGCAAAAACATCGCGGCGGTGGACCAGCGTGACCGATGCCGGGCGCTGCGGGTTCGTGGGGGCTAGCACCTGCAGTGCGCATTCCAGCGCTTCTTCTCCGCCGCCGTGAATCACAACATGGCGCTTGGCCAAGGTGGCCAAAGCTTGAGTTCTGTAGTGCACCTGGCTGCGCTCGAATGCAGCCATGCCGTCTACATGCAGGCTGCGCGGCACAAAAGCACCGACCCCCGACGCAATAAACAAGGCCTTGGTCAGAAAAGTCTGGCCACGGGTCGTCGTCAAATGAATGTGGCCATTGTCCAGACGCCGGACAGAAGCGACTTGCTGCCCCCAATGAAATTGTGCGCCGAAGGGGGCAATTTGCTGCAGCAGGCTTTCTGTCAGGTCGCGACCCGTAGTGACCGGAACCGCCGGAATGTCATAAATGGGTTTGTCGGGGTAAAGCTCGGCGCACTGGCCACCCGCATGGGGAAGCGTATCGATGACATGGGCTTGAACTTCCAGAAGCCCGAGTTGAAAGACCTGGAACAGGCCCACCGGGCCTGCGCCTATGACGACGGCATCGGCTTCAATAACAGGTGCAGCCATGCCGTGTTTCCGGTCAGCGGATCAGTTCAGACAACTTGCCCGTTTTGTCTTTCCAGTCATCGGCACCATCCAGAGGCGCCTTGCGCTTGGTAATGCTTTTCCAGCCGGGCAACAGTGCCAATTCGGCGTTGAGCTTGATCATGTGTTGCTGGTCCTTGGGGGCATCTTCTTCCGCATAGATCGCGTTGACTGGGCACTCGGGAATGCAGACTGCGCAGTCGATGCATTCATCGGGGTCGATCGTCAGGAAATTGGGGCCTTCGCGGAAGCAATCCACTGGGCACACGTCCACGCAGTCGGTGTATTTGCACTTGATACAGGCTTCGGTGACGATGTGTGTCATGTTGTTTGAGAGCAGTAAATGAGAGGATAGGCGAACAATTGCCAAGCCCTTGATTTTATTGGGTTTTGCAGACGCCCCTTGTCACGGGGGCATCTCCTTTGCGTTGTATCAACTCAGCAGCAAGGCGCCAGAGGTCTTGTGGGAGGCGGTGTCCACCAGAATCAGCGAGCCCAAAACGCGGCTCTGCGCATACGGAACGGCAGTTATCGCCTCCTGCAGCGCGAGCTCGATATGGCCGATGGCATTGGGCGCAATCTCGGTGGCGTCGTGCTCTTGCAGGGTATTGATGTCCAGGCTGTGCACGATGCGTTTGACCTTGGCCTTGATCCAACGGTGACCGTGCAAAGCGAGGTAAACCCGTCCGGCGACCAAGGGCTCATCGTCCATCCAGGCGACGGTGGCCTTGATCTCGCGGGTTGCTTCGGCAAAGGCGCGGGGCTTGGGCGTATCCGCGAATTCGTCGTCCGGGTCGGCAGCGGGCGTGACTTGCGCCAGCAGCCAGTCGCCACGGGACACATCCACTTCGCGGTCCAGGGTAATTCCTGCACCATGGCTGGCAGCGATGCTGCCGGGAACACGGGCGTGGTTGACCACTTGGGCCACCACGGCGGTCTGGCCGCTGGGGTGGATGTTGATGGTGTCGCCCACTTGAACAGAACCAGTGGCCACACGGCCCCAGAACACGCGGCGGCCTTGCGAGGTGTCGGCAGAGTTGTGGAACTTTTCGACCCATTGCACCGGGAAGGCGAAGGGCACATCGGTCTCGGCGGCGGTGACGGGCAGTGTTTCCAACAAGGCCAGCAGGCTCGGGCCCTGGTAGCCGCACCAGCCAGGCGTGGCTTCCACCACGTTGTGACCTTTGAGGGCGGACATGGGGATGGTGGCCGTCACGGCAATGCCGGCTTGCTGGGCAAAGGCTTGCAGCGCTTCGCTGATCTTGGCGAAGGCAGCGGTGGCGTCATCGCCCAAGGCGTCGAGCTTGTTCACGGCAAAGATGATGCCGGGCACACGCAGCAGGTTGACCAGCAGGCTGTGGCGGCGGGTCTGGGGCAGCAGGTCCACCAGTCCGTCCACATTCCACTTCAGCTTGGTGGCATCCACCAGCACCACGGCGGCATGGGCGCTGCTGGCGGCAGTGACCATGTTGCGGGTGTACTGCTCGTGGCCGGGCGCATCACCAATGATGAATTTGCGCGTGGGCGTAGCAAAGTAGCGGTAGGCCACGTCGATGGTGATGCCTTGCTCGCGCTCGGCGCTCAGACCGTCGGTGAACAATGCCAAGTCGGCCTCGCCGCTCTTGGAGACGTTGGCCAACTGGTCTTGTAGCACCGCTTTGCTGTCCACCAATAAGCGGCCAATTAGGGTGCTCTTACCATCGTCCACGCTGCCGCAGGTGATAAAGCGCAGGGCGGATGAAGTGTCATTTTGGCTTCTGGCGCCCGTCGAATATGCGGGAGCAGCTATTGAATTAGTAGCAATTGTCATAGGACTTTCTAGCAATAGTGGCTAGGATTGGGTAGGTAAGGCGCTTTGTGCAGTGAGGTAAAGGAGGAGGCCGCAGGCCGGGGGACACGAACGGAGCAGAGTGCCCTGCCTGCCTGATCCGGGTTACGCCTAGAAGTACCCATCCTTTTTTCGCTTCTCCATGGAAGCCTCAGAAGTCTTGTCGTCCATGCGGGTGGCACCACGCTCGCTCACGTCAGCGGCCAGCGTTTCGATCACGATGTCGGCAGCGGTCGCGGCCAAGCTTTCCACCGGGCAGGTGCAGGTGATGTCGCCCACGGTGCGGAAACGCACGTCGCGGCTCTCGATGGTTTCGCCTTCTTTGCGCGGGGTCAGCTCCGTCACAGGCACCAGCAGGCCTTTGCGCTCAACCACATCGCGCTTGTGGGTGTAGTACAGCGATGGCAGGGCGATCTTTTCACGCTCGATGTACTGCCAGACGTCCAGCTCGGTCCAGTTGCTGATGGGGAACACGCGGAAGTGTTCGCCGGGCTGCAGGCGGGTGTTGAATAGCGTCCACAACTCCGGGCGTTGGGCCTTGGGTTGCCACTGGCCGAAGCTGTCGCGGTGCGAAAAGATGCGCTCCTTGGCGCGGGCTTTTTCTTCGTCACGGCGGGCGCCACCGATCAGCGCATCAAAGCGGAACTCGTCGATGGCTTCCAGCAGCGTGACCGATTGGTGCACATTGCGGCTCTCGCCGGGGTGGGCCAGGCGCACGGTGCCACGCGCCATGGAGTCTTCGACGCTACGCACGATGAGCTCGGCGCCCAATTCCTTGGCGCGGAAATCGCGGAAATCGGTCACTTCATGGAAGTTGTGGCCGGTGTCGATCATCAGGAGCGGGTAGGGAATGCGGCCCACGCCGAAGGCCTTTTCCGCGCACTTGAGCATGACCAGCGAGTCTTTGCCGCCCGAGAACAGCAGGGCAGGGCGCTCAAACGCAGCCGCCACCTCGCGCAGGATGAAGATAGTTTCTTCTTCCAGCGCGTCGAGGTGCTGGTTGGAGAGGCGGTCGAAATGGGTGGGTTCAGTCATGGCGTTCATGCTTTGGCTTCTTCATGCGAATCGGTGGCTTTAACGTGTAGGCCGCATTCTTTGGCGGCGCCACCTTCGAGGTTGGCTTCCCACCACCAGCGGCCGGAGCGGAAGTCTTCACCCAGGCTGATGGCGCGGGTGCAAGGCTCGCAGCCGATGCTGGGGTAGAACTGGTCGTGCAGGGGGTTGTAGTCCAGTTTGTTCGTCTGGATGTAGTGCCAGACATCGCCCCAAGTCCAGTTGGCGAGGGGGTTGATCTTGATGCGGGGCTCAGAGCTGTCCACCAGCGGCACATCGGCGCGGGCGCCGGACTGTTCGCGGCGCAGACCGGTGATCCAGGCGTCTTTACCCTTGAGGGCGCGCTCCAGCGGCTCCATCTTGCGGATGCCGCAGCAGGCTTTGCGCAGGGCAATGCTCTTGTACATCGCGTCCTTGCCTTCACGGTCTACAAACTGAATCACTGATTCGTTCACCGGCTGGTACACCGTGACCGCAGCACGGCTGGACGCCTTGAAGCGCTCCAGCAGGTCCAGGGTTTCTTGGTGCAGGGCACCGGTTTCCAGCACGAAGATGCCAATGTCCAGCTTCAAGCTGTTGATCAGGTGGCTGATGACCACGTCCTCAGCGCCAAGGCTGGAGGCTTGGGTGACGGTGGCCACCCCTTTGCCGTTTTCGCCGTCTACGCCCGCGTATTGCGCGGCAGCTTGAGACAGCACGCCTTGGGCTTCCGCGAGCTTGATGATGTATTCGCCGCTGGCTTCGGCGTTGCGGGCCATGGCACTGCCGGCGGGCTGTGCTTGCACGGCGAAGCGGTTACCGAAGGACGAAGTTTCGGCGGTCATGCCGCTTCGCCTTCGCGGGCAAAGTGGGGCTTCACCGTAACAGCGTCGCCTTGGTAGAAGCCGCGGAAGCGGTCGAACTGGCGCTGTGCAAAGTCGATGTTCTGGTCAGCGCGCAGCACGGCCACGTCAAAGCCGGTGCGTTCCATTTGCACCAGCTGGTCGATCAGCACGTCGCCGGTGGCACGCAGCTCGCCGGTAAAGCCCAGACGGCGGCGCAGCAAAAAGGCCTGGCTGTACGCGCGGCCGTCGGTGAACTTGGGGAAGTTCAGGTCGATGCGGGCGACGCCCGCAAGGTCCAGCGCGCGGGGGTCCTCGGTGTTTGCCAGTTCAATGACTTTTTGGCTAAATCCCAAGTCCAGGCCTTCAGCGCCCGTGGAGTGTGCGGAAGCAGCTATCAATTTCATAGTGTTTTCTTTCTTTCGGCGTCCGGAGCTTCAGGCTTCTTGAGCGTCTTTGGCGTAGCCATCTTTTTTGGGCAGGGCGTGCAGGTCTTCGTGCTTGTCGGCCAAGCGGGCGCTGTTGGCGGCAGCCTTGAATGCGTCCATGCCCACGCGCTTGAAACAGTCGATGAAGGTTTCGCGACCCACGCGCTGTTGGCGGAAGGTGTCGAGCACGGCTTCGATCACGCCAGGCACTTCGAGAGCGCCGAACGAGGGTCCCACCACCTTGCCGGGTACCGCTTCGCCACTCAGTGCCGACCCGTCGGAGCCTCCCAAGGACACCTGGTACCACTCTTTGCCATCTTTATCCACGCCCAAGATGCCGATGTGGCCGCTGTGGTGGTGGCCGCAGGAGTTGATGCAACCGCTGATGTGCAGGTCGATCTCGCCCAGATCGTGCAGCTCGTCCATGTCTTGGTAACGCTCGGTGATTTGAGCGGCAATCGGGATGGAGCGGGCATTGGCCAGCGCACAGAAGTCACCGCCGGGGCAGGCAATCATGTCGGTGAGCAAGCGCACATTTGAGCGGGCCAAGCCGGCGTGGCTGGCGGCCACCCAGAGGGCGGGCAGGTCCTCAGCACGTACCCAAGGCAGCAAAAGGTTCTGGTCGTGGGTGACGCGGGTTTCACCGGCAGAGAACTCGTCGGCCAAAGCGGCAGCAGTGTCGAGCTGGTCGGCATCCGCATCACCGGGGGCCTGGCCCAAGCGCTTGTACGACAGGGTGACTGCGCGGAGAAGCGGGTTCTTGTGCGGGGCCACGTTTTGCTGCAGCCAGCGGTCGTAGTCCTTCTGGCGCTCTGGCGGAACTACTACTGTTTTTGTAGCTGTCGGCGCAGACGCTGTGAGCGCTGGAGGCACAAAACATGCTGTAACGCGGTCTAGCTCTGCCTGGCTGATGGTGTGGGGCGCGCCGTCGCGGGTGATGATTTGCTCGTACTCGGCTTCCACCTCGTCGATGTAGCGCTGGCCTTCGGCCTTCACCAAAATCTTGATGCGCGCCTTGTACATGTTGTCCCGGCGGCCCCAGCGGTTGTACACACGCACCACGGCTTCCAGGTAATTCATGATCTGCAAAGCGGGCAAGAATTCGCGGATGGTGGTGCCGATAACCGGCGTGCGGCCCATGCCGCCGCCCACGAGGACCTTGAAGCCCAGCTCACCGGCGTCGTTCTTTTTCAGGTGCAAACCCACGTCGTGCCAGTGGGTGGCGGCGCGGTCTTCCGTCGCGCCGGTGATGGCGATCTTGAACTTGCGCGGCAGGAAGGCGAACTCAGGGTGCAAGGTGCTCCACTGGCGCATGATTTCGGCAAACGGGCGGGGGTCGGCAATCTCATCCACCGCCACACCGGCCAGCTGGTCGCTGGTGATGTTGCGGATGCAGTTGCCGCTGGTCTGGATGCCGTGCATGTTGACCGTGGCCAGCAGATCCATCACGTCGGCGCTCTTGGCCAAGGGAATCCAGTTGAACTGCACGTTCTGGCGGGTGGTGAAGTGGCCGTAGCCCACAGGCAAGTGGGTGGTGCCCCAGGTGGCTTGGGTGCCAATGGCCTTGTCAAACACTTCTTTGCTGGGGTGGTCGAACTCGCGGGCAATGCGGGCTAGCACGCGTAACTGGGCGCTGGAAAGCTCGCCGTACGGCACGGCCACGCGCAGCATCGGGGCGTAGCGCTGGATGTACCAGCCGTTTTGCAGGCGAAGCGGGCGAAACTCGTCGTCGCTCAGGGTACCGGCCTGGTTGCGCTCCAGTTGGTCGCGGTGTTGGGCCGCGCGGGCGCGGATGAACTGGCGGTCAAATTCTGTGTATTGGTACATAGTCAAAGTGCAATGAGTTTCAAGCCCGCATAGGCCAGAAGTAGGGAAAGCAAAGAACGAATGACGCGCTCAGGCGTTTTGAACATCAGGTGCGAACCCACCCAGATGCCCGGAATCGAGCCCGCCAGCAACTTGGCCAGCAGCGCCCAATCGACGGAACCCAGCGAGGCATGGCCCATACCCGCCACCAACGTCAGCGGCACTGCATAAGCAATATCCGCAGCCACGATACGCGGCAAGGGCAGCAGCGGGTACAGCACCATCAACACCGTAACGCCAATGGCGCCCGCGCCAACGGACGTGAGTGTAACCAGCGCACCACTGGGCGCACCCAACAGCAATGGCAGCCGCAAGGGCCGGGGAGAGGAGGCAGTGATTTCATGGCCAGCAGCAATCGAAAAAGGGGCAGTTCTTCCGCGGTTGGCCCTGAACGACAGGTCGTTACCCACCGCCAAGTGGCGCTTTGCGCCAAAGAAGAACACCAAAATGTGCATCATCAACGAGCCGCCACCAACCCCGGTAAGGCCCGCGACCAAGCCCACAAAGAACCCCGCACCTACAAATGCCACATCATGCATGGGCGAGACTGTAGTCAGAGCTGTTTATATTGAAAACAATTTTTTGGCTATGCGGGTATTCTTTTTGGTTATATGGGCTTCTGGTGCGGGGGCTGAGGTCGCTCTCAATTCAACATATTCTTGGCCCGTGTTGACATGCAAAGGCAACGACGCAGCCTAGGACCCATCAACTCTTCGTATGTTCAATGCATGGGTGAGTGAACCTCAGGCTTTACTTGCCTCCCGTCACCAAGCGGACAGCCGCCGCTAGCCAGCACCCGGCATTGCAGGAAAATAGTCGCATGACGCTACGCACCACCCTCGACTTCCTGCTCCACGACTGGCTTGATACCACGGCGCTTACTGCGCGTTCGCGCTTTGCAGACCACAACCGCGAGACCTTTGATGCGGTGCTGGACACCTGCGAGCGGATTGCGCGTGAGAAGTACGCACCCTTCAACCGCCTGGCCGATGTGGAAGAGCCACGCACCGTGACCGAACCCGACGGCAGCTTGCGTGTGGTGCTGCCGCAGGCCACGCACGATGCGCAAAAGGCCTATGCCGAGTCCGGCATGTTGTCGGCCGCGCAAGACTACGAGATGGGCGGCATGCAGTTGCCCTACAGCGTGGAGGCGGCGGCCAATGCGTTTTTTGCCTGCGCCTCGGTCAGCATTGGCACCGGCATGTTGACCACCGGCAATGCCAACTTGTTGATGACGCATGGCACGGCGCTACAAAAAGAAGTGTTTGCCAAAAACGAGTTCTCCGGCCGCTGGTCGGGCACCATGTGCCTGAGCGAGCCGCAGGCGGGCTCAAGCCTGTCGGACGTTGCAACCCGGGCCGTGCCTGATGGTGTGGACTTTGCCAGCGATCCACTGGGCGCACGCTACCGGCTCAAGGGCAACAAGATGTGGATTTCGTCGGGCGAGCACGAGATCAACGAGAACATCATCCACCTGGTGTTGGCCAAAATTCCAGATGAAAACGGCAAGCTGGTACCTGGTACCCGCGGTATTTCGCTGTTTATCGTGCCCAAGAAAATGGTCAACACACAGGGCGAGCTAACCGGTGTGCGCAACGATGTGGCGCTGGCCGGTCTGAACCACAAGCTGGGCTGGCGCGGTACCACCAACACACTGCTGAACTTTGGCGAAGGCCAATTTCCGGTGGATGGCCAAGCCGGCGCCGTGGGCTACCTGGTGGGGCAACCGGGCAAAGGCTTGGCCTGCATGTTCCACATGATGAACGAGGCCCGCATTGGTGTGGGTATTGCAGCCACCATGCTGGGCATGGCTGGCTACTACGCGGCGCTGGATTACGCCAAGAACCGCCCGCAAGGTAGACCCATTACTGGTGCCGGCAAGGACGCCGCCGCGCCGCAGACCCGCATCATCGAACACGCCGACGTCAAGCGCATGCTGCTGGCGCAAAAGTCGTACTGCGAAGGCGCGCTTGCGTTGGAGCTCTACTGTGCGCGCCTGGTGGACGAACACCACACGGCGGGTGGTGCGCAGGCGGAAGAGGCGCGCCTGCTGCTGGAGGTACTGACGCCCATTGCCAAAAGCTGGCCCAGTGAATGGTGCCTGGAGGCCAACAGCCTGGCGATACAGGTGCACGGCGGCTACGGCTACACACGCGACTTTCCGGTAGAGCAGTATTGGCGCGACAACCGACTCAACATGATCCACGAAGGCACCCACGGCATTCAGGGCATGGACCTGCTGGGCCGCAAGGTGCTGATGGAAGAAGGTAAAGGCCTTACCCTGTTGAGCCACCGTGTGATGGCCACCGTGCACCGCTGCAGCGGCATTCCCGCGCTGGCTCCCCATGCCAAAGCGCTGGGCAAAGCCCTGCAAGACGTGGGCGTTGCCACGCAGCAGGCATGGTCTACCGGCATACCTGCCGAAGCGCTGGCCAACGCGGTGCCCTACCTGCAGGCCTTTGGTCACACGGTGTTGGCGTGGATCTGGCTGGATGTGGCCGCCTGCGCGCTGGACAACGACCCGAAACAAGAGCAACTCAGCACCCAGGGACACGTGGGCGCGGCGCAATTCTTCTTCCATTACGAGCTGCCAAAAATCGGCGCCTGGCTGGGTGTGGTGCAATCACGTGATCTGACCTGTGCATCATTTCCCGAAGGAGCTTTCTGATGGCCTTTTTTAAAAGATACAACGGCACCACCAATGCCCGCTTGGTGCGTGTTGAACGCACGATCTGGGTGCTGATTTACGGCGGGCTGCTGTCTGTCGTTGTGGGGTCTTTTCTGGAGCAACAAGAAGCCCAGGATGCAAGCCTTTTTTACCAACTCGGCGCTCTGGCAGTGGGGGCTGGGGTTGTGCTGATTTACGTGCGTTCGCGCATGCGCGAAAAAGACTGAGCCTCTCGCTTATCACGCGGGAGACACGGTTGTAATGAGGGGAAACGCACAATCGTTTATGTTGGGCGGTGCCACTGCGGTGCGGCCCAAATTTTTACTCCATTCCAACAAGGCAGACACAGATGACTCGCACCGTCCAGAAACTTTTTGATCTCACCGGCAAAACCGCATTGATTACTGGAGGCTCGCGCGGGCTGGGTCTGCAGATGGCCCATGCACTGGGTGAGGCTGGTGCCAAGATCATGCTCAGCTCGCGCAAGGCGGCGGATTTGGAGGAAGCGGCCGCGGAGTTGCAGGCAGCAGGGATTGACGCCCGCTGGATCGCTGCCGATTGCGCCAAGGAAAGCGAGATTCATCGCCTGGCGGATGAGACCCTGCACCGTATGGGTGATGTGGACATTCTGATCAACAACGCGGGGGCCTCTTGGGGGGCACCCGCCGAAGACCACCCGGTAGAGGCCTGGGACAAGGTGATGAACCTGAACGTGCGCGGCTACTTCTTGCTGAGCCAGATCATCGCGAAAAAAAGCATGATCCCGCGCAAGAGCGGCCGCATCATCAACATCGCCTCCATCGCCGGCCTGGGCGGCAACCCCACGGCCATGAAAACCATTGCCTACAACACCTCCAAGGGCGCAGTGATCAATTTCACGCGTGCGCTGGCGGCAGAGTGGGGCGCTTATGGCATCAATGTGAACGCCATTTGCCCCGGCTTCTTCAAGACCAAGATGGCTGCCGTGCTGATTGAAACCTTGGGCGAAGACAAGATGGCTGCCCACGCGCCGCTCAAGCGCATTGGCGACGATGAAGACCTCAAAGGCATCGCCCTGCTATATGCCTCAGACGCCGGCAAACACATTACTGGCCAGTGGCTGGCAGTGGATGGCGGTGTGAGTGTGGTGACGGGCGGCTGATCCCGATGGTGCATCCGGTCGATGGGGGTTTTGGGGTCGAAATTCCCTTTGTCACGCACCTGGGCTTTGCGCTCACGCTGTTTGCCGATGGACGTTCCGAAATCCGCTATGCCCCACGGGCCGAGCACCTCAATTCGTTTAGCGTCACCCACGGTGGTGCGCTGATGACCCTGCTGGATGTGACCATGGCCACTGCTGCGCGCAGCGTGGCCCCGGACATGGGCGTGGTCACCATCGAGATGAAAACCAGTTTCATGCAGCCCGCGCTGCCCAGTACCGACGGGCCGCTGGTAGCCAAGGGCGAACTGATGCACCGCACTGCCACCATGGCCTTCACCCAGGCCACGGTGCTGGATGCGGCCGGCAAACCCTGCGCCCACGCCACCGGCACCTTCAAATACGTCAAACGCCTTGCCACGGGCACTCGCAGCGTGCAATCACTGAACACTTCTGAGCGAAGTTCCGGTGTGATTTCTACCGACTAGTTGTCAGTCAAATCGAACTCTAGCCCTCGTATTTCCTGCGCAAGCAGCTATCAAAACAGTAGTATTCAAGGAAGCCAGCATGCCGAACAACCGCCAGATTCACCTTGCCAGCCGCCCGGTTGGCGAGGCGCAGGCCAGCAACTTTGCGCTGGTGAACAGCGAAACCCCGGTCCTCCAAGAAGGCCAAGTACTGGTGCGCCACCACTACCTGAGCCTTGATCCGTACATGCGCGGCCGCATGAACGATGCCAAAAGCTATGCCCAGCCCCAGCCACTGGGCCAGACCATGGGTGGCGGCACGGTGGGTGAGGTGGTCGAGTCTCGCCATGGCAAGTTCAACGCTGGCGACAAGGTCGTGGGTATGGGGGGCTGGCAAGAGTACAGCGTGGTGGATGCCAACCAGTTGGGCGCCCTGCGCAAGGTCGACACCACCCACGTGCCATTGAGCCACTACCTGGGCGCAGTGGGTATGCCGGGGGTGACGGCCTGGTATGGCTTGGTCAAAATACTGGCACCTCAAGTGGGCCAGACCATGGTGGTGAGCGCTGCCACGGGCGCCGTGGGCAGTGCATTTGCGGCGCTCAGCAAGGCGCGCGGTTGCCGCACGGTGGGTATTGCCGGCGGACCCGACAAATGCCAATACGCCGTGGCCGAACTTGGCTTTGACGCATGTATTGACTACAAGCTGCACCAGGACGCGGCTTCGCTGTCCCGTGCCATTGCAGAAGCATGCCCGGCTGGTGTTGACGGCTACTTTGAAAACGTGGGGGGCATGGTGTTGGACGCGGTGCTACCCCGCATGAACGCCTTTGGCCGCATTGCCGTGTGCGGCATGATTGCGGGATACGACGGTCAGCCACTGCCGTTGGCCTATCCTGCCCTGATTCTTACGCAACGCCTGAAAGTCCAAGGCTTCATTGTCAGCGAACACATGGAAATATGGCCCGAAGCGCTGAAGGAACTGGGGAGCTTGGTGGCCACCGGCCAACTCAAGCCGCGCGAAAGCATTGCGCAAGGCCTCGCCGCAGCGCCAGAAGCGTTTTTGGGCCTGCTCAAAGGGAAAAATTTTGGCAAGCAACTGGTGAAACTGATCTAGGCGCGCCGCCATGCTCCCAACACAAGCCCTGTACCCACCCACCCACGAGGTCACCAACCAAGTGGTGCCGCTGGAAAACTACAACGTTTTCACGGGCAATCAGGCTTTGAGGGATGCACTGAAGTTCAACGCCCCCGATTTGGACACCACACTTCTGGAGGTGCTGGGCAGCAAACTGGGCAGCGCCGAGTATCAGACCCACGCGCGGCTGGCCAATGTGCATACCCCGGTATTGCACGCCCATGACCGCTTTGGCCGGCGTACCGACCAAGTGGAGTTCCACCCCAGTTACCACGCACTGATGTCGCTGGCCACAGAGTCTGGTCTGCATGGCTCGCCGTGGCTTGATGCCAAGCATGGCCATGTCAAACGCGCGGCGGGCTTTACGCTGTTTACCGAGCTGGAGCCATCCATCCTGTGCCCCATCTCCATGACCTATGCGGTGATGCCTGCGCTGCATGGCAACCAAGCCATCTTCAAAGAATGGGCACCCGGCTTGACCGCCCGTGCCTATGACCCTGCGCTAACACGGTTCTCGCACAAGCGCGGGCTGACCATGGGCATGGGTATGACCGAGAAGCAGGGCGGCTCGGATTTGCGTGCCAACACCACCCAGGCTACCGCCGATGGAACCGACGCCTGGGGCCAACGCTTCACCCTGGTGGGCCACAAGTGGTTTTTTTCGGCGCCCATGTGCGATGCCTTTTTAGTGCTGGCGCAAAGTGCTGCCGGGCTCTCTTGCTTCTTCATCCCGCGCGTGCTGCCTGGTGGAACGCTCAACACCATTCGCGTGCAGCGACTCAAAGACAAACTGGGCAACAAAGCCAATGCCAGCTCCGAAGTGGAGTTTCATTACGCCACCGCATGGTTGGTTGGCATAGAGGGCCGTGGTGTGCCGCAGATTCTGGAAATGGGCACCATGACCCGGTTGGACTGCGCTTTAGGCACCAGCGGCCTGATGCGCCAGGCGTTAGGCATTGCCCTGAACCATGCCGCACAGCGCGAAGCCTTTGGCAAACGCCTGATAGACCAACCGCTGATGCGCAATGTGCTGGCCGATCTAGCTATAGAAAGTGAAGCTGCGTGCGCTTTATCCATGAGGCTCGCACGCTCTTTTGACCATCAATCAGACGTGCATGAGCAGCTCATGGGGCGCTTGCTGACTCCGATTGCGAAATTCTGGATTTGCAAGCGCGGCAGTGCGTTTGCCCAAGAGGCCATGGAGTGCTTGGGCGGCAACGGGTATGTAGAAGCGGGTGGCGAAGGCATCATGGCCCGCATCTACCGCGAAATGCCGCTCAACTCCATCTGGGAAGGTGCAGGCAACATCATGGCGCTGGATCTGCTGCGCGCCTTGCGCAAAGGTGACGCCGCAGCCGCGCTGGCCCACGAACTGGCGCCTGCCAAAGGCGCGCACCCGGCACTGGACCGACTGGTCGCCGCGCTGCCCACACGGGTGGAGCACATGGCGACCGAGATCGAGGCACGCCGTCTGGCGCAAGACGTGGCGCTGGCGGTGCAGGCCGCCATTCTGTACCAGAGCGCTCCCATGGCTGTGTTCAGCGCGTTTTGCGATTCCCGCTTGGGCGGCGACTGGGGCTACTCCTTCGGCACGCTGGGGGCAGCGGTCGACTTTGACACCATTCTTGCGCGCGCAATGCCTCGCTAAGCACCCGTTTTTCCATCCCCTTCATTGGAGACCCGTATGGCCGACCTCATCCTTCACCACTACCCCACATCCCCTTTCTCAGAGAAAGTGCGCCTGGTGCTGGGGTACAAACAGCTGGCTTGGAAGTCGGTCATCATTCCCGCCATCCTGCCCAAGCCCGATGTAGTGGCCCTGACCGGTGGCTACCGCAAGACGCCGTTCCTGCAAATTGGCAACGACGTTTATTGCGACAGTGCGCTGATTTTTGATGTGCTGGAACACATCCAGCCTACGCCCACGCTATACCCCAAAAGCCACAAAGGCGTGGCCCGCGTACTGGCCCAGTGGGCCGATACCACGCTGTTTTGGGCCGCCATGGCTTACAACCTGAGCCCCAAGGGCGCAGCCAGCATGTTTGAAGGGGCACCACCCGAAGCTGCCAAGGCCTTTGGCGCCGACCGCACCGCCATGTCCGCCGGCATGACGCGCCTGCGTCCGGCAGATGCCACTGGCGCCTACAAGAGCTACCTGCGCCGCTTGGCCAATATGCTGGAAGGGCAAGTTTTTTTGCTAGGTAGCGCACCCTGCGTGGCTGACTTTGCGGCCTACCATCCGCTGTGGTTCACCGCCAAGCGCGTGCCCATCATGGCCGGCATTCTGAACGCAACACCCGCCGTACTGGCCTGGATGGACCGCATGGCTGCGATAGGGCAGGGCAGTTTTGAAAAGATATCTGCTACCGAAGCGATAGCTACTTGCGCAGCATCTACGGGCACAGGCGCGCCTTTTGCTGATGATGCAGACGCTACCTTTCAAGATGAGCACGGCATCGCGCTGGGCAGCGAGGTGACGATTGCGGCCGAGACCTTTGGGCCGGAACTCACCCCCGGCACACTGGTGGCTGCCACACGCACCCGCTTCACGCTGCAGCGTACCGATGCGCGCGCTGGCACCGTGCGCGTGCACTTTCCGCGTATTGGCTATGTCTTGAAAGCGGCCCAATCCGCATGAATACCCCCATTACTTGGCAGTGGCTGACCTTTGATGCCCTGAGCCGCACCCAGCTGTACGAACTGCTGCGCCTGCGCAGCGAGGTATTTGTGGTGGAGCAAAACTGTGTCTTTTTGGATATGGATGGCCTGGACAGCCAGGCGATGCACCTGTTGGGATCCCGGGCGGAAGAACTCGTCGCGTATGTGCGCTGCTTCCCCCTTGGCATTGCCTTCGATGAGGCCAGCATTGGCCGCGTGGTCACCCGCCAAAGCGCGCGGGGCGGAGGCCTGGGGCACGTGCTCATGGCAGAGGCTATTCGCGCGCTTCAGCAGCAGTGGGGCATGCAGCCCATTCGCATTGGCGCACAGGCGCACCTGCAGAGTTTTTACGAACGCCACGGCTTCGTCGATGTCGGCAAGCCGTATATGGAAGACGGTATCGACCATATCGAAATGGTCCGCCAGCCCCACTGATTGGCAAACAACTATTGAGGAGACAACCCGTGATTACTGATTTCAAAGGAAAAACCGCTGTGCTGACCGGTGCTGGCTCAGGCTTTGGCCTGGAGTGCGCGCGCATAGGGGCCAAACTGGGCATGAACTTGGTGCTGGCCGATGTGCAGCAGGATGCATTGGACAAGGCCGCTGCAGAAATGCAGGCCACGGGTGCGTCCGTACTGGCCATGAAGGTGGATGTGTCCAAAGCCGAGCAGGTGGAGGCGCTGGGCGCCGCCACGCTGGCCCGCTTTGGCGCGCCCCAGTTTGTGTTCAACAATGCCGGTGTAGGTGCGGGTGGCCTGGTGTGGGAAAACACCGCCAAAGACTGGGACTGGGTGCTGGGCGTGAACATCATGGGGGTGGCCCATGGGGTACGTGTGTTTACCCCCATGATGCTGGAAGCTGCTGCAAAAGATCCGGCTTGGAATGGCCATATTGTCAATACCGCCAGCATGGCCGGATTGCTTAATGCCCCCAACATGGGCATCTACAACGTCAGCAAACACGCCGTGGTGGCGCTGAGCGAAACGCTCTACCAAGACTTGGCCTTGGTAACGGACCAAATTAGCGCCAGCGTGTTGTGCCCGTTTTTTGTACCCACGGGCATCAGCCAGAGCCATCGCAATCGCCCGGATGCCAACGAAGCCCCGGCCCAACCTACACGCAGCCAGCTTATTGGGCAGGCCATGAGCGACAAGGCCGTCGGTAGTGGCAAGGTGACTGCGGCCGAGGTGGCACAAAAAGTGTTTGATGCCATTGCCGCCAACCAGTTCTACATCTACAGCCACCCCAAGGCCATTGGCTCGGTGCAAACGCGGCTGGAAGACGTGCTCATGGCCCGCAACCCCACCGATCCCTTTGCCCACAAACCCGAACTGGGTGTTGAGCTCAAGAAAGCACTTCGCGGCTGATTTGCTTTGTCTATGGGCGGGCCTGCCAACGCTGCCAGTAGTGCAGGGCGACTGCATAGGTAGTGCATTGAACTTGCACGGTGTCTTCAATTCGGCCGCCATAGCCCCCCGCCATGGTCATCACCAGCGGAACATGGCGCTGCCAGCACCACTCCATGACCCGGCGGTCCCGCGCTTCCAGACCGTCGGCGCTAATCTTGAGGCGCCCTAGTCTGTCGCCTTCGTGCGGGTCGGCACCGGCCAAATAGAACACCACGCCGGGCTGACACTGCCCCTCCAGGGTGACCAGGGCTTGCTCCAGAGCGCCAAGGTAGTCTGCATCACCGCAGCCATCGGGCAGCGGCAGGTCCAAGTCTCCCGCCTCCTTGCGAAACGGAAAGTTCTTGTCGCCGTGCAGCGACAAGGTGTACACACTGGTGTCATTGCGAAAAATATGGGCCGTTCCATTGCCTTGGTGCACATCCAGATCAATGACCGCCACCTGCAGGGCAGGGCGTTGAGTCCCATCCGCCTTGCGGATGCGGCCCCATTCGGCCTGCAACACACGGGCCGCCACTGCCACATCATTAAATACACAAAAACCTCCGCCCTTGTCCGCATAGGCATGGTGGGTGCCACCGGCCAGGTTGGCTGCCATCCCCTCCGCCAACGCCACACGCGCGGCAGCCACCGTAGCGCCGACACTGCGACGCGCACGTTCGGCCATCGCCGGACTCCACGGAAACCCGATTTCCCGCAGCACCGAAGGGGCGGCCGTGCCTTCCAATATGGCGTCTATGTAGCTTTGGGTGTGCACCAACGCCAGCTCCCCACGCGTTGCTGCCGGAGCCTCGGTCAGACGTACGGCGGGCAAGTGTTGAACCAGCGCGTCGCGCAGCATGCGGTACTTGGCCATGGGAAAGCGATGGCCTTCAGGCAAAGGGAGCACAAACTGGTCGGAATAGAACGCCTGCATGCCGTGATTGTGGCAAACAGCCAAGAGCTTCAAAAAAAGTGAGAAAATACCTGTTTTAACACCAACCAACAGGATAGTTCCATGGGCAACAAAATCGTTACCGAAGCCGACCGCAAAGCTACACCAGCACCTAAGCCCCTGCCTGGCTACACCCTGCCTACTGCTGGCCGCGGCCAACGCGTGAGCCTGGAGCGCGGTGTTGCAACACGCAGCAAAAAGAACCCCGGCAAGCGTCACAGCTAAGCCCCGGCACCCGTAGCCGGGTGCCACCATGTAAAAAGGCCCTCCTTGGAGGGCCTTTTTACATGGTTCTGCCGATTCCCGTTGGACCACTGCCGTGGCGAAAGATCAATACGTAAAACAGTGCGGCAATATTCAGGCGGGCAATGTACAGTACTGTGGTGGCCTTTATGAGACCACAAATGATGGCTCGCAGTAGCGGCGAACCCCTGAAGGTTCGCCACTTCCGCCGACCGGGCACATAGTTTTCTTTCCCCGCTTGAAGGGTTGGAGATAACAATGCACTTTTTCCTCATGCTTGCACTGGGGCTGTTGGCAGGAAACGCACTAGGACAAACCCCAGTTATGGTGGTGCAGGCGGACAGGTGGTGTCCCTACAACTGTGAGCCCGGCACCAAGGCACCGGGGTATGTGGTCGAAATTCTCCAGAAAGTTTTTGAACTGGATGGCGTAACACTGAACTACCAGATTACCCCCTGGGACCGAGCGATAAAAAACGCGCGTGAGGGGAAAGCCGCTGCGGTGATTGGTGCTTCTGCCAATGAAGCTCGTGAACGCAATCTGTTAATCGGAAAAGAGCCTGTCGGCTTTGCCAGCGACTGTCTGTATGTTGCCCATTCCAACCCGTTGAGGTACCAAACGGCTACTGATTTGGATGGCTTGCGCAGCGTTGCCGTGGTTTCAGGATATACCTATGCAGCAGGTTTGGGCGATTGGGTCGTAGACCCGAAAAACAAGTCGCGCATTGTGATGTCCCACGGCGACGAGCCCAACGTCGCTAACTTGCGCAATCTTGCACGGGGGTTGATCGACGGAGTCATTGATGAAGCCGCGGTATTGAAAATGATGGCGAACGATCTGGGTGTTTCCGACAAGGTTCGGCTGGCTGGATGCATCGGTAGAGAAGCGGTCTTTGTCGCGTTCAGTAAACGGTTTCCTGATGCCCAGTCCAAGGCTGCCCAATTGGATCGCGGTCTGGTAGACATGCGCAAGAACGGATCACTCCGATCACTGTTAAAGGCATATGGGCAAAGTGACTGGAAGTAAAAAAACGAAGCAAAAAATGCCTTTGCCTAAGTGAATTCTGGTCGCCCCCGGCTTTCTTTGGACGCCGAAAGCATGGGCTCGATAGTGCCAGCAGGCTCATTGCGGGGGCCTCTATCGTGAGATTTTTACTTTTGCCATGACGGGCGCTGCATACCGCGTGCAGGGTTCCGCCTGTCCGTCGAGAGTTGCACGCGCTGCAGCAAAGCAGTCCACGTTTGCAGGAAGTGCGGTGCCCGATTGTGCGGATTCAGTCCAGATATGGCTTGAAACATCGACTGCGTTGGGATCGTCGTAGCAGCCGCGTGCGATCCCTCGAATCTCAGGCCAGCGCTCAAAGGTGAGCGAGACTGTGGTGCCGCAGTTCGGGCAGAAGTGAACAAAGACCTTCTTCTTGCTTCCGTCCGAGACGTGCGCGTAGCTGTTCAACAGCCCGGAGTTGAATTCCACGGCATTCACGGGGAACATCGACTCGGCAAAGTAAGAAGACCCTGTCACCCGTTGGCAAAAGGTGCAATGACAAGCCAGGGTGCGCAAAGGCGCCTGTGTGGTTCGGAACCGAACCCTTCCACAAAGGCAGCCACCTTCGAGTCCTACGTTCATCGTTGCTTTCCTAGGACCCATGGGTCCTTGAATATGCGCAAAAACCGTTTAAACGCCTGCGTCTGTGGTAACACCCATCGTCTGGCTGTAGCCACCATCCACGTACGTAATCTCGGCGGTCACGCCACCGGCCAAATCGCTCAACAAGAACGCGGCGACATTGCCCACATCTTCAATCGTCACGTTACGCCGGATCGGGGACGCACCGGCCACCATGTTCAGCAGCTTGCCGAAGTCTTTGATCCCGCTGGCGGCCAAGGTCTTGATGGGGCCGGCACTGATGCCATTGACGCGAATGCCGCGACCGTCGGGGGTGCGGCCCACGGCTTCGGCAAGGTAACGCACGCTGGATTCCAGCGATGCCTTGGCCAAACCCATGGTGTTGTAGTTGGGGATGATGCGCTCTGCGCCCAAGTAGGTCAGGGTCAGCAGGGCTGCCTTGTCATTGAGGTATGGCAGGGCAGCCTTGGCCATGGCGGGGAAACTGTAGGCGCTGATGTCGTGGGCGATTTTGAAGTTTTCGCGAGTCAGGCCATCGAGGAAGTTGCCGGCAATGGCTTCGCGGGGGGCGAACCCGATGCTGTGCACAAAACCATCAAAGGTGGGCCAGTGGGTCGACAGGTCTTTGAACAACTGGTCAATCTGGTCATCGTTTCCCACGTCGCAGTCAAAGATCAGTTTGGAGTCAAAGTCGTTCGCAAATTCGGTGATGCGATCCTTGAAGCGCTCTCCTACGTAGCTGAATGCCAGCTCTGCACCCTGCGCTTTGCAGGCTTTGGCAATGCCATACGCAATGGAACGGTTCGACAACACACCGGTAATTAACAACTTCTTGCCCGCTAAAAAGCCCATATCGTCCTCGTAAAAAATGCTTGGTCTAGTGCAGAATTGTCGCATGCGAATTTTGGCGGGCTGGTTGTTGGCGTTGGCTGGTGTGGGGAGCTCGGGTGCCTGGGCTGCGCATGGCTATGCGCTGTGGGGTGATCTCAAATACCCGGCAGGTTTTTCCCAGTTCGAATACGCTAACGGCAACGCACCCAAGGGTGGTGAATTGCGGCTGGTAAGCAATCTGCGCGTCTCCACTTTTGACAAGTACAACCCCTTCACCATCAAAGGCACCGCGCCTGCCTATTTAAGCGGCCTGATGTTTGACACTTTGCTGGTAGGAGCCCTTGACGAAACCGCCGCAGGCTACGGACTTCTGGCCGAAGACGTGAGCGTAGCCGCCGATGGCCTGAGCGCGACCTTTCGGTTGCGCAAGGCTGCACGCTTTCACAATGGCGACCCCGTGCTTGCGCGTGACGTCAAACATAGTTTTGACACACTGATGGGGCCTTTCACCTCCCCAGCCTACAAAAGTCTGTTGGATGATGTGGCAGGTATTGATGTGGTGGATGCAACCACCGTGCGTTACCGTTTCAAGAAACCCAACCGCGAATTGCCACTCACCGTAGGCGGCCTGCCGGTGTTTAGCCATCGATGGGGGGAAGAGGGCGGAAAGGCCAAGCCGTTTGACCAGGTCGTGATGGACATTCCCATTGGCAGCGGGCCGTACAAGATTGGACCGGTGGTGTTTGGCAAAGACATTACGTATGTACGTGACCCGAACTACTGGGCGCGCGACCTGAATGTGAAACGGGGAAGCGCCAACTTTGACCGCATCGTGGTCAAGATCTACAAAGACAACACCGCGAGGCTGGAGGCCTTGAAGGCGGGTGAGTTTGACCTGATGCGCTTCTTTTCGGCGGGCGATTGGGCGCGCAGGGTGAGTGGCCGCAAATTTGATAGCGGAGAGCTGGTCAAGGTGGAGTTCAAGCACCGTTTGCCCACGGGATTTCAAAGCTATGTGCTCAACACCCGTCGAGAAAAGCTCCGCGATGTGCGCGTTCGCCAGGCATTGGGCCTGGCGATGGACTATGAGTGGATGAACCGCCAGATGTTTTACAACGCTTACCAGCGTGTGCAGGACCTGTTTGGCAACACCGACTGCCAGGCAACCGGTGAGCCATCAGCCGACGAGCTCGAACTGCTCACCGCCTGGAGAGCCCAGCTGCCTGCGTCAGTTTTTGGCCCCATGGCCGTACCGCCACGTACGGATGGCGATAGTTCATTGCGCAACAACTTGCGCATGGCACAAAAGTTGTTGAAAGATGCGGGCTGGGAGTTCCGCGATGGTGCGTTGCGCAACGCGAAGGGCGAGGCCTTTGAACTCGAATACCTGGACAGCGCCGAAACCGGAATACGTACAGTAGCGCCCTGGGTGCGTAACCTCGAGAAGATTGGCGTTCAACTCAAATTCAGGCCCGTTGACTTTGCGCTGTACCAGCAACGCTTGCAAAAATTCGAGTTCGACATTACCTCCATTGCTTATGGTGGCACGCACAATCCCGGTCAGGAGTACGCGGACTTGTTTGGCAGCAAAGCCGCTGACACAGAAGACTCTGGCAATTTCAGCGGCATCAAAAACCCTGCGGTGGATGCGCTGGTGGTGGGCATGACCAGTGCCAAACGCAAAGAAGACCTGCTGCCCGCATGCCGGGCACTGGACCGGGTCATCATGCACAGCCACATTTTGGTGCCGCAATGGTCCGCCGGAACCCACCGCATCGCTTACAACGCATGGCGTCTGGACAAGCCAGCCGTCATGCCGCCCTATGCCCAGGGGGAAGGATGGGCCATCGACTTGTGGTGGGCTAAAGCCCGATGATGCCCCGGAGACTGTCTTAGTCATGTTCTTTTACACCCTCAAACGCATTGCCCTCATGGTGCCCACGCTGCTGGGCGTTCTATTGCTTACTTTTGTAGTGATTCAGTTTGTGCCGGGTGGTCCTGTGGAGCAGTATTTGGCCGAGGCAAAGGTTGGCGCTGGTACCGGTGCAGACGGCGGTGGCCTGAGCTACCGTGGAGCCCAAGGGGTAGACCCCAAGCGCATCGCGCAGGCCAAAGCACTCTATGGTTTTGACAAGCCCGCACCCGAGCGTTTCTGGCAGATGCTGGTTCAATTCGCCCAATTCGACTTGGGTAAAAGCTTCTTTCACAACAAGGATGTCTCCGCATTGATCTGGGAAAAACTGCCGGTTTCCATGAGTCTGGGGCTGTGGACCTTTTTCATTAGTTACCTGATTGCGGTACCTTTGGGTGTAGCCAAGGCCGTACGTGCCGGTTCACGCTTTGATTTGGTGACATCGCTCTTGGTTTTGGTGGGGTATGCCATTCCAGGGTTTGTCCTCGGTGTGGCTTTGCTGGTGGTCTTCGGCGGCCAGTTGCAGTGGTTCCCCTTGCGTGGCCTGACTTCGGCGAACTGGGAGACGCTGTCCTGGGGCGCTCGTGTGACCGATTACCTCTGGCACATCACGTTGCCCGTAACGGCTATGGTTCTAGGTAGTTTTGCGGTGACCGCCATGCTGACCAAGAACGCATTTTTGGAAGAAATCCGCAAGCAATATGTAGTGACAGCGCGTGCCAAAGGCTTGTCAGAAAAGCAGGTGCTGTGGAAGCATGTGCTGCGCAACGCATTGATTCCTATCATCACCGGCTTTCCGGCGGCCTTTGTGGGTGCGTTTTTTACGGGCGCACTGCTCATCGAAACGCAGTTCTCTTTGGATGGCATGGGCTTGCTCAGCTATGAGAGTGTGATTCGGCGTGACTATCCGGTGGTGATGGGGACGCTCTATCTGTTTACGCTGATTGGACTGGCTACCAAGCTGATTTCCGACCTCTGCTACGCATGGGTGGATCCCCGTGTCACTTTCGACTGAAACCATGTACACGCCCCCGAAACACAGTCCTAGTCCTAGCCGGCGCGCCTGGCAGCGCTTTCGGCGCAACCGCCTGGGGTTTGCCAGCCTGCTGATTTTTTGCACGCTGGTGCTGCTCAGTCTGGCGGCCGAGCTGGTGTCCAATGATCGGCCCTTGGTGGTGGTCTACCAGGGCCAAACCTACTGGCCCATGGTGCGCGACTACCCAGAAACAACGTTTGGTGGCGACTTTGCAACCCCTACAGATTACCTGGATCCGTTTATTCAGCGTCGGCTGGCTGAACCTGGCAACTGGGCACTCTTTGCGCCCAATGTGTATGGTCCCAGGACTCTGAATTACTTTGCGACCATGCCAAATCCGGCGCCACCCAGTGCCTCGAACTGGCTGGGTACCGACGACAGGGGGCGCGATTTGCTCGCACAGCTTATTTATGGGTTTCGTGTCAGTGTGTTGTTTGCACTGGCATTGACAGTGACGGGAGTGGTGTTGGGTGTTTTGACGGGGGCTCTGCAGGGTTTTTTCGGTGGCAAAACCGATTTGGCCTTTCAGCGCTTCATCGAAATCTGGGGAAGCATGCCAGAGTTGTATTTGCTCATCATCTTCAGTGCGGTTTTTGCACCCAGCATTGCGCTGTTGCTTGTTTTACTCAGCCTGTTCGGCTGGATGGGCCTGTCGGACTATGTGCGGGCCGAGTTTTTGCGCAACCGCCAACTCGACTATGTGCGTGCTGCGCGCGCATTGGGCGTTTCCAACTGGAAAATTGTTACGCGGCACGTGCTGCCCAACAGTTTGACACCGGTCGTGACCTTTTTGCCGTTTCGCATGAGTGGCGCCATACTGGCGCTTACGTCCCTCGATTTTCTTGGATTGGGAGTCCCACCCGGAACGCCATCGCTGGGCGAGTTGCTTTCCCAAGGCAAAAACAACATTGATGCGTGGTGGATCTCCTTGTCGACCTTTGGTGTATTGGTCATTACCTTGCTTCTGCTGACCCTGATGGGTGACGCCTTGCGAGATGCGCTGGACCCCCGAAAGCAAGACACATGAGCGTCCCCAATCCCCTCTTGGATGTGCGTGGCCTGCGGGTTGCTTTTGGCGACCGCGAGGTAGTGCATGGCGTGGACTTTGTGATACAGCCGGGTGAGAAACTGGCCTTGGTAGGGGAGTCTGGCTCCGGCAAAACCGTTACTGCATTGAGTCTTTTGGGTTTGGCCCAAGACGCGCAGGTGCAGGGCAGTGCGCAATTTGGGCAGACTGAGACTGTCAATTTGCTGGGACTCTCCGAACGTCAGTTGCGGGCTCTGCGCGGTCAGGACATCGCCATGATTTTTCAGGAGCCCATGACGGCCTTGAACCCGGTCTTGACCGTTGGTGAACAGATTGCCGAAGTTTTGCAGTTAAAACAAGGCTTGAGTACTGCGGAATCAGCGAAAGCAGCTATTATTTTAATAGCAGACACCGGCATTGCTGAGCCTGCGCGGCGCTTCAAGGCCTATCCGCATCAGCTATCGGGTGGGCAACGCCAGCGCGCCATGATTGCTATGGCGCTGGCGTGCCGCCCCAAGCTGCTGTTGGCAGACGAGCCTACTACTGCGCTTGATGTCACCGTTCGCCGCCAAATTTTGGACTTGTTGGACCAATTGCAGCGTAAACATGGCATGGCCGTGCTGCTGATTACCCATGACCTGAATCTGGTCCGCCAGTTCGCCCACCGCGTGGCAATCATGGAAGCGGGGCGCATTGTGGAGCAGGGCGACGTTGCCAATGTGTTTGCGCAGCCCCAACATGCCTACACCCGTCGCTTGTTGGCAAGTCGCCCAAGTCGCCAGGTTCTGCCCGCCCAGCCGGATGCTGATAAAGGGCTGGTTCCGATCGGGCAAATTTGTGGCGGTACAAGGGGCTGACTTTGCCGTTCCGGCCGGACAGACTCTGGGCGTCGTGGGCGAGTCGGGGTCCGGCAAATCGACTTTGGCTTTGGCGGCGCTCGGCTTGCAACGGTTTTCAGGGGGGGTGTCGGTGTTGGGGCAGGCATGGGGAAGGGGGACGGCGTCTGACCTGGCCCTGCGCAAAGGCTTGCAGGTGGTGTTTCAAGACCCGTTTTCTTCGTTGTCACCGCGGTTGACGGTTGAAGAAATTGTCGGCGAAGGCCTGCTGGTACACGCCCCCACATTGGATGCCGCTGCCCGGCGGGCCAGAGTCGTGGAGATCTTGGAGACGGTGGGACTGTCGGACGCGCAGTTTCCCGGGCTGCTGGAGCGCTACCCCCACCAGTTTTCGGGCGGCCAGCGCCAGCGGTTGGCCATTGCCCGGGCATTGATCGTGGAGCCACGTGTATTGGTGCTGGACGAACCGACCAGTGCGTTGGACGTGACCATGGCCCAGCAAATCTTGCAGTTGTTGCAGCGCTTGCAGGCCGAGCGTTCATTGGCCTACTTGCTGATTACCCATGACGTTGCCGTCATTAGGGCCATGGCACACTGCGTAGTGGTGATGCAAGGTGGGCAAATTGTGGAAAGCGGTACTGTCGAGCAAGTGCTCCAGGAACCCCAGCACCCGTACACCCGGACATTGCTGGCTGCAACTGAATAATTCCTCATTCTTTATATGTCTCTGTAGGGCTTTGTGGGTATAATCCGAAGTTCACGACCAAACGGGCGGGTAATTACCGCCCGTTTTTTTTGGTCGATTGTTTTTCACACACGCATTCAGGCAGGCTTTACCGACGTGGCTTTACAGGAAATCGTTGCACAAACCGTAGCAGGACTGGGATATGACTTGGTGGAGATCGAGCGCTCCGCCGGTGGCTTGCTGCGCATCACTATCGATTTGCCTTGGGTCGCCCCTGTAGAAGGGCAAGCTTCGGCAGAGCAGTTTGTCAATGTGGAAGACTGCGAAAAGGTTACACGACAGTTGCAGTTTGCACTGGAAGTGGATGGAGCGGAATACAAGCGGCTCGAGGTGTCCTCGCCAGGTATTGACCGTCCATTGCGACACATGCAGGATTTTGAGCGTTTTGCGGGTCAGATCGTCGATATCACCTTGAAGGCGCCCATGGGGGCAGCGGCCAACGGTCAAGTCAATGCCAACCGCAAGAAATTTCGCGGCACGCTGGAGCGTGTGGTGGCGGCTGATGGCTCCGTCGGCTGGCAAATCGTCTGGAGTGATGCGCCCGAGCCCAAGCCCGGCCAAAAGGTCAGTAAAAAACGTGTGCCCCCGCCACTGCAGGCGCTGGGCTTTGCGTTGGACGAGCTGCGTGAAGCGCGGCTTGCGCCCATTGTGAGTTTCAAGGGCCGCGGCAACGCAGGTTCTGCGGAGTAGGTCGCCCGGCTGGGTTTCCGGCTGGCGAGACTGCCAAGTTTGTTTGTATTGATGAGAGTGTTCAGGAGAGTCATGGCATGAATCGCGAACTGTTAATGCTGGTGGAAGCAATTTCCCGAGAGAAAAACGTAGAGCGTGACGTGGTGTTGGGTGCTGTGGAAGCAGCCCTGGCCCAAGCCACCAAAAAGCTGTACCCCGGCGAAGTGGATATCCGCGTCGCGCTGGACCGTGACAGCGGTAACTACGAAACCTTCCGCCGCTGGCACGTTGTCCCCGATGAGGCTGGTCTTCAACTGCCTGACCAGGAAATCCTGCTGTTCGAAGCCAAAGAACAGATTGCCGACATTGAGGTCGATGAGTACATCGAAGAAGCGATCGAGTCGGTGCCAATTGGCCGTATTGGCGCGATGGCAGCCAAACAGGTCATCCTGCAAAAGATTCGTGACGCCGAGCGCGAAATGCTGCTCAACGACTTCATGTCGCGCGGCGAGAAGATTTTTGTGGGCACAGTCAAGCGCCTGGATAAGGGAGACATCATCGTCGAAAGCGGCCGGGTTGAAGGCCGGCTGCGCCGTGGCGAGATGATTCCCAAGGAAAACCTGCGCACAGGCGACCGTGTGCGGGCCATGATCATGGAAGTGGACCTGACCCTGCGTGGCGCGCCTATTTTGTTGTCGCGCTCGGCCCCTGAATTCATGATAGAGCTGTTCCGCCAGGAAGTTCCTGAAATCGAACAAGGTCTGTTGGAAATTAAATCCTGCGCCCGTGACGCCGGTTCGCGCGCCAAGATCGCAGTTCTGTCACATGACAAGCGCGTCGACCCCATCGGTACCTGCGTGGGCGTGCGTGGCACCCGCGTGAACGGCGTCACCAACGAACTCGCTGGTGAGCGCGTGGACATTGTGCTGTGGAGTGAAGACCCCGCCCAGTTTGTCATTGGCGCCTTGGCTCCAGCCAACGTTTCTTCCATCGTGGTGGATGAAGAGCGCCATGCCATGGACGTAGTGGTGGACGAGGAAAATCTGGCGATCGCCATTGGCCGGGGTGGTCAAAACGTACGCTTGGCTTCCGAGCTGACCGGCTGGAAGATCAACATCATGGACGCGGCAGAGTCTGCACAAAAGGCTGCGGTTGAGACCGATTCGGGCCGCAAGTTGTTCATGGAAAAACTCGATGTGGACGAAGAAATCGCCGATATCCTGATTGCAGAGGGTTTCACCAGTCTGGAAGAAGTGGCGTACGTGCCGCTTCAGGAAATGCTGGAAATCGAGAGCTTTGACGAAGACACGGTGCACGAACTGCGCAACCGGGCCAAAGACGCTCTGTTGACCATGGAAATTGCCCACGAAGAAAGCGTCGAAGAAGTTTCGCAAGACCTGCGTGACCTTGAAGGCCTCACCCCCGAGTTGATCGGCAAACTGGCAGATGGTGGAGTACATACCCGCGATGAACTTGCCGACCTTGCCGTTGATGAATTAACAGATATTACTGGCCAGTCTGCGGACGAAGCCAAGGCCATGATCATGAAGGCGCGCGAACATTGGTTTACCAATGACGCCGCTTCTCAAGAGTAACGGTCATGAAAGGTTGCAAAAAAATATGTCCAGTACGACCGTTGCCGAGTTTGCCAATGAACTCAAAAAATCAACTGATAGCTTGCTTGAACAATTGAAATCAGCGGGCGTTGCCAAGGCGTCCGCCTCTGACATTCTCACAGACTCTGATAAGCACAGCTTGTTGAATTTCTTGCAGAGCAGCCATGGCACTGCCAGCCTTGAGCGTAAAAAAATTACGTTGGTGAAGAAGCAGACCACTGAAATCAAGCAGGCGGATGCCACAGGCAAGGCGCGCACGATCCAAGTCGAGGTGCGCAAAAAACGAACATTTGTACGTCGTGAAGATGGCGTTGATGCCGTTGGCGAAACATCGGAGCTCGAATCCGAAAGTTTGGTTTCTGCTGCTCCCGCAAGTGATGCAGCGGTGCCCGCCGCAGCCCCTGCAATAGACCACGCTGAGCTGAGCCGACGTGAAGAAGAGGCGCGCCGCCAAGCCGAGTTTATTCGCCGCCAGGAAGAAGACCTGGCCGAAAAACGCCGTGTTCGTGAAGAGGCGGAAAAGCGCGAGCGAGAGGCAGAAGAGCGCGCTGCCAGTTACGCTGCGGCAGAGGCATTGAAGAAAAAACAAGTCACGGTTACAGAGGCCGTGGCCTCAGATGAAGCGGTGCAAGCCGCAGCGGCACGAGCCGCAGCGCAAGTCAAGGCGAAAGAAACTGCGGCTGCTGAGTCCAAAGCCCGTGCGGATGAAGAGTCTGCGCGTGCTGTGGATTTGGGTGACCGCCGCCGCAAAGCAGAAGCCGAAGCTGCAGCCATCCGCATGATGATGTCAGCCCCGAAAAAAGTTCTGGTGGCGAAAAAGCCGGAAGAACCCAAGCCTGCAGTTGATGCAAAAGCTGGCATGAAGGGAACGCTGCACAAGCCTGCGTCCGGTTCCACCGTTGTCAAGCCAGCCAAGCCAGCCGCTGGAGCACCGGCAGGCAATGCCGGCGCGGGTGCAGGCAAAGAGGTCAAATCCGCCAAGCTGTCCAGTAGCTGGGCTGGTGATCCCGCAAAGAAGAAAGAGCTAAAAACGCGCGGTGACACAGGTGCTGGCGCTGGGCGCTCTAGCAACTGGCGCGCCGGTCCCAAAGGCCGCCGTGGCAATGACCGCGACCGCGACGACCAGCACAACCAGGCCCCGCAAGTAGAAGTTCGCGTCATCGAAGTGCACGTGCCTGAAACGATCACGGTGGCCGAACTGGCCCACAAGATGGCGATCAAGGCGTCAGAAGTCATTAAGCAATTGATGAAGCTGGGCCAGATGGTCACCATCAACCAGCCGCTGGACCAGGACACCGCCATGATTGTGGTGGAAGAACTGGGCCATAAAGCGGTGGTGGCTGCGCTGGATGACCCCGAAGCATTTACGGATGACGATGTGTCGGGCCAAGAAGCCGTTTCCTTGCCGCGTGCCCCAGTCGTGACTGTGATGGGCCACGTGGACCATGGCAAGACATCGCTGCTGGACTATATTCGCCGCGCCAAAGTGGCCGCAGGCGAGGCCGGTGGCATTACCCAGCACATTGGTGCGTACCACGTGGAAACCCCACGCGGCATGGTGTCCTTCCTGGATACACCCGGTCACGAGGCATTTACCGCCATGCGTGCCCGTGGTGCACAAGCCACCGACATCGTGATTCTGGTGGTGGCCGCAGATGACGGCGTGATGCCACAAACCAAAGAGGCTATCAAACACGCGAAAGCGGCTGGTGTGCCGATTGTGGTCGCCATTACCAAGTCGGACAAACCCGATGCCAACCCTGAGCGCGTGAAGCAAGAGCTGGTGGTTGAGGAAGTTGTGCCTGAAGAATATGGAGGCGAGTCTCCGTTTGTGCCTGTGTCCTCCAAGACCGGCATGGGTATTGACACCCTGCTCGAGCAAGTGCTGTTGCAAGCCGAAGTGCTGGAGCTCCGTGCACCGGTGGAAGCCATGGCCAAGGGCTTGGTCATCGAAGCCAAGCTGGACAAGGGACGCGGTCCGGTTGCCACCGTGTTGGTACAGTCCGGTACGCTGAAGGCTGGTGACGTGGTGCTCGCGGGTCAAACCTATGGCCGCGTGCGTGCCATGCTCGACGAGAACGGCCAGAAGATCGAGTCTGCAGGCCCGTCCATTCCGGTTGAAATCCAGGGTCTGACCGAAGTGCCGCAAGCAGGTGATGAATTCATGGTCATGGCAGACGAGCGCCGTGTCCGTGAAATCGCGACCTACCGGGCTGGCAAGTTCCGCAACACCAAGCTGGCCAAGCAGCAAGCTGCCAAATTGGAGAACATGTTCTCCGACATCGGTGCCGGCGACGTCAAAATGTTGCCCATCATCGTCAAGGCGGATGTGCAAGGTTCGCAAGAGGCATTGGCACAGTCGTTGCTCAAGCTCTCGACCGACGAGGTCAAAGTGCAGATGGTGTACTCCGCAGTGGGCGGCATCAGTGAATCGGACATCAATTTGGCTATTGCTTCCAAGGCCATTGTGATCGGCTTCAACACCCGCGCTGACGCTGGTGCGCGCAAGCTGGCCGAAGGCAATGGTGTGGACATCCGCTACTACAACATCATTTATGACGCGGTAGATGAGCTGAAGGCAGCCATGACCGGTATGTTGGCGCCCGAGAAGCGGGAAGAAATCATTGGTATGGCCGAGATCCGTACGGTGTTCGTTGCGTCCAAGATTGGTACCGTCGCAGGTTGTATGGTTACTGCTGGTTTCGTCAACCGCAATGCCCATTTCCGCCTGTTGCGCGAAAACGTGGTGATTTACACCGGTGAGCTGGACTCCCTGAAGCGTATGAAGGATGATGTGCGCGAAGTGAAAGAAGGCTTTGAGTGCGGTGTCAAACTCAAAAACTACAACGACATCAAAGAAGGCGATCAACTGGAGTTCTTCGAAGTCAAGGAAGTGGCTCGTACGCTGTAAGCAAAGAAGAACATGGTTCGTAAAAAGTCCTCTACCCCCAACCGCAGCTTTCAGGTTGCCGACCAGATCCAGAGAGATCTGGCCGAGTTGATAGCGCGCGAGCTCAAGGATCCGCGGGTGGGCATGGTGACGATACAGGGCGTCGAGGTGACCCCGGATTACGCCCATGCCAAGGTGTTTTTCAGCCTATTGGTTGGGGACCCTGTGGGAACTTCAGAGGGTTTGAACCAAGCTGCGGGTTTTTTGCGTGCCGGTCTTTTCAAACGGTTGCATATTCATACGGTTCCGACCTTGCACTTCATCTTTGACCAAACCACTGAACGTGCGGCCGATATGAATGCTTTGATTGCCCGAGCAGTATCTTCGCGCGCGAAAGAGGACTAAGCCAATGAACGCGCCACGTGCACGGGTTGCAAGGCGCCCCGTGCATGGGGTGCTGTTACTGGACAAGCCCATTGGGCTGTCCAGTAACCAGGCTTTGCAGAAAGCAAAATGGCTGCTGCGGGCAGAGAAAGCGGGCCATACCGGAACGCTAGACCCCCTGGCAACCGGCGTTCTACCGTTGTGCTTTGGTGCTGCAACCAAGTTCAGCCAAATGCACTTGGACGCCGACAAGGCCTACGAAACGGTGGTGCGCTTAGGGTTAAAAACGAGTACCGCCGATGCGGAGGGTGCGGTCATTAGCGAGCGTTCAGTGTCTGTGACACCGGCGCAATTGGACGCAGTGGTGCAGCAATTCACCGGGCCCATTTCGCAGGTGCCGCCTATGCACAGTGCGTTGAAGAAAGACGGCAAGGCGCTGTATGAGTACGCGAGGGCTGGGATTGAAGTGGAGCGCGCTGCACGCCAAGTGACGATTTATGAACTAAAAGTGCTGGAAGCGCTTGTAGATACTGCGCAACCAGCTATCAAAATGGTAGTGGATTGCAGCAAGGGGACTTACATCCGTACGCTCGGCGAGGATATCGGCGAGGCCTTGGGCTGTGGTGCCCACCTCAGTGCCCTGCGCCGGGTGCGCACCGGTGGATTCAGCGAGCGTCAATGTATCACTCTGGATGCGTTGGAGGCGATGAATGAAGAGCAGCGACTGGCCTGTCTGCTGCCGGTAGATGCGCTGCTGACAGAGCATGTGCTTGTCACACTGGACAGCGAAAATGCTGCACGGTTTTTGAGTGGAATGCGCAGACGTGGCCCTTGGCCCGATGCGGACCACGTGGCTGTGTATGCGGCAAGCCCACGGGTTTTGCTGGGCACGGCGCGCGTGTTGGCGGGTGAGTTGATTCCTGTGCGGCTGCTAAGCCCTCTAGAAATCACCGAATCCGAGGCCCAGAGTGTGGCCATGGAACAGAGTTTGAATCGCGTTAATGAAACCTTGGCCCTCGGGGCGTAAGCAGAAAGTGAACCATGAGTAAACAAATCCGTAACATCGCCATCATTGCCCACGTGGATCATGGCAAGACCACCATGGTCGACCAACTGCTGCGCCAGTCGGGTACCTTTGCCGAACACGAAAAAGTCGTCGACACGGTGATGGACAACAATGCCATTGAAAAAGAACGTGGCATTACGATTCTGGCCAAAAACTGCGCGGTCAGCTGGGAAGGGACCCACATCAATATCGTGGACACTCCCGGACACGCCGATTTCGGCGGCGAAGTGGAACGTGCCCTGAGCATGGTCGACGGCGTGGTGCTGCTGATTGACGCGCAAGAAGGCCCTATGCCCCAAACCCGCTTTGTAACCAAAAAGGCCTTGGCCTTGGGTCTGAAGCCGATTCTGGTGGTGAACAAGGTGGACAAGCCTGGTGCCCGTCCTCAGCACGTAGTAAACGCTGCTTTTGACCTATTCGACAAGCTGGGTGCCACCGACGAGCAGTTGGACTTTCCAGTGGTCTATGCCTCGGGTATCAACGGTTGGACCTCGATGGAAGAGGGTGCGCCCGGCGAACAATGGGGACCTGACATGTCGGCGCTGTTCAATACGGTGCTGAAACACGTACCCTCGCAAAAGGGAGACCCTGAGGCGCCCTTGCAACTGCAAATTTCCGCGCTCGACTTCTCCACCTTTGTGGGCCGTATTGGCGTAGGCCGTATCAGCCAGGGCACCATCAAGCCCAATATGGATGTGGTCGTGATGGAAGGTCCGGACGGCAAGTCTGTCAAAGGACGTATCAACCAGGTGTTGACCTTCCAAGGTCTGGACCGCGTGCAGGCCTTGGAGGCAGGTCCGGGTGAAATCGTGCTGATCAACGGTATTGCGGATGTCGGTATCGGCGTCACAGTGACCGACCCGCTGAATCCCGCACCGCTACCGATGCTCAAGGTCGATGAGCCCACGCTGACCATGAACTTCTGCGTGAATACCAGCCCCTTAGCGGGCCGCGAAGGCAAATACGTGACCAGCCGCCAGATCTGGGACCGCCTGCAAAAAGAACTGCAACACAACGTGGCTTTGCGTGTCAAAGAAACGGACGAAGAAGGTATCTTCGAAGTATTGGGTCGCGGTGAACTGCACTTGACTATCTTGCTGGAAAACATGCGCCGTGAAGGCTATGAAATGGCCGTTTCCAAGCCACGCGTGATGTTCCGTGAGATCAATGGCGAGAAACATGAGCCCATCGAGCTGGTCACCGCTGATGTGGAAGAGCAGCACCAGGGCGGCGTAATGCAGGCCCTTGGCGAGCGCAAGGGCGAGCTGGTGAACATGGAGCCGGATGGACGTGGTCGGGTGCGCCTGGAATACCGTATTCCTGCACGTGGGCTGATTGGCTTCTCGAATGAATTTCTGAACTTGACCCGCGGATCGGGCCTGATCTCCAACATCTTCGACAGCTATGAGCCGCACAAGGGTGATATTGGTGGCCGCAAGAACGGCGTTTTGATCTCCATGGACGCAGGTGAAATTTTTACCTATGCATTGGGCAAATTGGACGACCGCGGCCGCATGTTCGTGAAGCCCAACGACCCTGTGTACGAAGGCATGATTGTGGGCATCCACAGCCGTGACAACGATCTGGTCGTGAACGCTACACGCACCAAGCAGCTCACCAACTTCCGTGTATCTGGCAAAGAAGATGCCATCAAGATTACGCCCCCCATCGATTGCACGCTGGAATATGGTGTGGAGTTTATTGAGGACGATGAGTTGGTTGAAATCACCCCCAAGTCAATTCGACTGCGCAAACGCCATCTCTCTGAAAGCGACCGCAAGCGCGCGGGTCGGTCCTGATCGGCTAACCCCAGTGACGGCTTAGCCGCCTTCCCCCTTACAGGGGCGATACCAGTGGACCGGCAGAGCCGGCTCCACGGTATCCCTGATTTGCAGACACACGCTCCGGCAGCGCACATCGCATGAAACTCACCCACACGCGAGCAGTGTTTTTGATGGTAGCGGTGACCCTGATGTGGTCCACCGCTGGCGTGGTCACGCGCCATTTGGAGTTCGCGCGCAGCTTTGAAGTTACCTTCTGGCGAGCAGCCTTCACTGCACTGAGTTTGCTGGTGATCCTGCCCTTTGTTCGCGGGCGAGACGTGTTTTCCAAGATCCGCCACGCCGGTTCGTCATTTTGGTTGTCCGGCTTGTGTTGGAGTGTGATGTTCACCGCGTTCATGGTGGCGCTTACGCTCACTAGTGTGGGCAATGTGCTGGTCACCATGGCACTGGGGCCGCTGCTTACGGCGCTGATTGCGCGCATATTCATTGGCCATCGGGTACCGCTGCGAACCTGGCTGGCCATCGTGATTGCCGGGCTAGGCATTGTTTACATGTACGCATCCCAGCTCGACTCGGTCACACTATTGGGCACACTCGTTGCGCTGTGTGTGCCGATTGCGGGCGCTACCAATTGGACCGTAACCCAACACGCGAATGACCAAGGCCACGATGTGGACATGATGCCAGCGGTATGGGTCGGAGCGGTCATCTCCACCGTGGTGACATTGCCACTGGCGTTTCCCTTGCAGGCCAGTGCGCATGACGTAGCCTTGCTGGGATTTTTGGGTGTGTTCCAGTTGGCAGTGCCTTGTGTGCTTAGCGTGCGCTGTGCCCAAATCCTCAAAGCGCCTGAAATATCTCTGTTGCAGTTGCTGGAAGTGATTTTCGGCATTCTGCTCGCCTGGGTGGGTGCGAACGAAGTGCCCAGCAGCGCGGTGCTGTGGGGCGGGGCGCTGGTCATCAGTGCATTGGTAGTAAATGAACTGCTTGGAAGGAAAGAACGCACATGACAAACGTGTCTCTGAACGACGATGTGATTACTGAAGTACGTGGCCAGGTCGGTATGATTACCTTGAACCGGGCTAAAGCTCTCAATGCGCTGAGCTTGGCTATGGTGCGTAGTCTGACAGCCACACTGTTGGCGTGGAAAGACGATGCTGCGGTGAGAGCGGTGGCTATTAGGGGCAGCAACAAGACGGGTGTATTCGGAGGTTTTTGTGCGGGGGGGGATATTCGTTTCTTTCACCAAGCCGCCCTAGCGGGAAACCCCGCACTCGAAGACTTCTTCTCCGAAGAGTACGTACTCAACCACCTCATCCACCACTACCCCAAGCCTTACATTGCCTTTATGGACGGAATCGTCATGGGTGGCGGGATGGGGATCAGCCAAGGAGCTTCACACCGGTTGGTAACCGAGCACACCAAAATGGCCATGCCGGAAACGAACATCGGTTTGTTTCCGGATGTAGGCGGTGGTTTCTTTTTGAGCCGCTGCCCGGGACGTACGGGTGAATGGCTAGCGCTGACAGGTGATGTGATCGACGGCGCTGCGGCCGTCGCGTTGGGACTGGCGGACCGGTTGATTGATTCGGCACATTTGCCCCAAGCCTGGGATGCACTGGCAACTCTGGATTGGTACGGTGCATCGCCACTGGAATACTGGTTTGCTACGTTTTCAGGAGCGTCTGGCGCAGACTCAATAAGTGCTAGAGACCAAATTGACCAATACTTTTCTCTTGGCAGTGTTTCGGCCATAGTGCAAGGACTGGAAGCGGACAGCAGTGACTGGGCACAGCATACGGCCGCGACGTTGCGCAAGCGCTCGCCCCTGATGCTGCATGTCGTTCTGGAGCAAGTGCGACGAGCGCGCCATATGACGTTGGCTGAAGACTTGCGCATGGAGCGGGACATCGTGCGCCATTGTTTCTACACGCAGCACCTGGGCCGATCTGGTACCACCAGTGAGACGGTAGAAGGCATTCGCGCGCTGGCGGTGGACAAAGACCATGCACCCCAGTGGATGCCTGCGCGTGTAGAAGAGGTGGGCGAAGACATGGTGGCCGCCTTTTTTGCGAGCCCTTGGCCCGTCAGCGCTCACCCTCTGCGTGATCTGAGCTAGTGCGCATGGAGCACCGCAAAGTTAGCGGTTGCGATCCTTCATGGCACGCTCTACCTCCCGCTTGCCTTCGCGGTCCTTGATGGTGTCGCGCTTGTCGTGCTCTGCCTTTCCCTTGGCAAGCGCAATGTCGCACTTCACTTTGCCACTTTTCCAGTGCAGGTTGATTGGTACCAAGGTGTAGCCCTTTTGCTCCACTTTGCCAATGAGCCGCTTGATCTCTTCCTTGTGCATTAGCAGCTTCTTGGTGCGAACCTTGTCCGGGCTCACATGGCTAGAGGCGGTATGCAGAGGATTGATTTGCAAGCCAATGATGAACAGTTCGCCATTGCGAATCACCACATACCCATCGGTAAGTTGGACTTTGCCCTCTCGCAGGGATTTGACTTCCCAGCCTTCCAATACCAGGCCCGCTTCAAAGCGTTCCTCGAAGAAATAATTGAACGCGGCCTTTTTGTTATCGGCGATGCGGGTTGCGGTTTCGGGTTTTTTGGCCATTGCACTCAGATGGGGACGACAGACAGGAAAGAAAGTGACACTGATGGGCTTGTCTACAATCCCGCGCAGACCCCCATTCTATGAAAACTGTTCACAAGTCCGTCCTGATCTGGTACAGCCCGCAAGAGATGTATGCCTTGGTGACCGATGTCACCCGCTATCCGCAGTTCCTGCCTTGGTGTGACCATGCCCAAGTTTTGGAGCAGCACGCAGACGGAATGACCGCTGAGGTCGGGATTTCGTTCAGTGGCATCCGACAAACTTTTGTCACCCGAAATACCCATATGGACCCCAGTCAAGTGGGTATGAAGTTGGTGAAAGGGCCGTTCTCCAATCTTGATGGTGCTTGGAGCTTCCATCCCCTGGGAGACGGGTCGCAGCGTGCTTGCAAAGTGGAGTTGACGCTGCAGTATGGATTTGAAAACGCCGCGTTAGGGAAGCTGGTGGGTCCGGTATTTGACAAAATTGCGGCCAACTTGGTGGATGCGTTTGTGAAACGGGCACAGCAGGTTTATGGAGACTAACGATAGCTTTGAAGTAACAGTGGTCTTGTCAGTGGCCCCACGGCAGGTGCAAACCTGTACATTGCAAGTGCCAGTTGGCTGCACTGCTGGAGCCGCTGTTCAGCTTAGTGGCTTGCTACTGCCCTTGTCGAAGGCTGAAATAGATGCCTTGGCTTTGGGCGTATGGGGGCGCAAGGTCGTCGGAAAACACCTATTGCGTGCAGAAGACCGGGTTGAACTGTATCGCCCGCTGTTGGTCGACCCCAAAGTAGCACGGCGCGAACGTTTTGCGAAGCAGGGCGCAAAATCAGCCGGCTTGTTTGCCAAGCGGCGTGCTGGTGCCAAGGCTGGCTACTAGCAATGATCCCCAACCACAACCGGTCACTTGCAGTCGCTGTCGATAATCCCTTGAATGCGCTGACCTTCCGCTAGGCGGGCAGCATCGTCCAAGACCTCACGTTCGCCAGCGGCCGTGGTACGTGAAATGCGCACCCCGCTGTCGAATGCGGCTTTGGATTGTTTGGCGCGGTTGCAATTCTCTGCCTTTGCCTTTAATACCCGCTCCTCTTCAGACTTGCGTTTGGTGACTTCAGCTTCTTCTGCCTGTTTTTTCTTGGCTTCCAGGGTTTTATCGCCACCCGGCTTGCTAGCCGACAAAGCGGGGAGCTGCGGCGTCGGTGCATTCACTGTTGTTGGTTCCGTCGGTTCCGCGGGCTTGGCCACGGCACTGCCAGGGCGCTTCAAGATATTCTTCTCCGGGATCTCCGCGCCAGGGGCTCGGTCACTAAAAACCTTGCGCCCGTCTTTGTCCAGCCACTGCCATTGGGCGAAGGCCCCGGGGCAATGGGCTACAAGGAGCGCCACCAAGAGTCCGTGCAACATTTTCATGGGCGAAGTGTAGCGCGCAGAGCCAAATTTGGAAAACCCACACGGGTACAATCCGCTTTTTGGAGCTTTGACATGCGCCTTCTCGGCAAAGCGCTCACCTTCGACGATGTGTTGTTGGTGCCAGCGTTCTCCCAAGTCCTCCCCAAGGACACCAGCCTAGCGACCCGATTTTCCCGCAATATTGCACTGAATCTTCCGCTCGTTTCTGCGGCTATGGATACAGTGACCGAAGCCCGTTTGGCCATTGCCATCGCGCAGGAGGGGGGCATCGGTATCGTTCACAAAAATCTGACCGCAGCTGAGCAAGCGGCACAAGTAGCCAAGGTCAAGCGCTACGAGTCAGGATTGCTTCGCGACCCTGTGGTCATTACTCCCGACACCACAGTTCGGCAAGTCATAGCGCTTTCGGAACAATTGGGCGTATCTGGTTTTCCAGTGTGTGATGGCGGAAAAGTGGTTGGCATCGTTACCGGACGCGACTTGCGGTTTGAGACACGATACGACCAGCCTGTGCGCGAGATCATGACACCCCGCGAACGCCTGATTACCGTTCCTGACGGGACGACTCCGGAAGCCGCCAAAGCGCTCCTCAACAAATTCAAGCTGGAGCGCTTGCTGGTCGTCAACGACGCCTTTGAACTTAAGGGCTTGATTACCGTCAAAGACATTACCAAACAACTCAATTTCCCGAGCGCCGCCCGGGACTCCACGGGACGCCTCCGGGTCGGTGCAGCAGTAGGTGTGGGTGACGGCACTGAAGAGCGCGTTGAAGCTCTGGTGAATGCTGGGGTAGACGCCATCGTGGTTGATACCGCCCATGGGCACAGCAAAGGTGTACTTGACCGCGTGCGCTGGGTCAAACAGAACTTTCCCCAGGTTGATGTGGTCGGCGGCAACATTGCCACGGGCGCTGCCGCGCTGGCATTGGTCGAAGCGGGGGCAGACGCAGTCAAGGTTGGTATTGGTCCGGGCTCAATCTGCACTACCCGCATTGTGGCTGGCGTGGGTGTCCCGCAGATCATGGCCATTGACAGCGTAGCAACTGCGCTCAAAGGTACTGGCGTGCCCTTGATTGGAGACGGAGGCATTCGTTACAGCGGCGACATCGCAAAAGCGATTGCCGCTGGTGCGGGTACCGTAATGATGGGTGGCATGTTTGCTGGAACCGAAGAGGCACCAGGTGAAGTGATTTTGTTCCAAGGCCGCAGTTATAAGAGCTACCGCGGCATGGGAAGTATTGGCGCTATGCAGCAAGGCAGTGCAGATCGCTACTTCCAGGAGTCAAGTACCGGCAACCCCAATGCAGATAAGTTGGTTCCTGAGGGCATTGAAGGCCGAGTCCCCTACAAAGGATCCATGGTGTCTATCGTTTTTCAGATGGCTGGTGGTATCCGCGCCAGCATGGGCTACTGTGGCTGCGCAACCATTGAAGACATGCAAAACAAAGCCGAGTTTGTGGAGATCACCACGGCGGGCATCCGTGAAAGCCACGTCCATGACGTGCAAATCACCAAAGAAGCCCCAAATTACCGCGCGGATTGACCGGAACCCAGCCCATGCACCAGAAAATTCTCATTCTTGATTTCGGATCCCAAGTCACCCAACTCATTGCTCGGCGTGTGCGCGAAGCCCATGTGTTTTGCGAGGTTCACCCCTGCGACGTCACTGAGGACTGGGTGCGCGCTTATGCCGCCGACGGCAACCTGAAGGGCATTATCCTGTCCGGTAGCCACGCCAGTCTTTGGGAAGACGAAACCTTGCGGGCTCCCGAGGTCGTGTTTGACTTGGGGATTCCGGTGTTGGGGATTTGTTTTGGCATGTACGCCATTGCTGCAGCATTGGGCGGCAAGGTCGAAGGTGGTCACAAACGCGAGTTTGGCCATGCGGAGTTGCGTGCACGCGGCCACACTGAGCTGTTTGAGGGCATCCAAGACTTCACCAATGCGGACGGTCATGGCATGCTAAATGTGTGGATGAGCCACGGTGATAACGTGACGGAAATGCCCCCTGGCTTCAAGCTGATGGCCAGCACTGAAAGCTGCCCCATCGCTGGCATGGCAGATGAAACCCGTAAATTCTATGCAGTGCAGTTTCACCCCGAGGTGACCCACACCACGCAAGGTCAGGCACTGCTGAATCGTTTTGTGCTGGATATCTGTGGGGCTCGGCCAGACTGGATCATGGGGGACTACATCGCAGAGGCAGTCGCCCACATTCGCGAGCAGGTGGGTGATGAAGAGGTGATCCTAGGCCTGTCCGGCGGCGTAGATTCTTCTGTGGCGGCAGCATTGATTCATCGAGCGATTGGTGACCAACTAACCTGTGTGTTTGTGGACCATGGTTTGTTGCGTCTCAATGAGGGCGACATGGTCATGGACATGTTCGTCGGCAAACTGCACGCAAAGGTAATCCGTGCCGATGCCAGTGACCTGTTCCTTGGCAAGTTGGCTGGCGTTAGCGACCCGGAAGCCAAGCGAAAGATCATTGGCGGCGAATTCGTCACAGTGTTTAAGCAAGAAGCGGCCAAGCTGAAAGGCGAGGGGGCAAAGGGTGCGAAATGGCTGGCCCAAGGCACGATCTACCCCGATGTGATCGAGTCCGGGGGGGCAAAAAGTAAAAAGGCGGTCACCATCAAGAGCCACCACAATGTTGGGGGCCTGCCTGCAGAGTTGGGCCTCAAGCTGCTGGAGCCACTGCGAGAGTTGTTCAAGGATGAGGTGCGCGAGCTTGGTGTAGCTCTGGGCCTGCCTTACAACATGGTGTATCGCCATCCGTTCCCTGGTCCTGGCCTAGGCGTACGAATTCTGGGCGAGGTCAAAAAGGAATATGCGGACCTGCTGCGCCGGGCCGATGCGATCTTCATTGAAGAGTTGCACAACTTCAAAGATGAAGCCACTGGCAAGACATGGTATCAATTAACCAGCCAGGCCTTTGCCGTGTTCTTGCCAGTCAAAAGCGTGGGCGTGATGGGCGATGGCCGGACCTATGACTACGTTGTTGCGCTGCGTGCAGTGCAAACGACTGACTTTATGACGGCGGATTGGGCAGAACTGCCCTACGGTCTTCTCAAGACTGTGTCTGGTCGCATCATCAATGAAGTGCGCGGGATCAATCGTGTGACCTACGATGTCAGCAGCAAACCTCCAGCGACCATTGAATGGGAATAAGGTAGGAGGGTAGTGCTCTAAGGGAAATCCCGAAAATCGCCATGATTTTTGCCGATTCAATAGAAAAAAACGTGCCGCGCCAATTGGGTCGCTCACATTTTGTGCAGGCTTGGTGCACAATGTTTCCATGAACACCGAGAATCTGCTGGGCACGCATACAGACTCCGATACGCTCCATTTTTTGGACGACGAAGCCTTTAGCGGATCCGCCAAAGAGCCGGTATGGCGCTTGTTGGTAATTGACGATGAGCCGGATGTCCACCGCGCCACAACGTTTGCCTTGGCAGGGGTCCGTATCTTGGGGCGCGGCTTGCAGTTTTTACATGCCTACTCTGCTAGCGAAGCCACCCAACTTCTGACGACCGAGCGCGATGTCGCTGTGGTTTTACTTGATGTGGTGATGGAGCGTGAGGACGCAGGGCTGGCACTGGTGAAGACAATTCGCCAAGATTTGCGCCTCACTGAATTGCGCATCATTTTGCGTACCGGCCAACCTGGCTATGCGCCTGAAATCGAAACCATTCACGATTTCGACATCAACGATTACAAGACCAAGTCCGAACTGACCCGGACCAAACTCTATGCGACGGTCACGGCGGCATTGCGAGCCTATGAGCAGATTCGCAAACTTGACGAGTTGGCGTTTTACGATCGACTGTCCAATTTGCCCAATCGAAACAAGTTCTTGGACTTGGCCGAAGAGCGACTCAAGAATCACCGGACCACGGATGATGTTATTGCCATTTTAGATATCGATGACTTTTCTGAAATCAACGATGCGTTGGGTCACCAGCAAGGGGATCGCCTGCTGCAATCGGTAGCCGATCGACTTAAAGCCGAGATGGGCAGTGAGGTGATTTTGGCGAGAATAGGTAGCGATACTTTTGGTGTGATGGGCGACCAGGCTTTGGTGAATCCCTTGCGTGTGCTGGCCTTGTTTCGGGAACCGTTCCAAGTCCAGGATGATTCCATGGTTGTAACCGCCACCATGGGCTTAACCAAGCTCTTTACTGACGAAGGCTCTGGGCGTGATGCATTGAAGGATGCAAACATTGCGCTGAAGAGGGCGAAGAAAAGCCGCCGTGGCAGTTTTGTCATGTTCTCCACCGAAATGGGGTCGGACATTCGCGAACGGGTGCGTTTGCTGCAGAGTTTGCGCAGCGCTGTGGAAAGCGAGCGCTTGTTTATCGTATACCAACCGCAACTCAACCTGAGCAGCGGCAAGGTTGTGGGAATGGAAGCGCTAATCCGCTGGCGCAATGAGGACGGAACATTTGTTCCGCCCGACCGCTTCATTCCATTGGCTGAAGCTTCCGGGATGATTGTTGCAATAGGCGATTGGGTGCTCCGCATGGCTTGCCATGAGCTGGTTCGTTTGCAAAGTTTGGGCTTAGCTGATTTGCGGATGTCGGTCAACGTTTCACAAATACAGTTTAGGCACCCAGAGTTTTTAGAAAAACTAAACGCTGCACTTTTGGATACCGGGATCAGACCCAATTGTCTTGAGTTGGAAATCACAGAGTCGGTGGCGATGGAAGACGCCGATTTCATGCTGGAGACACTCCACTTAGTGCGTGAACTGGGTATTTCTATTGCCATTGATGATTTTGGCACGGGGTATTCCTCACTGAGCCAGTTGCGGCAACTCCCCATTGATCGTTTGAAAATTGACCGTGCCTTTGTGTCTGAATTGCAAAAAGACATGACAGGTGGACACATTGCGTCAATGGTGATAGAGCTTGGCCGCAACTTAAACTTGACGGTCATCGCAGAAGGAATTGAGGATGAGTCCCAAGCTCAGGCCCTACTGGCTTTGGGGTGCCATGAAGGGCAAGGGTATTTGTACGCAAAACCTATGACCTCTGCACTTCTTAAAGAGTGGTTGATATCAAAGGGCTGCGTAGCCTGATTGTGTTGAGCGCGCTTTCGTGGGCCTGCTTGGCAACGTGCTGAGATTCCCCAAATGACACGAGACAGCACGTTCATGCGCTTAGCACTCGCGCAAGCTTTGAAAGCCCAAGCTTCCGGTGAAATCCCAGTGGGCGCATTGGTAGTTAAAGATGGGGAAGTGATTGGTGTAGGTTACAACGCGCCAATTTCATCTAATGACCCCTCTGCCCACGCCGAAATTGCCGCCATGCGTTCAGCGGCCTTGGCACTAGGCAATTATCGACTTGATGGTTGCGAACTATTCGTAACGTTGGAACCCTGTGCAATGTGCGCAGGTGCCATATTGAACGCGCGCCTTGATCGTGTAGTGTATGGGGCCAAAGAACCCAAAACAGGGGCTGCCGGTTCTGTTGTAGATCTGTTTGCCAATTCACATCTCAACCATCGAACGCGCATCACTGCAGGTGTTCTGGCGCAAGAGTGTTCGGAATTATTACGCTCATTCTTCCTGAAGCGAAGACACGAGAAGGCACTTCGAGCGCAACCACTCAGCGAGGATGCATTGCGAACCCCAGCATCTGCTTTTGGATCAATGAAGGATTACCCTTTTCTCTCCCGATACGTCAACACTGGTCTTGCTATGTCTGGTTGGCGTATGCACTACTTGGACGAGGGTCCAGCCGATTCATCAGCAGTTTTATTGTGTCTACACAGTGTTGGCGGTTGGAGTTATGAGTTTCGACATCTGATTTCTGCTTTGGCGACAAAAGGCGTACGCGTGATTGCTCCGGACATGATCGGTTTCGGCATGAGTGACAAGCCGAAAAAAAAATCTGCCCATTCAGTGCCGTTTCATCTTGAGAATCTCAAACGCCTACTAATGCATCTTGAACTTCCAGCTCTGGTCATACTGGGGCAGGGCTCTGGGATGCTTTTGGCTAAACTGCTTGCCCGTGACATGCCTCACCTTGTCTTGCAGTTGTACGACTTGCAGACAAACGAGGAATCGGCAGTTGAAACTTCCGAAGCGCTCCTCATGCCGTTCCCTGACAGGGGATATCAAGCCGGTCTACGGGCTTCTCCGATGCTCATCGATCAACTTATGGTGGAAGCCAGCGCTGTAGGCCACTCTGACTTCAATGCGTGCACGGTGATGGCAACTAGTTCCATGACTACCGTACTTGATTACTTTTCCGCAAGCTTGCACCATCGATAATGGCAGTGTGAAAAAACATATCTACATCTATTCACCGTCGGGCGCGGTTCGTGACAAACTGGCCTTTAGGCGCGGTGTCAAACGTTTGAGCGCACTGGGATATGACGTTGAGATTGATGTCGCTGCCTTGAGCGGCCACATGCGATTTGCTGGGGATGATGAAAGCCGGTTGGCGGCAATTCATAGAGCGGCTGCGAGTGGGGCAGATGTTGCGTTGATCTCTCGTGGCGGGTACGGTTTGACACGCCTGCTGACCGGAATCCGGTACAAAGATATTGCTAAGGCTATTGAGCAGGGAACCAGCTTTGTCGGTATCAGTGATTTCACCGCCTTTCAACTGGCTGTACTTGCAAAGACCGGTGCAGTAACGTGGGCAGGACCTGCGTTGTGCGAGGGCTTTGGTGTTGGCGGCACTCCTGATTTGCAGCCCGACGACATCATGGAGGCCTGCTTTCAGGACATGACAAGTGGGCAAGGCGAGGGGACCGGATGGAGGCAACGCAAACCATTGCTTGGAGCGCCGGTCAATATTCGGAGTGCTATGTTGTGGGGAGGGAACTTGAGTGTGCTTGTATCTATGATTGGTACCCCCTATTTTCCGAATACCAAAGGCGGCATATTGTTTTTGGAGGATGTAGGAGAGCATCCATATCAAATCGAACGTATGCTGACCCAGCTGTTACACGCAGGTATTCTGAAAAATCAAAAAGCGCTGTTGATGGGGCAATTCACGGGGTTTGCGATGAGTACTCACGACAAAGGGTTCAAGCTTGACACTGTCATTCATTGGATTGAGTCCCAACTTAAAATTCCGGTGTTGACCAATCTACCGTACGGCCATGTCCAAACCAAGGTGCTGCTTCCGGTTGGGAAACCAGTGGATTTGGTTGCTGAAGGTAAAGACGTGATGATGATCTGGGGACATAGTGAGTAGTTTTATTGACTCAGGGTACTGGGGCGACGGTTAAGTCCGTCGGGCAAGAGGCCTTTGAACTTGCTGGTGACTTTAGTAAGCTTGTCCCGCGCAATGACTTCACCGTCAAACGATGCAATAGCGACCATCACATCCCCACGCAAGTACCAGAGGTCTTCGACATTGTTTGCGTATGTCACTTGCACATGCAGGACCGGAAAAGCTTGTGCGCAGCGATCCCCCATCAATTCAAGCATAGTCATTCGGATGTCGTCCAGCGCACATGCGTTTTCTTTGACATTACCAGCCGTGCGCTTAGCGCGGAGGAAGCCAATCATCAAATTAGAAGGGGCCCAGCGCATAGGTGTCCTTAAACGAACCTTGCTTCCAGAGTAATGCAAAAGTCTACCTGGCTAGTTGTCATTTGCAGGGCGAAAACCATCCATTTTAATTTGCAAACTAGTGCGACCGTGCGGGCATTCTCATTCGCCCCTCTTTGCCCTAAACTCACGCCTTGAACTAGAACTGGAACAATTGCGAATGGGTATTCAAGCAACTGTGGTATTCACTGATTTGCACGGCAGCACTGGTGTCTTTGAGGCGTTGGGGAATGCCCGCGCCACTGAGTCAGTTACCCAGATTACGTCCTGGATTGCCCAGCTTGGGCAGCGGCATGATGGGCGCGTAGTGAAAACCCTTGGTGATGGTGTGATGTTGATTTTTTCTACGTCACGCCATGCAGTGTCTGCGGTGGTTGAAATTCAGCGGCTGCATCACAAAAAATCACTCAGTTTGCCTTTCGATTTGCGGTTGCCCATTCGTGTCGGACTCGCCGCAGGGGAGGTCGAAATGATTGGCGAGGATTGTTATGGCGACGCAGTGAATATTGCTTCCCGTCTTTGTGATCTATGTGGACCTCACCAAATCTGGGCTAGTGCCAATGCTTTGGACACTGTCTCTGAAGTTCGGGGAACCAGCTTCCGTCCTCTCGGACCAATTCAAATTAGGGGGCGTGCTGAGCCTTGTAGCGTATTTCAGATCGAGTGGCGAGAAGAAGAGCCTTCCGATTTTTTAACCATGCAAGCGAATTTTCACACGAATGAACTGCTTGAAGCCGGTGATGCATTGGGTCGGGAGGTTGTCCTGCAATGGATGGATACAGTAAGGAGTTTCAAGTCCTTCGAACTTCCCATTCATGTTGGACGTGTAAAAGACGTTGATTTTGTTGTCAATGATCCTAGGGTTTCCAGGACCCATGCTCGACTAGAGTGGCGCAATGGCAGCGTTATTTTTGTGGACGTTAGCACCTATGGAAGTTGGGTGCGGTTTTCAGGCTCTGGCGGCTCCGATGTTTTACTGCGCCGGGATGAATGTGTCTTGCACGGCAAAGGAGAGCTGGCTTTGGGTGCCTCTTTTGCTGACCTTAGTGTGCCAGTGGTTGCATTTTCGATTCGCTGATTAGTACGATTCGCAGAGTACTTAAACTAAACATAATATACATCGTATCAATTACGATTTTGTCAGTGCAGACTTTTCTTATGGTCCGGCTTCGACAAATCCCCGGCTTATTCCGGCTTTGCCTTTTCGCCGCCTGTTGACAATCCGGCCCCTGTCACACACCTCGGACACCCCGCACAGACTGGGGGCCATTCATGCTGAAAACGTACGCACCCAAAGGGTTGCATGGGGCCGACTTGCGCGGCCTGCTTGACGATCTACAGGCCACACCCGCCGACGCCGCCAAATTCCTGCAAGTCACCGAACGATCCGTATGGCGTTGGCTTGCGGACGGTTCCGCGCCTTTTGCGGCCCTGGCCACACTCTGGCACGAAAGCCCACGCGGACGCGAAACAGCCGCCGTAGACGTTGGCAATGCATTGGTGGCTCACAGGGGGCTAGCACGCGCCCACCAGGACGCGCACGCACGAGAAACCCAGCGCCTGGCCAGGTTGGTGCAAATCGGGGATTTTGGAGCGGCTAACGACCCGCTGATTGAGGGGCCGTTTTCAAGGTTGCCAGTGCGTGACGTGCCAGGCTTTGCAGGCAGAAATGATACCCCTGTCCCGGCTGGCAATTGGATGCTCCAAGATGCGGGCTAGGTGAAAATACTGAACGTCGTAGACGCTTAGCCGGTAGCTTTCCGCCAGCTCGCCCGTGACCGTGAAATTGACTCCCAGCGCGTGCTGTTTTATTGGCATGTAATCCAACATCCGCAGCGCGCCAGAAAGCCATGCTTTGCTGTGCAGTTCTGGTTTGTGGCGGTGGTGTCGCACCAGTTGCCCGCATACTTCTGGCTCAAAACTCAGAGGCACATGGAATGTTATTTCCTCTTCACCGATCAACTTCGCGAGCCTTGCCGAATAGGCAGTGCCTTGCTCTGTATTTACAAACCAGTCAATAGCGACATTGGCATCTAAAACAATGTCAATCACACCAGCCCGCGCCGCTCACGTGTCTTTTTCAGGTCCTTTGCCGGGTCTGGTTGCAACGGCATTTTTTCAACTATCTTGCGCATCTTTTTAAAGGCACGCGCAAACGCTTCCGGGTTCCCAGGATTGGAAAAAATGACAGGGCAATCATCGCGCCTCAGCTCAATGATTTTTTTAACTTGCACAGCGTTGACGGTTTGCATGGATTTCCCTCCGGCCTTCATTTTAGCGCCGCAGAGAATATCCACGATCGTCTGCACTATTTGCGCTTTTGAAATTGCCCGTTCGACTTGCGCGGAGGCGTGCGCTTGGTGGTCTTGGACTTACGGGCTGGTTTGCGTTTTTTGGTGGCCATGGTGGCTACTCCCATTGCTTTTTAATCCAGGCTTTGAGTGCTGGAAATTGACTCATGAGGACAGCCGCCAGGATGGCGCCGCCGACCACAATCAAGCCCTCGCGCGCCACTTCGGGCACGCTGGGCAGGAACTTGGGTTTACTCACTTTTGGCGCCCGGTTAGTTGGTCTATGCGGTCATTGGCTTTTTGGGCCGCAGCCAGGGCATTGGTGCTGCGCTCGTGCAAGGTGGCCAGGTCCGCACGTATGGCCGTATAGGCACCCACGCCGGAGCCCAGCGCCACAACCACCGACAGCACGAATTCAGCCGTGAATTTCACTTTGCGTCAGGGATCAAAGCCGCAGCAATGGCCACTGCACCGGTTACCACTTGGGCAGCCAGGTCCACGGTGCCAGGTGGCAGGCCGACCATCACGCCAATGACGGACAGGCCCGCCAGGGTGGACGGCTCACGCAGGCGCGCAGCAAGGTATTTGAGGATTTTCATGGCGGGTTTCTCCAGGGTTAAAAGTAGTTGTAATTCATGTCACCACCGGACACCGGGTCCGACGCCGTGACGGTTATTTGGTTGCCGGAAATGCTGACCGGCTTGGTGATTTCTCGCACCTTCTTGGCAGTGCCTGGGTTCATTACGTCAAACAGCCAGCCGCCCAGGGTCCACGATCCATCCGCGTTCTTTCCCGGCCCGTCTGAGCTGGTAACGACGTTGCTTCCGACCCAGTTAGCACCCCTGTAAATCACGTTGTTGCCGCTGTTGGGGTTGATGCCATCCAGCACCGCGCCGGCCGCCACACCGGCCGCGCCGCTTACCTTGCGCACAGCCACAACACCCAGCACGATCAGCACCGCGCCCACGCCTAGCTTGATCATCAGATCACCTGATACAGGACTTGTTTTCATGCGAGTGCACCCCCGGCCTGTTTGTAGGCGTTCAATACAAATTGTTGTGATCGTTCCGGTTGGTTGACGCCTGCACCTGGCAAGCTGGCCCAGCGCCGCCGCGCCACGGCCACCGCCTGGCTAAAGCGTCCGGCCTTGACGTGCGACAACGCGCCGTCAAGGTCCAAGAGGAACACCGCGAAGGCGTCTTGTGTCTCAGGGTTAAACCCGCTCACGTTGTAGCCATTGAGCAGCGCCCATGCCCTGAATGGGACTTGGTAGCCGATCCACGTTGTGTAGGTGATTTGGTAGGCGCCGGACGCACTGGTGCGCAGGGATTTACCGGCCTTGTCCACGTACGTGAAAAACTGTTTTGGGTGGCCGTCCACCTTTAGCGGATCAAAGGACCGGCCCGCCATGGGCCAGCCAAAAAGCGCACCATATCCGCCCTCTTTTGCTGTGCCCTCCGCCGCCTTGATCACCGACTTGAAGGCCTCCAGGTTTCGCACCTCGCGCCCCGGGTCCACCTTGGGCAATTGCGCAGGCGTGATGCCCTCCACCGCGTCCGCCGCAAAGCTGTTGCCGGTGTCAGTTCCGGCAGGATCGTCCAGCGTAATAACCTCTTCGACGCCCTCGCCCCGGCGCCCCAGCAACAAGGCCGCACCGGCCATGGCCAGGAATCCGGCGAATATGGCTGGGCGGTTCATAGCAGCGTGAAACGCACGGATCGCGCCGCCGCCGCCTCAGCATGGATGCTCTGAAAAAACAATGCAAGCCCAGCCGCCAAGCGGATAGGCCGCGTGATGATGCCAGCGCAGTTGTCCGCCGTTGAATAGTCGAAACGCGATGGACTGCAAATGGTCTGCCCATCCACAAAGCCAGAAAGCGCCGTTGCCTTTGCCGCATAGCGCGCCATCACGCCGCCACGGGTAGCAAACTCACCAGACCAAACAATAGCGCCATTAATGTTGCTTACCGCCGCGAAAACCGTTTCAGTGCCACTCGCCGCCATGGCCGTTGACGACTGATAAAACCCGCTAGGTTGCTCCACGTTCAAGCTCACGCTTTCCAGCGCCGCCAGCGTTCCTGCATCCAGGCCAAACACGCCGGAGAACGTGTTGTCTTCTACGGTGCCATCACCCCAGGTGAATTTACCGGTGAGCGTGGCGCCCGACAGGTTGCGGATCACCATGCCGTTAATGGGTTCCTTGAGGTTGACCAGGCGGCCCGGCATCATTTCCACGTCAACATCAGAGCCTGACATGCTCGTCACACGGATCAGCGGAATAGGCCCGCCCGCGTTTCCTTCATCGTAGCGAAGTACACGAATAATGCCCTGGCGCATGAATACGCCACCGGCACCGATCAGGGAGAAATTTTCTGTTTTCATTTGGTCTTTTTCCCGTTGGATATCCACAGCAACAGCGCCAGCGCGCCCGCCATGATCAAGGTGGTTTTTCCGCTAGCTTCGTAGGCGCCCTTCAGCTCCATCATGCTTTTTTGCGACTGCTCTAGCGACTTGGTGGCCAGTGCACCTGCTTGCGCTTGTGCGTTGGTGGCCAGACTGGTTGCACCCACGACGGCCGCTTGCGCCACGTCCGCCGCCTTTTGCACAGACCCGAGGTCCGTCGTGTTGATGGTGGCACCGTCACCGGCCACGATGGCCCCGCCGTCCGCTACCACGCGCTTGTCTGCTACGTTGGTTGTGTTGTTGGTGGTTGTGCTGGATTGCTGCGACGATCCGCCACCACTCCCAAAATTCAGGCGCAGGAACGCCAGCACAAATGAGAAGCCGAACAGGTCAAAGAATTTCATTGTTTTTTTCCAGCGTCCAGCCGTTGCCGCACGGCCTGGCCACATAGCCCAGCGCACAGGCCCGGCGCACAAGTCCAGGGCGCGCAGTCTGAAAACCCACGCCCACCGCCCGCCACTGCCTGGCCTTTTCCATTGCCCAGGCCAGCACGTCCGCCGTCATGCTCTGGCGCGACTCCGCGCCCGCCGCCGCTATCCACAGCCGACCGTTTACGGACTTCACGCACAGCACCATGGAGCCCTTGTCCGATATCAGACGCAAACACCAGGCCCCGCGCACCGCCTCCGCCAATGTCTCGCGGCCCAATGGGTCCACAAGCCGGAACTTGGACAGGTAGTTGCATGCGTGGCGCTCGCTTAGCGTGTGAGTTTCCACACCACCACCGCACCCGCCGCAAACAGCGCAATAGTGACCGGCGACAGGTCCGCCATGGAGCCCATGCCCGCCAGCGTTCCCGCTTGATCACTGCTTGTTTTGCTGATCTTCGCGCCGTCCGCCCGCGCGCCACTGGTGGCCACGGTGAAGCCTGAAAAGTCCTGATCGTTGTTAAACAGATTTGGCGCGTTCCCACTGGTGGAAATACCCGGCGCACCTGGCGCGGCCCTAGCCGCCCCCACTGCGTTCAGGAGTTGCGATCCGGCCTGAATCCACGCAAGGGGTTCAGCCACGGGGTCAGTCCTTTTTGCCGCCGCTTGTCAGCATCAAGAAGCCCAGCACGCCCGCGCCTATAAGCAACAGGGTGGTTGTGTTGATCTTCTGAGGCACCGACACCAACACAGGCGACTGTGCGCCGCCCACATAGTTTGGTGGCACGTTTTGGGCTTGGAGTGATGCCGTCTTGTAGTCCACCACACGACCAAAACCATACTTCAACACATCCAACATGCTGGTTGCACCGCCCGCCAGATTTCCCGGCGCGAAGTTGTCCGCGTAGTTGGTTTCAATGACCACAGGCGGATTGCGCCCGTACGTGCTGTTTTGCGCTACCTTGGACATGTCGTATCCGCCACGTCCATCCGTTCCGCCACCATCTAAAAATGACATGTTTTGCCCCTTGAGGTTGACCATGCCAGGCACGCAGCCTGGCCGCTTGGTTTACAGGTTATAGGGAGCGTCCAGCACTTCAAAGATCATTACGCCGTTGTCAGCCGCCGTGAAGGTTGGAGCGAACTCCAGCGCAGCCGCGTCCGCCGTGACCAAGGCACCGGACAGGTTGTTGTCAAACACCAGGTCAACCACGAACATGCCGGATTGCGGCACCTTGCGGTATTCCTGTTGCAAGAATTTGTTATCGGTGGACAGCAACTCAAACAGCGCATTGGAATTCTTCCGAACCTCAAAGCGACTCAGGTTGGATTCAGCCGTGGCCGTACCGTTGGAGCCGGTGAAGGTGGCATAGATTCGTTTGATCAGCGCGCCCTTGGGATCAAAGGTGATCTGTTGGCGCCCGCCGTTGGCGAAGCTGTACGGAATCGTTACCAGCTTTTGGATCAACTGCGTGTCTTCAATGTCGCGGCCCTGGGGTGGCGTGTAAAACGCATTGGCATACAACGTGGGAGCCACCGCACCACCGGCAATTGTGATGTTTACGTACACGTCATCGGTGATTTTTGACATGTCGATGCCGCCGATTTCTCGCGCGGCAATGGTCAAAAAGTCCCGTTCCGTGAAGTCAATGGTCAGGTTTGTTGCCTGATCAAAAACGCCGCGATATCGGTTGATCATGTCCAGGATCGTGCCAGCCGCCAAGGCGCCTACCGAGTCGATCAGGTACACCCGGCGCGTGCCGATCATGATTTCAATTTTGCTGATCAGTGCCTTGGTGAAGGTAGTTCCACCCAGACGCAGCATCAGGCGGTTGAAGGTCAGCGCATAGCGCGGAACTTTGACGGTGGCGACTTGACCAGGTGCAATGGGGGAAAAATCGGCAAGGCGTTGGCTAAACATGTTGGGGCTTTCGTAGTTGCGGGAAAGGTCCGACCGATCAGCCGACCAGCGCTTTATTCACCAGGGGGGCAGTAAAGCCACTCACCACCGGCGCCTTGCGCAGGAGGTAAATGCCAATGAGTGCGGCCACAGTGGTGATAGCGCCAGCGATTGCGTACTTTTTAACGTCTTTCATGTCGGTTCCTTGGGTTGAATGGTTGGTGAGAACAGGCCTCAATTCCACCCCCCAGCGCCGTACATTCATAGCCTCAAGCCCCGTACGTAGCCGCTACGTAGCCGCCCCTATTTGCGGGCCAATTTGACGCGCCCCGCCGTTGCTTTTCCGCCCCGAAAGTCCCTTTCCACGTAGTTGATCAGCGTAAATTTGCCCTCTTCATGGGTCTGCAATGCCGATATCAGGCCCACCGACACATCCAACACCGCCGCCATGGCCTGGCGGTCCTGGGGATAGCGCAGGGTGAAACACCGAACGTAGGTGCACCCGCCCAAAAAGTCCTTATCTACCTTTGCCGGGCGCTGGGTTCCTGCAATGATTTTTAAGCCACGGTGTCGCCCTTGCACCGTGCACCGCCGCCACGGTTGCGGCGCATAGCTGGCCGTTGTCACGTCTGAAAGCTCCTCCACCAGCATCACCGCATCACCGGCCGCAAAGGCGACCCGGCAGAACATGGCGAACTTGTCCGCGTAGTTGGTGGCGTCCGCACCTGGCCAGAAAGCCACGCGGAACGATGCCCCCTTTGCCATGGTGGCCAGCACCTCCAGTCGGTCCACCGTGGCCGTGACAAATTCGCCGTATTCGCCCAATGGGTCCCACACCAACAGCCGCTTAGGCTTCAACTCCCGCAGCGCCGCGCGGATGCTCACGCCCTTACCGCTACCAGTGGCGCCGATGAAGGCGCGGATATCAGGCCGGTTGCTGTTGTTGTGGACTGCTTGCATGCTTTGCCAGGTCTATTGCGTTTTGCCGAATGGCTTTGTAGGTGGCGAACGCAGGCCCGCCGATAGCCGCCGCCAACATCACGTACGGCCCGAACTTCTCGAAGGCTTCTCCCACCCCTACCCCGTGCCGGTTCATGATGGACACCAGGGGCTTAGCGATCCGGCGCAACTTGTCGTCCGACCAGATAGCCACCACCTGGGCCTCAGTCATCACACCGGCACTGTCAGCCGCTGGCGCGATCATTTCGCGGGCCATTATCAGCATGTCTGTGATGTCCTCTTCGGTGGCCTGGGGCAGCTCTTGGACTGCATCACCCGCCACACCTGGCGCAGCCGCCATGCCGCCGCCGTCCACGACCTTACCCAGGCCCGCCAGATCGTCCAGGCTCTCCGCCTTGCTGGGGTCCACGGAGGCCGTGGCCGTATCGTTCGTTTGTTCGTTCATACGTAGCCGATCAGAAAAAGAGTAAAGAGGCCTCTTCCGTACGTACGGATTCCGGCTCTGTTTT
>REAW01000037.1 GCA_004293725.1 Curvibacter sp.
AGAGCGCACCCACCTGCAGCCGCTGCCCCTGACGGGCATGCAGTACTTCACCGAGGTGCAGCGCAGCGTCTGTGACGACAGTTGCGTGCGCATCGACCAAATGAGGCTCATCATAGTTTGGCAACCATGAGGAAACGGCACCTGAAAAATTGGACAGTCGGAGGCGGGGAACGATGGCGTGCGGCCAACTCAAGTCCAGAAACGTCCAATGCCGCTCCATGACTGCCAGCGGTTAACGGTGACCGAACGGTGACCAGACGGCCCGAATTCCCTAAAATCAAACGCACAAAGAAAAACAGCCTAGAGACTTTTGATCTCTAAGCTGTTGTTCTATAACACTTTTGTTATGGTGCGGCTGGCAGGAATTGAACCCACGACCCCTTGGTTCGTAGCCAAGTACTCTATCCAACTGAGCTACAGCCGCTGAGCTTCGTATTCTAGCACGAGTTTTTTTGCTTTCCCGCACCGAACCATGATTTCATTCAACTCGGGCTATCGCTTTTTTGATGCCCAAGCGAGGAAGATGGCCGCCGATACAATGAAAAATGCCATGTCGTACCCTGGACTGAATTGAACGTTTCTATGAGTAAAGCCTTCACCAAAGAGTCTGACACTGGCACTGAGGACGATGAACTGCAATTGCCCGCAGTGCCCGGTGGCGGGAAGAACTACATTACTCCGCATGGCTATGCCGTTTTGCGCGATGAGCTTCTCGACCTGATCGACAACGAGCGACCCAAAGTCGTAGATGTGGTGCATTGGGCTGCCAGCAATGGGGACCGATCGGAGAATGGTGACTATCTGTATGGCAAAAAACGCTTGCGCGAAATCGATCGGCGGATCCGTTTCTTGACCAAGCGCCTAGAAATTGCCGAGATCTCGGACCCGGCAGTGCACCATGGAAACGATCAGATTTTCTTTGGTGCCACTGTCACCTACATCGATGACGCTGATGTCACACGCACCATCACCATCAAAGGCGTGGACGAGTCCAATAGCGCCATTGGTGAAGTGAGTTGGGTGTCGCCGATAGCGCGCACACTGCTCAAGGCGCGTGAGGGCGACGAACTCAAACTGGTGATGCCGGACCGAGTTGCAACGATAGAAGTGTTGGAGGTCGTCTATCCTGCGCCGTCAAAGGCCTGAATGCTGCCTGTATTGCTGTTGCGCTCGGCACGCAGGACCGATGGCGTGCGGCGCAGATTACGCAGAGCTGCATCAAGGTGAGCGTTATCGCGCACGGCCACCACAAAACGTAAGTCGGATGCGTCTTGAACGCCATCCTGGCCCATGTCTATGTGAATGATGTCCGCCTCGGCGGAGGCAAGTGCAGCAGCAACTTTGGCCAACACCCCTTTGCCATTGGTTACTGTCACCACCAAACTGGTTTCAAAAGGGCGAATTGGGTCGTCAGACCAATCCACACCAATAAATCTTTCGCTGTCTTTGTATTGCAACTTGCGTGCGACTTGGCATTCTCTTTGATGTACGACCAAGCCCTCACCACGGCCCAAGTAACCTACTATGGTGTCGCCTGGTATGGGGCGGCAGCAGGTGGCAAATTGGACAGAGGCATTCTCGCTGCCATCCAGCGTAATGGAACCGAGCGAAGTCGATTCATGGGCTGTGAACCGTTCGCGCGTCAGAAGCAATGCGTCTGGGCGTTCGCCTGTGTCGGCAAGCAAGTTCACCATCCGTTTGGCAACGATGTTGGCAATGCGCTTGCCCAAGCCGATGTCGGTAAGTAATTCTTGAGACGTCCTATTTCCAGTAAACCGAAGTAGCTTGTCCCAAAGTGCGCTGTAACTGGGGTCCGTGTCTTCAGGAAACCGATCGATACCCTCTGCACGCAAGGCCTGTTGCAACAATTTGCTGCCCAAACTCTGAGACTCGGTCTGAGCCATCGTCTTCAGGTGGTGCCGGATTTTCGAACGCGCGCGACCCGTGCGCACAAAACCCAGCCAGGCTGGGTTAGGGGTGGAGACGGGTGCAGTAACGATTTCAACAACATCACCGTTCTTCAGTTCGGTGCGCAAGGGAACCTGCTCACCGTTGATGCGAGCGGCTACTGTGCGGTCGCCAATGTTGCTGTGAATGGCGTAGGCAAAGTCGACTGCCGTTGCACCGCGTGGCAGCGCCATGATCTGGCTTTTGGGTGTAAACACATACACCGCGTCCGGAAACAGGTCCACCTTGACGTGGTCCCAGAATTCGGCGGCGTCACGTGTTTCGTCCTGGATATCCAACAGGGACTGCAGCCACTTGGTACCCAGTCGGTCGCTGGACGCATCGTCAGAATGATTGGCTTTGTAGAGCCAGTGGGCGGCAACGCCTGATTCGGCCACCACATGCATCGCTTCTGTGCGCATCTGAAACTCGACGTTGATGCCTGCAGGTCCGACCAGAGTGGTGTGCAGCGATTGGTAGCCGTTGACCTTGGCTATAGCGATGTGATCTTTGAATTTTCCTGGAAGCGGCTTGTAGAGTTGGTGAAGTATTCCTAGTGCGGTGTAGCAATCGGTCACACTCGGCACCAGTACCCTAAAGCCATAGATATCTGTCACTTGCGCGAAGCTCAAGTGTTTGTCGTCCATTTTTTTATAGATGGAGTACAGCGTTTTCTCGCGTCCCGCAATGCGCACGGGCATTTGTGCCGCCGAGAATACAGCGTCGACTTCTTTCTGAACTTTTTGGATCAGATCCCTGCGGCGGCTGCGCGCCTTGGCTACGGCTTTGGCCAGCGTAGCGTAACGCCAAGGCTGCAAGTGTCGAAATGACAGATCCTGCAATTCGCGGTAGGTTTGGTTCAACCCCAGACGGTGGGCTATGGGAGCGTATATGTCCAACGTTTCGGAAGAAATACGCGCCCATTTTTCGCGCGGCATATCGGACAGCGTCCGCATGTTGTGGGACCTGTCTGCCAGCTTGATGAGAATGACACGCACATCTCGCGCCATCGCCAGTAGCATTTTTCTGAAGGATTCGGCCTGATTTTCCTCGCGGGTGTTGAACTGAAGCTTGTCCAGCTTGGTGAGGCCGTCAACAAGTTCTGCAACGGGTGAGCCAAATTTTTCGATCAACTCCGTTTTGGTGATGCCGCAATCCTCCAGCGCATCGTGCAGCAGAGCCGCCATCAGTGCTTGGGTGTCGAGCTTCCAATCGGCGCATTGGGCCGCAACGGCTATAGGGTGGGTAATGTATGGCTCACCGTTGTTGCGCAACTGACCCAGGTGGGCTTCGTCGGCAAAGCGATAGGCGAGCCGTACTTGCTCTACGTCGCTGGTGCTCAGGTAGTCCAGCTTGGCCGTCAAGCCAGCAAAACTGGCTGCTGCTGCGTTGGCAGCTGCGGCCGGAGAGTGGATTTGAGGAATACTGCCCATGGGCTAAATGTAGCGTGCCCTGTGAGGTGGCGCTGACCAAAAGCAAAAAAGCACCGCGAGCGGTGCTTTTTAAGAGCGGAAAGTGATTAAAGGGGCACTTTTTTCAACATTTCAATGCCGACTTTGCCTGCCGCAATTTCGCGCAATGCGGTTACGCCAGGTTTGTTTTTGCTTTCAATTTTTGGGGTGTGGCCCTGGCTCAGCATGCGCGCACGGTAAGTAGCAGCCAACACCAATTGGAAGCGATTGGGAATCTGCACGAGGCAGTCTTCAACAGTAATACGGGCCATGGATATCTCCGGGAAGCTAGAGGATGTTCAGCGCTTTGAATGTCTCCGCACGGGCGCGGCGCTGTGCAGAAATCTTGAGCCGCTGAGAGTGGACGATGGTTTTCAGGTCGAAAAGTGCACGGTCGAATAACTCGTTGATTATAACGAAGTCGAATTCTGCGACTTGGGCCACCTCTAGTTGGGCGTTTTTCATGCGCATGTCGATGATCTCTGGCGAGTCCTCCCCGCGACGCTCCAGGCGCGAGCGTAGTTCCTCCCAGCTAGGTGGAAGGATGAATATACATATGGCGTTGGCAAACACGTTTTTAATCTGTACTGCACCCTGAAAATCGATCTCCAAGATGACATCGGCTCCCATGGCCATGCGATCTTCGATGGCTTTTTTGGAAGTGCCGTAGCGATTGGCATGTACATGCGCCCACTCTACAAACGCGTCTGCCGCTACCATCGCGTCAAATTCCGACTGCGATACAAAAAAGTACTCGCGACCATGCTTTTCTTGCCCGCGAGGTGGGCGTGTGGTGTGCGAGACAGAGGGTTGAAGCCGCGAATCCAGCTCCAGCAGGGCTTTGCACAGGCTGGACTTACCTGCCCCACTCGGGGCTGCGACAACAAAGAGATTTCCAGGGTAGTCCATTGACGTGGGCTCCGATAGGGGCGGTGGCTGAAGTCGCCTTATTCTAAGTTCTGAACCTGCTCGCGCATTTGCTCAATGAGGACCTTCATGTCTACCGAGATATGGGTTAGCTCCAGCGCGGCCGATTTTGAACCCATCGTGTTGGCCTCGCGATGCAGCTCCTGAATCAAGAAGTCGAGTCGTTTACCAATCTCTCCGCCCTTTGTTATCAAGCGCTCGAGCTCGTCCAGGTGAGAGCTGAGGCGGGTGATTTCTTCGGCCACATCAATCCGGATGGCGAAAGCGGTGGCTTCGGTGAGGGCGCGATCTTGTGCTGCCTCGGGCAGGGTGGCGCCATCGGTCAAAGCCATCGCCTCTTTCCAGCGCTCCATGAATCTGGCGCGCTGCTGCGCTACCAGCTTGGGCACCAGTGGCCCGGCCTGTTCGGAGAGGGCGCGTAGCTGGGCAATGTGGCCCAGCAGCATGGTGGCTAGTCGGGCACCCTCGCGTTGCCGCGCTGCCAGTAGCTCTTTCAGGGCCTTTTCGGCTAGAGGCATCACATCGGCGCTCCAGTCGCGCTGGCCACCCTGTTCGTTTGCCGCCAAGCGAATAACGTCGGCCACGCTCAGCGGGTTGGCATTGGGCAGCCACGCTCGAATGCTGTCTTGGGCGGCATTCAGGCGTTGCAGCAGTTTAGGAGTGGGGTCTGGAATGCTGCTGGAACTGGTGGATTCCACAGAGGCGCGAACTTCGATTTTTCCACGCTTGAGCTTGCTGCCTAACAGTTCGCGCAGGCTGGGCTCAAATTGTCGCAGGTCCTCGGGCAGGCGAAAGGTGAGGTCCAGAAAGCGGCTGTTGACCGAGCGAATTTCCAAACCCAGTTGTATGGTGGGTTGATTTTTAGGCTCGCCTTCAGTGGCGCTGTTGGCTGTGCTGTGCTGGGCACTGGCATAGCCAGTCATGCTGTAAACTGGCATTACGGGTTCTCGCTGCGTTGAAACGGCTTCGAGAATAACCCGGTTCACACGCAACCGACGAGCCCTTACCCCGCAATTTATGTCAAAGGTCAAGCCAGCACCGTTACCCCCCGACACCACGATTGGCGGCTACCGCATTATTCGAAAAGTGGCCGCCGGAGGCTTTGGCTTGGTGTACCTTGCTTTGGATTCCGAAGGCCAGCAGGTGGCGGTTAAGGAATATCTTCCCTCATCGTTAGCCAGCCGCGCACCCGGGGAGATGCTGCCCCAAGTGCAGCCCGAGAAGCTGTCTTTGTACCGTTTGGGTCTGAAGAGTTTTTTTGAAGAAGGCCGCTCGCTGGCGCAAATCTCTCATCCTTCGGTGGTGAGTGTGTTGAATTTTTTTCGCGAAAACGAAACCGTCTACATGGTGATGAACTACCTGGAGGGTGCTGCCCTTCAGGATTTCATCGTTACCGCGCGTGATCAAAAACATAGCAAGGTGTTCCGCGAATCCACCATTCGCTCGTTGTTTGACGAGATTTTGCGCGGCCTGCGCATCGTGCATCAGCACAAGATGCTGCACTTGGACATCAAGCCCGCCAACATCTTTATTACCGACGATAACAAATCGGTGCTGATTGATTTTGGCGCAGCCCGTGAAGTGTTAAGCAAAGAAGGCAACTTCATTCGCCCCATGTACACGCCTGGTTTTGCAGCGCCCGAGATGTACCGCCGCGATGCATCGATGGGCCCTTGGACTGACATCTACGCGATTGGCGCCTGCATCTACGCCTGCATGCAGGGCTATCCGCCCAATGAGGCGCCGCAGCGTTTGGAAAAAGACCGCATTACCACCTCTCTGGCCCGCTTGCGGGGTGTGTATTCCGACAACTTGATTGAGGTGGTCGAGTGGTGCATGTCGCTGGATCCCCTGTCGCGCCCCCAATCGGTTTTTACGTTGCAAAAGGAATTGTCACGCGAAGGCGAACGGCGCTACACCAAACTCTCGGTGGGCGAGAAAGTGCGCATGCAGTTTGACTCCATGGTGGCGGACACGAAAAAGACCGTGCAAGGCGCCATCGCCACGCCTGCCAAGCCGAAATGAAATTTTCTGTCTTCCAGATCAGTCGCAAAGGGGGGCGCGAGAAAAACGAAGACCGCATGGGGTATTGCTACACCAAGTCCTCGGGGCTTTTCTTGCTGGCTGATGGCATGGGTGGCCATCCTGAGGGCGAAGTCGCCTCCCAAATGAGTTTGGATGTGATCTCAGCGCTTTACCAAAAGGAAGCGGCTCCTGAGATTACTGACGTGAAGGCCTTCTTTGAGCGCGCCATTCTGGCGGCGCACCGGCAGATTTTGCGTTATGCCGCCGAAAAACATCTGATGGACACTCCACGGACCACATTGGTCGCGGCCATCGTGCAGGGGGGTGTTGCCTACTGGGCGCACTGCGGAGATTCGCGTCTGTATTTCGTACGCGAGGGGGAGTTGTTGGCCCGCACACGCGACCATTCCTACATGGAGCAGCGTGCCGCAACCAAGCTTCCACTCAATGCCGCGGGGGTGGTCAACCGCAATGTGCTTTACACCTGCCTGGGGTCGCCGTCCAAGCCGGTTTTTGATATCACTGGTCCGGTGCCTTTGGTCCAAGGCGATCGCATTATGTTGTGTTCGGATGGGCTGTGGGGAACCGTAGACGATGCCACCATTGTTTACCACCTCTCCCACTTAAAGGTGGCCGACTCCGCCCCTGAACTGGTCGAGCAAGCACTGGCCAAAGGGGGCGCCCACTGTGACAACGTCACCCTGATCAGCATGGAGTGGGAAACCCCGGACAATTTTGAATCCACCCGCGGCGCCATTTCCACCGACCGGATTGAAGAGGGTTTTTTTGCCTCAACGGTGCAAGCAGGTTGGGTCGATTCACAGGTCGACGACCTCGACGATGCGGCCATCGAACGCTCCATCGCCGAAATCAACGAGGCGATTCGCCGCTCCGCTGCACGCCGGGGATAAACCTCCGCCGTGTGCCACGGATTTTTTCTGAAAGACTGCCATGACTGATTTCGTTCGCAGCGGTGCGCGCGTAGCCAACGCTTTGCGTCCGGTTCGCATCACCCGCCACTACACCATCCACGCAGAAGGTTCTGTGTTGATTGAGTTCGGGAACACCAAAGTACTGTGTACCGCATCCGTGGAGGAGCGTGTGCCTCCGCACAAACGCGGTAGCGGTGAAGGCTGGGTGACGGCAGAGTACGGGATGCTGCCCCGCGCCACCCATAGTCGCAGTGACCGTGAAGCCGCCAAAGGCAAACAAAGTGGCCGCACGCAAGAAATTCAACGCCTCATAGGTCGTTCATTGCGCGCAGTGTTTGATTTGAAAAAGCTGGGCGAGCGCACCATTCAACTCGACTGCGACGTGATACAGGCCGATGGTGGCACCCGAACCGCGGCCATCACAGGCGCATTTGTGGCAGCGCAAGACGCCGTGAGTGGCTTGCTCGCGTCCGGAAAAATTACCGACACACCGATCACCGCCGCAGTGGCCGCAATCAGCGTTGGCATCGTCCAGGGCACGCCATTGCTGGATTTGGAGTACACCGAAGACTCCGCCTGCGACACAGATATGAATGTGGTGATGACAGGGGTGGGCGGCTTTGTGGAGGTGCAGGGCACCGCCGAGGGCGTGGCGTTTACCCGCGCCGAAATGGACGCCCTGCTGTCGTTGGCCGAAAAAGGCATCGCCGAGCTGATGGCCTTGCAGCAGCAATCGCTATCAAAATAATAGCTTATTGCGCAATATTTATAAAGGCTAGAGGCACATTTAATGCAAATTGTTCTTGCGTCCAACAACCAAGGCAAGCTGGCTGAATTACAAGCCATGTTTGGCGCACTGGGCTGCACCTTGGTCCGACAAGGCGACCTGGGTGTTCCAGAATCCCCAGAGCCTTACCGCACGTTTGTGGAAAACGCGCTTGCCAAGGCCCGCAATGCGTCTCAGCATACTGGCCTTCCCGCGTTGGCCGATGATGCCGGATTGTGCGTCGACGCCTTTGGTGGCCTGCCCGGGGTCGACACTGCCTACTATGCCACTCAGCACGGCTACCCCAAGGGGGACGATCACAACGTCACCGCGCTGTTGGAGCACATGCAGGGCATCGACAACCGCCGCGCGGCCATGGTCAGCACACTGGTTGCGGTGCGCTCCCCCGAAGACCCGGAGCCGCTGATCGCCGTGGGTAGGGTGGTTGGCGAGATCGCACGCCAGCGTCTGGGAAGCAACGGTTTTGGCTTTGACCCTGTGATGTGGATCCCCGAATTCGGCCAGACCTTTGCCCAGCTGCCGATCGAAGTGAAGAACGCTAACAGCCACCGCGGCCGCGCCGCCCAGGCCATGGTGGCGTTGATCCGTGCCAATTGGTTAGCTAGGGCCTGAAGCGACCATGATTCCAATTGCACCGGCCAGCGAAGGAGCTGGAGACGCCGCCGTGCAGCGCGACGTCCAGCACTACATGCGCCCCGGCACCCTGCAGTTGCAGGCACTCCCACCGTTGTCGCTGTATGTGCACCTGCCCTGGTGCCTGAAGAAGTGCCCCTATTGCGACTTCAACTCCCACGAGCAAAGCGGCAGTGGCCTGCAGGAGCAGCGCTATATCGACGCCGTGATTGCCGACCTGGAAGCGGCGCTGCCGCTGATCTGGGGTCGCACGGTGCACAGCATTTTCATTGGCGGTGGAACGCCCAGCCTGTTTTCGCCACAGTCCATCGACCGCCTGCTGGCCGACATCCGTGCGCGTCTGCGGCTGGAAGCCAACTGCGAGATCACCATGGAGGCCAACCCCGGCACGTTTGAGAAGGACCGCTTCAGGGCCTTCCGCAGCGCCGGTGTCACGCGGCTGTCGATCGGGGTGCAGAGTTTCAACGACGATCATCTGAAGGTCCTGGGCCGCGTGCACGACCGTGCGCAGGCGCTGGCTGCGGTGGAAGAGGCGGCGCAGGCGTTTGGCACCTTCAATTTGGACATCATGTACGCGCTGCCCGGGCAGACGATGGCGCAACTGGAGGCAGACGTGCAACTGGCCTTGCAATTCGCGCCGCCGCACATCTCCATCTACCACCTGACCATTGAGCCCAACACCTACTTCGCCAAGTTCCCGCCGCAGATTCCCGAGGACGACACGGCCTACGCCATGCTGGACCGCATCACCGAACTAACCGGCATGGCGGGGCTGGAGCGCTACGAGGTGTCGGCATACGCCAAGCCCGCGCACCGCTGTTTCCACAACCTCAACTACTGGCAGTTTGGCGATTACCTGGGCATTGGCGCAGGTGCGCACAGCAAGCTCAGCTTTGCGCACCGCGTGGTGCGCCAGGTGCGCTTGCGCGACCCCGCGCGCTACATGCAGCAGGCCTTGGCTGGCAATGCATTGGCGCAGGACGAGGAGGTGGCGCGTGCCGACCTGCCATTTGAGTACATGCTGAACGCGCTGCGTCTGCGCAATGGCTTTGGCCTGCGTGACTTTACCGAGCGCACGGGCCTGGCGATCACGGCCATTGAGGCCGCTTTGCAAGAGGCCGAACGCAAGGGCTTGATTGAACGCGACTTCGCGCGCGTACGGCCCACGGTAAAGGGTTTTGATTTTTTGAGTGACTTGCAAGCACTTTTCCTGTCCAATTCCTAGGTCTAGGGGTCTTGGGGGTCTTCGAGGCCCTGCAAACAGGGGGATTCGCCATGTTTTCGGTGTACGGAAAAGCGGGGCGCGTGTTCAGAGGAACTCTCGAGGAATTGCGCTATGTAGGCATGGCGACCGGAATCGCCCGTGCCCGCAGCGTTACTCCCATCGGCCAGGACGGGCGTGACCACGGTACCCGATCCGGGTTTGCCGAACTGATAGCAGGCACCCCCAGCCATCCTCCAGCAGACGTTGCCCACCGCGTCGCCTTGGCTGCCTATGAAGAGGTACGCAAGCCCGATACCCGGCGCCAGCCCCTCACTAAAGTACAAGCCATCATGAGTACCCAGGTGCTGGTCGTGCCAGACAGTTTCAACGTCGAACAGGCGTGGGGCCGGCTGGGGGAATACGGCATTGGCCAGGCCCCTGTGGTCTCCGGAGCCGGTGTATTGGTGGGTCTGTTGTCGCGCGCAGAGCTGATGCGTGCAGATCGGCTACCCACTGCTGACAGCCATCCGCTAGTGTGGCGTGCGTTGCTCATGCAAAGCGTGACCGAGGTGATGTGGTCACCCGTACCTAGCGTTGCGCTGGAAACTGATATTCGCCGAGTGGCACGTGTCCTTTTGGATACGGGCATGTCGGGCTTGCCCGTGGTGGACGACGAAGGACGTGTGATCGGGTTTGTGTCCCGCTCCGACATCTTGCGCGCCGTGGTGGCAGACCCACCTCTGGATTTGTGGACCTGAAGCGTCGCTGCCCGGTGCTCAGCACCTCGTTAGTGTGCACGTCACGATCGGCAGTCTGGGTGGTTGCAGCGTGACGGGAGGGGCCAAGATAACAATCTTGGGCGGCGGCGGTGGTAACGGCTGCAGCACCACGGTGGTTTTCGGAACAGTACCCAAGCTTGTAGTGTTCAATACGGTGCTGGTCAGTGGCACAAGCACAGGTTTGTCACTGGTACTCAGGATAGTGGTTTTGCTGGTGTCCAGTGCGCCACCAACAGGGAGCGCCAGCTTGCTGCCAAACAAATCGGGAGATACGGTGGTGAGGGTGACCGGCGCCAGTGCCGTGCTTCCTACAAAACTCACCTGACGCGGGCTTAGCGGCTCCACCAAGCTGCCTTTGCCAATGCTGGCGTCCCCAGTGATCAGACGGTTGTAGCTGCCGGCATCTACACCTCGGCGCTGTTTTTCGTCCACTACGGTACTCTCTACATCACCGCCCTTGAGCCGCAGCGTAGCTTGTCCACTCATCAGTGTCATGGCTGAGGGGCGTTTGCTGTCCATCAGCTCGGACGCAATGGCCCGCACAGAGCCTTGCAGCAAAGACACCGCAGTAGGCGCATTGCCCACCGGCGGTTCAAAGCGTAGCTCTGTATCCGGGCGCACGCCCAAGATGCTGCCATCCAGCATCAATACCTGTGCTATGCCGCCAGAAGGGGTCTTTAACTTTTCGCCATGCTGGAGCACATCTCCGCGCTGCGCAGCGCGGGGCACACCGTTGGCACCCACAATCTGGCTGCCCGACTGGCTAAACAATACGGTGCCAACGGGCGCTGCCAGTGCGCCCACACACTGCAGGCATATGCCTGCGGCCAAAGCGGTGAGGGGGACGATACGTTTCATGGCTACTCTCCTTGCGCTACTTCAAAAGCGGGGTAGTGGAAATGGTGGTGGTCGTGGGCGCTATCAGCGTGGTGGTTGGACTCAGCGTCGTGGTGGGGCTGATCAAATTTGTGGTGGGCGCGATGGTCGTGGTGGTAGTGGGCACCAGTGTTTTGGTGGGGCTGATCAGTGTCGTTGTAGGAGCCGTGAGCGTGGTTGTGCTGAGGGTGGGGGAGGTCAGGGTGGTTGTGGTGAGAGGCTCTTTCACGACCAAGGTGGGTTCCAGCACCGTGGTGGAAATGAGCGGTGCTGTTTGGAGCGTCGTGGTTTCCAGGGTTTTGGTAGTTCCCACGGAAGTGTCGGTCACCAGTGCTTCTTTGCGCATGTTCAGCGTCGGGCGCAACATCGCACCCTTGGGCAGAATCTTGGCATTGCCGGGCTTGTCCTCAGCCGCATCTTTGGCGTCGCGGCCATCGGTCTTGAGTTCCAGTTTGTAAAACTCGGGTACTTTGAGCAGCACTTGGGGCGCAACGTCTGGCTTGGCGGGGGCGAAGCCCACGTCCCCTCGCTTGAGTGAAAGAACTCCAAACTTGTTCTGGATAAACGTTTCGCCGTCGTTCACCTTGTCGTAAATTCCTGGTGGAGTCAGACCGCCAGGCCCAGGCAGGCCCTCCGGAATGACCATGGGTTCATGGTCGGTGCCCCGAATACCCAGTGTGGCGGTACTGGTGCGTATTTGGTAGGCAGCGGGATTGGTGCGACCAATCAGACCCGTGATGGAGCGAAAACCGCCTCGCACCAAAGACACCAAAAAATTGGAGTTGGCCGCGTTCTTGTCGTCGTACACAAAGCGGTCAATCACCATTTCGGTAGAGGGCCGAATGGATAAATAGCCACCATCGTTGAGGCGCATTTGCACCAGGCTACCTTCAGGCGTCACAATTTTGTCGCCTGCATACACATCGCCGCCTTTTTCCAGGTTGCGCTCTTTGCCTTGCACATTGATGGCTTTGGCAGCCCCGCTGACCACCATGACACGCCCCGCACTGGACTCAGCCCAAGCAAACCCATAACTCAAGAGGCTGCCCACCATGAGCCAACGGCAGGTAGTGACCAGGATGTGCAGGGGCGAGCGGGCGGTTGGCATGGCGGGTACTTAGTAATCCAGGCGAAGGTTGATCGATGCGTCAGTTTTATCGTAGCTATACAACTCGGCATTGCTCACGTTCTTCACGTAGCTCAGTTGCGGCCGAAGTGACAAGCCCTTACCAAGCGACCATGTCAGACCAAGGCCCAAGTCATACAGCGTCTCTTCACGCGTCAGGTTGTACAAAGTGTTGGTTCCGCTGTACTTGGAGAAGCTCGCGCCGGAGGTCACGTAGCCCCCCAGGTTGTTATTGAAGCTCTTTTGTAGCACCACACGCGGGCCGGAGAACTGCTTGTTTCCGTCCTCCCGGCCGCCGGTAGCCAGTTCCACACCAGCGCTAGCAGTCAGGCTGAAAATCGAATTGCCATCGCCCAGCGAGACCAGCCAGCCGCCTGTTACTGAATTGGTTTGGGTGTTTTGGTTGGAAAGCCCGGTGGCGCCGTACTTCGCTTGGATGGCGCTGGCTCCCAATGACAGTTGGTGGCCATTGGTCAGCGCCATGCGCCAGTCGGTGGTCACTCCTGTTGTGTCCCGGTACGACGCACTGTTCAGAGTGTAGTTGCCGCCGACCAAGCCGGCGCGAAACAGCCAAGACCCGCCCGAATAGCTGGTGCCCAAACGGGCATCTACAGTGGCGCTGCAGGTATTGTCGCAATAGCGGTTGTAAGCCCGCCCACGGTAATCGCCTCCTGCGTAAAAGCCCCATTGCGCGTCTATGCGGTGGTTCAACTCCGCGCCCAAGCCCAGGGTCGCATAGTTGTCGGATTTGGCGTCTGGCCGGTAGGTGCCTGCTGCAACCGTTGCACTGCCAGGGTAATTGAGCGAGGCGGCCCGGTTGGCGCTGGTGATGTTGGTGTCGTGCCCCAGGCCCATTTCCACGTAGCCATTGAACACCGTGCGTTTGTCTTGGGCGCGTGACTCTGCCGCTTTGGCGTACTGTTCGACGGTGCTGCGCAGGTCTTGAGGCAGATTCTGAAAAGACAGTACCGTTTCAAACTCGATCTTGGCCCGCCCAAAGTCGCCCAATGCAAAGTAAGCCCGCCCCATGTCGGCACGAATTCCCACGTAGTCTGGCGTCACAGCCAGGATGCGCTCGTACACAAAAGTGGCTTTGCTCGGGCGCTTGCTCTCCAAGGCTGCAGTGCCCAGCAGGTAGTCGTAGACCTGATCACCTGCAGCCTCCAACTCCAAAGGCTCCAGCAACTGGTATGCCTCTTCGGCTGCCCCTGCTTTGAGCAATGCATCAGCCTTTTCCAGCACCGCTTGGTTAATTTCGGCATGTGCCAACGAGGCGCCAAAAGCCAAGCACAAGGCACAAGCCATGGAAGTGAGGCGGCGCGAAAACGGTTGGTTGGAAGTGCGCATCCGAATAATCCCTTGCTCAGTTCACTTGGTATCGGCAACTGTACGCGTTGGCTGTACGGGGTCAGTATAGGAAAGACCGGGGATTTGCGCTGACCAATTTGCCGACAGATCCAGTTGAATCGATGGGCGGCAGCCCCTTGCGGGCTGCACGGCGCGGAGTTTGGCGGAAGCTGTGAGATTCGAACTCACGGAGGACTCACATCCTCGCCGGTTTTCAAGACCGGTGCCTTAAACCGCTCGGCCAAGCTTCCAGAGGTCGGTATTCTAACTGGCGCGCCGGTCGTTTTTTCTTCAAGCGGCCTTGAGCATGCCTTTGGCTTCGATAAATGCGATGACGTCCTGCAGTCCGGTGAGGTCTTTCAGGTTCGTCATTACAAAGGGTTTGAGGCCTTTGGGCGTGGTGCGCATGCGGGTGGTGTCGGCGTGCATCACGTCCAGGTCGGCGCCCACATGCGGGGCCAGGTCAATTTTGTTGATCACAAAGAGGTCGCTTTTGGTGATGCCCGGGCCGCCTTTGCGGGGAATTTTTTCCCCGGCAGCCACGTCAATCACATAGATCGTCAGGTCGCTCAGCTCGGGGCTGAAGGTTGCGGCCAAGTTGTCGCCGCCACTCTCAACAAACACGATGTCTGCGTTGGGGTGGTCCACCAGCATGCGGTCAATGGCTTCGAGGTTGATGGAGCAGTCTTCACGGATGGCGGTATGGGGGCAGCCTCCCGTTTCCACACCCATGATGCGGTCCGCTGGCAGCGCGCCGCTCACGGTGAGCAGGCGTTGGTCTTCTTTGGTGTAAATGTCGTTGGTGATAGCCACCAGGTCGTACTGGTCGCGCATGGCCTTGCACAACATTTCGAGCAGCGTGGTTTTGCCGGAGCCGACGGGCCCGCCTATGCCCACGCGCAACGGCGGCAGGTTCTTGGTACGGTGGGGGATGTGGTGAAGTGCTGACATGAGTTCGCTATCAATAAAGGAGCTGCTTGCGCAATGAATATATGTGCTTGGGGCCAATTACGATCTAAACAACCGTGAATACTGGACCTCATGCTGGCTGCTCAAAATTGCCAGCATGGGTGCGAAAGCCTGGCGGCTGTCGTCGGTAACCGCCAGCGCATGGTCAATGGCGGCAGGGATTTCAGCGGCCAGGGCGGACAGGATGCGCTGCCCCGCGCTTTGGCCGAGCGGAACTGATTTGATTGCGGCTTGGGTCATGTTCTCGGCCCAGCCAAAGGCGTAGGCCAGCAGGCATTCACGCACCGGTGCCTGCGTAGCGCTGGCCGCCAACGCGTAGGCAATGGGGTACGTGGGTGTCTGCACTGCCAGCGCGGCAATCTGCTCTGGCGTGGCCGTGGTGTGGTTCTTGAGCCATTCGAGCAGGCTTTTGCCCATTTGCTCGGTCTGTGCGCGCAGCTCGGCGCTTTCGCGGGTTTGTAGCACCCAGGCGTTCAGACGGGCCACACGCGGCATGTCGCCAGCCCGCCAAGCCGCAATGCCTTGGGCCACGGCGGGCAGGTCGGAGCGTGCCAGTGTCAGGTGCAACTGGTCTACGAGCCAAGTAGATGCTTCACTTTCTGTAGCGGCTCGCGCACTATCCACGGCAGCTTCCAGGCATTCAGAATAAGAAAACCCGCCTATTGGCAAGGCCGGGGAGGCCAACCACATGAGTTGCATCAGGCTGCTGTCAAGCACGGTGGGTTGCCTGCTGGCTTAATGGTTGTGGCCGCAGCCGGGTCCATGCACATGGGGTGCTGCGCCGGCTGTAGCGATGGGAATCGCAGCCAGCTTGGAGGCTGATGGCGCCGGGGCGGCATGCGTATGGCTGTGGTCGTGCCCGTGTGAATGGCCACCATGGTGGCCGCCCGTAGCATAGGCGCCGTTTTCGGGCTCAAAGGCCTCATCCACAGCGGTAATGATCAGGTGCATGGCGCGCAGCATGTCGGCCAGTACGTGGTCCGGCTCTATCTTCAGGTGGTCGGCCTTTAGCTCGATGGGCACGTGGCGGTTGCCCAGGTGGTAGGCCGCGCGGATCAGGTCAAACGGCGTGCCGTGGGTGCTGCAGTGGGTGATTTTTAGCACCGACTGTGGTGCGGCGATAACTTTGATTAGCGAGCCGTCTTCCGCCAAAAGCACATCGCCACCGCGCACCACGGTGCCACGGGGCAAAAACACGCCGATTTCGCGGCCCTGGCTGTCGGTGGCGTCAAAGCGGCTTTTTTGGCGCACATCCCAGTCCAGCTCGACCGTAGCGGCGCGCTTGACGAGGACCGGTGCCAGGCCTTGGCCTTGGGGGATGCATTTGGAAACTTGGAGCATGGGGGCTTGAGGAGTGGAGTGGTGACTGTTAATATAACAAACGTTATAACTTTGGGATTTCTGTCATGTCTGCACTCAAGCTCACGCAAATTGGTAACTCGGTGGGGTTGATACTGCCCAAAGAAATTCTCGCCCGACTCAAGCTGGAGAAGGGGGACACCGTGTTTGTGACTGATGCTGCAAATGGCGTAACGCTGACCCCATATGACCCGGCTTTAGAGGAAGAACTGCGTTTAGGTAGGGAATTTATGCGCGAGTACAGGGATACCTTCCACCAGTTGGCGAAATGAGCTCCTGGGTTTGGTTGCGCCGCTCTACCTTGGTGTTGTTGCACGACGAGAGCTTGGCAGAGCATGGCGGTGCATCGGGTTTGCGTGACGAAGGCTTGCTGGAATCTGCGCTGGCACGACCGTTGAACTTGGTGGCGTATGGTGCTCCTGATGTTGCCGAGCTTGCAGCCTGCTATGGTGTGGGGCTTGCCAAAAACCATGCTTTTGTTGACGGCAACAAGCGTGCGGCATTTTTGGCAGTTGGTCTTTTTTTGCTCCTGAACAACAAACGGTTGGTTGCAACCCAAGCCGACGCAACGTTGACCATGCTTGGCGTGGCAGCTGGAGACATAGACGAAGTTGTTTTTGCGCAGTGGATTCGTGAGCATATGCAGCCTCGCTAGGCTTTTTCAGGCCAAAGCCTTGGTCATGAACAAGCTATACGGGTCCAGCACATACTCGGCAAACGGGCCGCAATCCACAAAGCCTTCGCTTTCATAGAGTCTGTGCGCCGCAAAGAACGGCGCGTTGGTGCCGGTTTCCAGGCTTATGTGTTGCACACCGCTTGCCCTTGCTGCGGCTTCTATATGGCGCAGCAGTGCGCGTGCCACGCCTTTTCGTTCATGCCCCGCCGCTGTGCGCATGGACTTGAGCTCTGCGTGGGTAGCGCTGTGCATTTTGAGCGCGCCGCAGCCCATCAGTGCATCACCGTCCCAAGCAGTCCAGAAGGTGATGGACGGTTGGCGCAAGGCTTCCAGGTCGAGGGCGTGCACGCTCTCGGGTGGCGAGTGCTGGTGCATCGCATCCAGGTGCACTTGCAGCAGGGCGGCAATAGCCGGCCCCTGCAGGTCATCGATGCGAATGTCCATAGGGTGCGCGATACGGATTTAGAACAAAAAGTAGCGCTGCGCCATGGGCAGCTTCACAGCAGGCTCGCAGGTCAGCAGTTGGCCGTCGGCGCGCACGCTGTAGGTTTGCGCGTCGATTTCCATGGTGGGCAAGTAGCTGTTGTGCACCATGTGCTGCTTGCGTACGCTACGGATGTTTTTGACCGCCACCACGTTCTTGGCCAGGCCAAAGCCTTCCTTGATGCCCGCGTGTAAACCCGATTGCGACACAAAGGTCAGCGAGCTGCGGTGCAGCGCGCCGCCAAAGCTGCCGAACATGGGTCGGTAGTGCACCGGCTGCGGTGTGGGGATGGACGCATTCGGGTCACCCATGGCCGCGTGCGCAATGAAGCCGCCTTTCAAAATCAGTGCGGGTTTGACGCCGAAGAATGCGGGTTTGAAGATCACCAGATCGGCCCACTTGCCGACTTCGATGCTGCCCACTTCATGGCTGATGCCGTGCGCAATGGCGGGGTTGATGGTGTACTTGGCGACATAGCGCTTGGCGCGGAAGTTGTCGTTGCGGCTGCTGTCTTCCGGCAAGCTGCCGCGCTGCGACTTCATCTTGTCGGCGGTCTGCCAGGTGCGGATGATGACTTCGCCCACGCGGCCCATGGCCTGGCTGTCGCTGCTCATCATGCTGATGGCACCCATGTCGTGCAGGATGTCTTCCGCCGCAATGGTCTCCTTGCGGATGCGGCTCTCGGCAAAGGCCAGGTCTTCGGCAATGCTGGCGTCCAGGTGGTGGCACACCATCAGCATGTCCACATGCTCGTCCAGCGTGTTCTGGGTGTAGGGCATGGTGGGGTTGGTGGAGCTGGGCAAAAAGTTCGCCTGACCTACCACCTTCAGGATGTCGGGGGCGTGGCCGCCGCCTGCACCCTCGGTATGGAAAGCGCATAGGCCACGGCCCTTGGTCGCTTCAATCGTGTTCTCGACAAAGCCGGACTCATTCAGCGTGTCGGAATGGAGTGCCACCTGAATTTCTGTTTCGTCTGCCACATCCAGGCAGTTGCTGATGGCGGCAGGCGTGCTGCCCCAGTCTTCATGCAGTTTCAGCCCAATCACACCGGCGTTGATCTGCTCATGCAGTGCGCCAGGCAGGCTTGCGTTGCCTTTGCCGAAAAAGCCCAGGTTCATGGGGAAAGCATCTGCCGCTTGCAGCATGCGCTCGATGTTCCAGGGGCCGGGTGTGCAGGTAGTGGCAAAAGTGCCGGTGGCCGGGCCGGTGCCGCCACCCATCATGGTGGTAACGCCGCTGCACAACGCTTCTTCGATTTGCTGGGGGCAGATGAAGTGGATATGGCAGTCAATGCCACCGGCGGTGACGATGTTGCCCTCGCAACTGATGATCTCGGTGCCCGGCCCAATGATGATGTTTACGCCCGGCTGGGTGTCGGGGTTGCCGGCCTTGCCGATGGCCGCAATGCGCCCGCCCTTCAAGCCAATATCGGCCTTGACGATGCCCCAGTGGTCCAGGATGAGGGCGTTGGTGAGCACGCAGTCTACAGCGCCGCCACCGGAGGGACCCGTCCCAGTCCCGGCATTGGTGCGCTGCGATTGGGCCATGCCATCGCGAATGGTTTTGCCACCGCCAAACTTCACCTCTTCGCCGTAACTGCCGGCAGCCAGGGTGTAGTCTTTTTCTACCTCGATGATGAGGCCGGTATCCGCCAGGCGCACCCGGTCACCGGTGGTGGGGCCGAAGATTTCCGCATACGCGCGGCGTCCAATCTTTGCCATGGTCAGAGACTCCCTTGCACTATGCCGCGAAAGCCGTAAATCACGCGGTCACCACCTATGTCGACCAGCTCCACGGTGCGTTGCTGGCCGGGCTCGAAGCGCACGGCCGAACCCGACGGAATATTGAGCCGCATGCCTTGCGCTACGGCGCGCTCGAACCCCAGCGCGGCGTTGGTTTCGGCAAAGTGGTAGTGCGAGCCAACCTGGATGGGGCGGTCCGACTGGTTTTGCACCACCACGGTGGCGGTGCGTCGGCCGGTGTTCAGCAGATGTTCACCGTCGTCAAGAATGAGTTCACCAGGGATCATGGGGCAGGCCTCAGAGTTGGCTGAACAAGTAAATGCCGGCGACGCCCAGAGTGCCGCCCAAGCTGCCGAGCACTGCGCCGCTGCGTGCCGCCAACCACCGGCGGATGGACAGGCCCAAGCCCACACCGCTCAGTTGCAAGGCCGCAGTGGTCAACAAAAAGCCAGCCGCATAGCCGGCAAAGCCGGTTGCAGGTGTTTCGGCGCCATGGGCGAGCCCGTGCAAGGACGCGGCGACCGCAATCAGCCCAAGCCCCAGTGCTTTGGGCACCGGTTGTGTGGCAATCACCAACATGAGTCCGAACAAAGTGACGGAAAGTGCAATCGCGTGCTCCAAAAACGGCAGCGTGATGCCCATTGCGCCCATTACCGCGCTGCTGACCAGTGCCATCAGGAAGGTTGCTGGGCCCTGCCAGGCTTTGTGGGCTGGGAGCGCGCTGACGGACCAGATGCCCACAGCCACCATGGCCAGCAGGTGGTCCGCGCCAAACGGGTGAGTCAAGCCCGCCATCAGGCTGTGCGTTTCATGGCCAATATGGGCAAATGCGCCGGTGGATGCTGCACTTGCAGCTATAAAAAATAGAGCGTTTTTCAGAAGCTTGGTCATGGCGTTTCCTGGAAAAAGAGGGTCAAACAATGGGCTGGTGCACGGTGACCAGCTTGGTGCCGTCGGGGAACGTGGCTTCCAACTGGATGTCGGGAATCATTTCTGCAATACCGTCCATCACGTCGGCGCGCGTCAGCACGGCGCGGCCTTCGCTCATCAGTTGGGCCACGGTCTTGCCGTCTCGGGCGCCTTCCATCACTGCAGCGCTGATCAGGGCTACCGCTTCGGGGTAGTTGAGCTTCAGGCCGCGTGCCTTGCGCCGCTCCGCCAGCAGCGCAGCGGTAAAGATAAGCAGCTTGTCTTTTTCGCGAGGGGTTAGTTCCATAGTCGATTCACTCAGTGGTTGGTTTCATCCTAAGCAAAGCCCGTGCCCTGAAGTGGTGCCATACGCCAAAGGTCGCAGGGTGGTGGCATGGAAACTGCACCCATCGGGCTGTGTCTACTGTTCATTCTCCTCCACCGCCGTCCGAAGCGCCCGCCCAGCGGGTGGTGAAAATCCGCCGCGACTACAACAACTGGGTGGCGAGCGAGACCATGGAAGACTACGCCTTGCGCTTCACGCCGCAGCGTTTTCGCAAGTGGTCGCCGTTCCGGGTGGCCAATACGGCGTTCGGCGCTGCGTCTTTTCTGATTTTGGAAGCTGTGGGGGCCACCTTGTTGGTGCAGTACGGCTTTGTCAATGCCTTCTGGGCCATTCTCATTACGGGGCTGGTGATTTTTCTGGCCGGGCTGCCTATCAGCATCTACGCCGCCCGCTATGGGGTGGACATGGATCTGCTCACCCGTGGCGCGGGCTTTGGCTACATAGGCTCCACACTCACCTCGCTCATCTACGCCTCCTTCACCTTCATCTTCTTTGCGCTGGAGGCTGCTGTCATGGCCTATGCCCTGGAGCTGGCGCTGGACATACCTCCCACCTGGGGCTACCTGATCTGTGCCGTGGTGGTCATACCCTTGGTCACCCACGGTGTCTCCACCATCAGCCGCCTCCAGATCTGGACGCAACCCATATGGTTGGTGATGCTGGTAGTGCCATTTGTCTTCGTTATGGTGCGCGACCCGCAGGCCTTTACGGGAATCACGCACTACGCTGGTGAGAAAGGCGCTGCAGGGGTGTTTGACTTGCACTTGTTTGGTGCGGCTCTCACCGTGGGTATCGCCCTCATCACCCAAATGGGCGAGCAAGCTGACTACTTGCGCTTCATGCCCGAGCGCACCGCGGCCAACCGCTGGAGTTGGTGGTCTGGCGTCCTGGTGGGGGGGCCGGGGTGGGTGGTGCTGGGCGTTGCCAAAATGTTGGGCGGCGCCTACCTGGCGTACCTGGCCATCCAGCACAGTGTGCCCATCGATCGCGCGGTGGACCCCAACCAGATGTACCTGGCCGCCTATGAGTATGTGTTTCCAACCCTGGGCTGGGCCGTAGCGGCCACGGCGGTGTTTGTGGTGGTGTCGCAGATCAAGATCAACGTGACCAACGCCTATGCGGGCTCGCTGGCCTGGAGCAATTTTTTCTCCCGCCTGACCCACAGCCACCCGGGGCGCGTGGTGTGGGTGCTGTTCAACAGCGTGATCGCCTTCATGCTGATGGAGATGAACGTCTTTCAGGCACTGGGCGAAGTACTGGGCCTGTACTCCAACATCGCCATTGCGTGGATGATGGCGGTGGTCGCGGATTTGGTGATCAACAAACCCCTGGGCCTATCGCCCAAGGGCATCGAATTCAAGCGGGCCCATTTGTACGACATCAACCCCGTGGGCGTGGGCGCCATGGCCATGGCGTCGGTGCTTTCCATCTTGGCGTACCTGGGCCTGTTTGGGGAGCTGGCCAAGGCTTTCTCGGCAGTCGTGGCTTTGGTCACTGCCATGGTTACCTCGCCACTGATCGCGTGGCTGACCCAAGGCCGTTACTACCTGGCGCGGCCGGGTGGTGATGCCGCGCCGGGCGACAGCAGTTTGCCTGGCAGTTACGTGCGACTACAGGCCCGCCAATGTGTGATTTGTGAACGCGAATACGAGGCGCCCGACATGGCGCATTGCCCGGCCTACCAGGGCGCGATCTGCTCGCTGTGTTGCACGCTGGATGCACGGTGCGGCGATATGTGCAAACCGCACGCCAACTTGGCAACCCAATGGTCCGGCGCCCTGCGTTGGCTGCTGCCCCGGCGGGTATGGCCATTTCTGGATACAGGGCTGGGACACTTTTTGCTGCTGATGCTGGTCATCGTGCCCCTCTTGGCCACGGTGTTTGGCATGTTCTACAAGCAAGAGCTGGGGGCCGTGCTGGCTTTTGGCGAGCAACGCATCGCCGTGGAAGAAGCCTTGCGCTCGGGGTTTAGCAAAACCTTTGCCGCCTTGATGCTGATGTCCGGCATCGTCGCCTGGTGGCTGGTGCTCGCACATAAAAGCCGCCAGGTTGCCCAAGAAGAGTCCAACCGGCAAACTCATTTGCTGATGCGCGAGATAGAGTCCCACCGCCAAACCGACGAAGCTCTGCAAGATGCCAAACTGCTGGCCGAGCGCGCCAAGCAAGCCGCCGAGGCCGCCAACCAGGCCAAGAGCCGCTACATCAGTGCCATCAGCCACGAGCTGCGCACGCCGCTCAACAGCATCTTGGGGTATGCCCAGCTCATGGGGGAAGACGCCTCCATCCCCGCGCACCGCAAGCAGGCGGTGAGTGTCATCAAGCGCGGGGGGGAGCACCTGTTGTCGCTGATTGAGGGCACACTGGACATGGCCCACATCGAGAGCGGCAAGCTCACTCTCAATGTCAAGCCCATGCAATTCGCCAATGGCATGCACGAGATAGCCAGCATGTTCGAGCTGCAGGCCTCGGCCAAGGGCCTGCGCTTTCGGTTTGAGGTCCAAGGCAGCATTCCCGACTGGGTGCGCGCCGACGAGAAACGTGTGCGCCAAATCTTTATCAATCTGTTGGGCAACGCCATCAAGTTCACCCAAACTGGTGGCGTGACCCTGCGCCTGCGCTACGCACGTGAAATGGCGCAGGTGGAAGTGGTGGACACCGGCCCCGGCATGGCGCAGGACGACCTGGACCGCATCTTCGACCCCTTCACCCGCGGCCCCAGTGCAGCGGGTGCCTCCACCGGCGCAGGCCTGGGCCTGACCATTGCCAAAATGCTCACCGACCTGATGGGCGGCGAGCTGACGGCCAGCACCACACAGGGCAAGGGCTCGGTGTTCCGCGTGCGCTTGTTTCTCCCCGAGCTGCACATGCCTGCCAGCGCTGCGCAGAACCATGCGGCCCCACCGCGCAAGCCGCGCCTGGGTTACGCAGGCGCGCGCCGCAAGGTGCTGGTGGTGGACAACGAAGAGGCCGACCGTGAGCTGCTGGCAAGCCTGCTGGAGCCGCTGGGATTTGAGGTGCGCACCGCCGCCAGCGGGCATGACTGTCTGGACCTGCTGGCCGCCGGCCTGCGGCCCGATGTGGTGTTGCTGGACCTGGCCATGCCCGGCATCGACGGCTGGGAAACGCTGCGCCGGCTTCGCAGTAACCCCGCGCTGGGGGGCTTGCAGCCGCACGTGGCCATTGTCTCGGCCAATGCATTCGACCGCGGGCTGGACAACGGCCTGGGCCTGCCGCCCGAAGACTTTATTGTGAAGCCGGTACGCCACACCGAGCTGCTGGACTGGCTGGAGCGCAAACTTGCGCTGCAGTGGGTGGACCCACTGCGCTTGCCTACCTCTGCCGCCCCGGCGCCCGGGCCTGAGGCCGAAGTGCTGCCCAGCCCGGCCGACTGCCAAGCCCTGCAGGCGCTGGTGCGCCTCGGGTTCTATCGCGGCATAGTCAACAAGCTGGACGCCATTGCCATGGCCCAGCCGCAGTGCCTGGCGTTTACCCAGTCCATGGCGGCGTTGGCGCGCCAGTACCAGTTTGAAACCATGGCCGCCCAATTGCAGAAAGCGCTCGATGCCAGCCCCACTCATTGACGACACCACCGACACGCTCGACCGCGCCAACAGCGATGTGGTGCTGATCGTGGACGACGTGCCTGACAACCTCTCGGTGCTGCACGACGCGTTGGACGAATCGGGCTACACCGTGCTCATTGCCACCTCGGGCGACGCCGCGCTGCAGCGCGCCACCCAGGCTCTGCCCGATGTGATTTTGCTCGACGCCATGATGCCCGGCATGGACGGCTTTGAAGTGGCCCGCCGCCTGAAGGCCGCGCCCAAGACCACCCATATCCCCATCATCTTCATGACCGGTCTGACCGAGACCGAATACCTGGTGGCCGCGCTGGAGAGTGGTGGCGTTGACTACGTGACCAAGCCCATCAAACCCAAAGAGGTGATGGCGCGCATGGGCGTGCACCTGGCTGGCGCGCGCGAGCGGCGCCAAACCCGCAACGCGCTGGACGCCTTTGGCTACGCCACCATCACCGTGCGCGCGGCCGACGGTTGCCTCATGTGGCAAACCCCGCTGGCGCGTGAACTGCTGGAGCGCTACTGCGGCACGCAGGCGCCGCAAACGCCGCCTGCGCTGTTGGCGTGGCTGCAGGCTTGCCTGCAAACGGTCGCGCGCGGGGGCGAACCCGCCAAGCTCAGCCTGGAGCGCGGCCCCCAGCGCCTGACCTTGCGCCTGCATCAGCAAATTGGCGACAGCGAAGCCGGCGGCGACTGGCTCATCGTCATGCGCGAAGTGTCAGATACCGCCGTTATCGAGGCCATGAGCCTGTCCTTCAAACTCACTGCCAAAGAAGCGGAGGTCTTGTATTGGGTGGTCAAAGGCAAAACCAACAAAGACATTGGCGATATCTTGGGTAGCAGCCACATGACCGTAAAGAAACACCTGGAGCGCGTGTTTGTGAAGCTGGGCGTGGAGACGCGCACGGCGGCCGCAGGCATGGCTATGTCGCGCATCCGGCAACTGCATCCGCAGTTTGAGGGGTAGGGCAGCTCGGTGGTTTCTTCGATTATTTGAAGCCGCAGGCATCTGGGTGGGAGCTGCGACTGGGCGACTCCAAAGTCTCGGTAGCGAGCATTGGCGAACGGCTGGTAGGAGGTCCACTTCGGTGCTTGTAAGCTGGCGGCCTTAGATCGCAGGTTTGCCGGGACTGCAGCCATACAAAAGTTCAAGTGGGTTTCCCTCAATCTGGCATTACCTCCAATAGCTGGTACTCCGCAGATCAGGCTGGATTTCACTTGATGGGGGCGCTACCTCCGGTCAACGTAATTCCCCGATTCGCTTAGTCCTGCAACACAAATTGAAGACCAACCAATCGGCTAGACAAGATTTTTACCAAAATAGACCACTTTGTAGAGTGGAAGCCCATTGCGACTTCTCGCTCATCTGACTAAACTTTCCCGCGTGTTTGACTTGAACCATAAACAAATTGGCGGGGTGAAACATGGCGACAGATATCGATGACGTCCACAATCGAAGCGATTTAGATCGTAGAAAAGCTGCACGAAGGTTTCGGCAGCTCGCGGATTGGGCACCCGTATCGATGGCTTTATTTGACCTCGATATGCGCTATCTTGAGCTAACTCGAGGCTGGCGTGATGACTGTCAAATCGGCGACCGAAATGTTATTGGGTTGTCGCATTACGAAATCTTTCCTGATCTGCCAGAACGTTGGAAAGATGTACATCGTCGTTGTCTTGCAGGGGCGACCGAGAAAAGTGAATCCGACCTCTTTTTGCGCCCAGATGGCACACCGTGCTGGATGCGCTGGGAGGTGAAGCCGTGGCGTGATGATTCCGGCAATATTGGCGGTGTCGTGATGTGGACTGAAGACATTACCACCCGCAAACAGGCTGAAGACATTGTGCAGCGTAGCGAGCGTCGATTTAAGAGCGCACTCAACAATTCACAGGTAACTTTGTGGGAGCAGGATCTGGGCCTGCGTTATACGTGGTTCTACAACCCTAAGCTTCGCTACGAAAAAGACGCCGTGATTGGTAAGACCGACGCCGATCTTTTGGATCCGGCTTGCGTCAAAGAACTTGAAGCGCTCAAACGCAGAGTCATCGAAACCAGGCAAGCAGTGCGGCAGGAAGTGGTTGCTGCTGCGCCCGGCGAAAAACTTGAGTTCTTCGATCTGTGGGTTGAACCGCTCCTCAACGATTCTGGTCAAGTCATTGGTATTGCTTGCGCTTCGGCAGAAATATCAGAGCTTAAGCGGGTTGAAGAAACACTTCGGCTGTTGGTTTCTGAAAAGGAGTCACTGATCAAAGAAGTCCACCACCGCGTTAAAAACAATCTTCAAGTAATCACCAGCCTTTTGCGACTGGAAAGCCATCGCAGCACAGTTGAAGATACGAAGGTCGTGCTGGGCGATATGCAAGCCCGCATCCGCACGATGGCTCTTTTGCATGAGTCGCTGTACCGGTCTGGTACCTTGGCTTCGATTGACCTTGGCAGCTACCTCAGACAGCTATCCACCCAAGCATTTAAAACACAGTCAACACATTCTGGGGCTGTTCAACTCCAGCTCGACTTGGGATCGGTGCGGGTCGGCATGGATCAAGCTGTTTCTTGCGGCTTGCTGGTGAACGAGTTAATCACGAACTGCCTGAAACACGGATTTCCTGAGGGTGTCACAGGCCAAGTCAGCATTGACCTGCACCCCTTGGAAACTGCGCAACATTGGTACTTGCGTGTGTCCGATTCAGGCATTGGACTGCCGGTAAACTTTGAAGACGAACGTAAATGCTCCCTGGGGTTGCAGCTGGCGGGTGATTTGGCTAAACAGATTGGAGGAGAGATGAGGATCACGCCAAACCCTGAAAAAGGCGTTTCTTTCACTGTGAACTTCCAAGTCATCTAGCTGGAACCTCTGGTTATGCCGATCCGAGGGGGGGGATATGCTTAATCCTGATGGGGTTGCTGACGCAACGACCATGCCTCGGATTTTTTGATTTTGGAAGATGAAACCATCATCGCCATGGACATTGCCATTTGCGAGCTGTGCTGGTGGCCGCACTCCAATAGCACTGAAACTGGCAGTCTCGATACCGGACTTCCGTGTCCGGCGGCTTGCATCCAGGAGCGCCAACGCGCTACTGCAATTGGGCGCCGTCATATACTGACCGGTTAGCCGAATTGAAACCGGATCCGATTTACGCAACAACGCTGAAGGGAGTAACGTTCTATGAAGCCAAATGTAAATCCACAGGAATCACGGGAATATCCTGAGCGCGAACTGACCGACGTTAGCCTGCGCGAGGAACGCGAAGAAGCCGATCGGAAGATGACTGCGAACCGAGCAGCAACAGAAAAGCAGGCTGACGCAGTTGTGCAGCATGCCCGGGAAAACGCCGACATTGTTCTGGTCGCAGCCCGCAAAAAGGCGGACATCATGGCGGACACTTCAGTACCGCACGACATTCAAGCCGCAATTGCTGAGGAACGGGAGGTTGAAGACGCAACCCTGCGTGATGAACGGGCTGCGGCAGATAAGGTCGTGCGCCGCGAGCGCGCCGCGAGCTCCCGTATGCTGACCCGCCTTTTGCCGCTTGAGCGCGACGCCACCGATCAATATTTGCTCACGGAGCGCGCCCGCTCCGACGACGCACTCGCCACCAGGGACGATTTCCTCGGTATGGTCTCCCACGATCTGCGTGATCTCCTTAATGGAATCGTGGTTAGTTCGCAGCTTCTTGCCCAAAAACTCGAGAATCACAGTGACCGCGAGCGCTTGTTGCTCGAAACTACGCGTATAGAGCGCTACGGCGCGCGCATGAACCGCCTGATTGGAGATTTAGTTGATGTCGCCAGCATCGATGCCGGCAAACTTGCCATGCAAACGGTTCAGGGCGACGTGGCCTCGCTGGTGTTTGAAGCGGTTGAGGTCTTTCAGATCTCGGCATCTGCAAAAGGCGTGTCCCTCGCGGTGCGGGACATGCAAGAAACCTGCCTTGCTGAATTCGATCACGATCGTTTGCTGCAAGTGCTCGCCAACCTGATCGCCAATTCGATCAAGTTCACTCCCAAAGGTGGCAGTGTCCAAGTGCACTGCGCGCGCGTGGGAGAGTCGCTTGAATTTTGCGTGGACGACACCGGGGAAGGAATCCCCTCAGCGATGTTAGAGGCCGTGTTCGAGCGGTTCTGGCAGGTCGGCAAGAACGACCGACGTGGATTGGGCTTGGGCCTGTACATCTCGCGGTGCATTGTGGAGGCCCATGGCGGCAACATCCGGGCGGAACGTAACCCGGGCCAGGGTACCCGGATGCTTTTCACGTTACCCGTCAGCGCCGGACTCAGTTCCTGAACTATTTTCGATTGTGCTACGTGTCTGTAGTCCAATGGTGTTGGCGCCAATCGAATTCTGGCCACCTGTGCCAATTGAAGTCTGTCCAGGGGCTAACGCTGGCAGTTTGAATGCCAACTGTGGATAACTATAGCGG